>PMKM01000196.1:0-204 GCA_003157745.1 Bryobacterales bacterium | reverse complement strand
ATGGCCGGTCGAGCCAGCCCTGGATTGGCAACGAGATGAATACCTACGCCGACGACCTCTCGGAGCTTATCGAGGCGCTCGACCTGAAGGGCGCCGTCCTGATCGGCTTCTCCGCCGGCGGCGGCGAGGTTGCCCGCTATATCGGCCGCCACGGCACGAAACGAATCGCCAAGGCCGCATTGATATCCGCCGTCCCGCCGCTGA
>PMKM01000137.1 GCA_003157745.1 Bryobacterales bacterium | reverse complement strand
CAGATAGGGGTCCACTTTTTCCTGGAGCGTGCCGGGCAGGAATCCCAGGCGCTCGCCGGCTTCGACGGCGGGCCGCGTCAGGACGATGCGCGCGACGGTCTTGTTCAGCAGCGCCGAAATGCCCATCGCCACCGCGAGGTAGGTCTTGCCGGTGCCGGCCGGACCGACGCCGAAGACCAGATCGTTGCGCTCGATGGCTTCGAGGTACCGCCGCTGGTTCACCGATTTCGGCGCCAGCGCCTTCTTGCCGAAGTTGCGCAGCTTGCCGCTTTGGACCAGCGCGCGCAGCGACACCTCGGAATCGAGAGTCACCACGCGCAGGTAGCTGTTCAGATCGCCGTTATTGAAAACGTGGCCTTCCCGCAGCAGCGCGTTGTAATCCTCGAGGATATTCCCCGCGCGGGCAACGTTCTCCGCCTCGCCTTCGATTTCGATGTTGTTATCGACCAACTGGGTGTGGACGCTCAAGCCGGTTTCGATCAACCGGATGTTCTCGTCGCGGGTGCCGAACAGGTTCTCGACACCTCTTTGAATGCGCACACTGGCTATCATGCTGTGGGTGTCTGGTGCCTCCATGAAGAAAACGAGGACAAGAAGAGGGATACCGACGGAAATCGCCCGGACTTTCGACGGCCCGTTATGGCGGGCACCACGAAAACCATGCATTTCAATTATACCCGAAGCTCAAGCGGCGCGCGCGGCGTTTTCCGCATTCGCGCGGCATAGTACGGCGGAATCATGCTATGATGTCGGCGCTGGCGGAGCGGTCGCGACCTTCGCGCCGATCGGGATTTGGCAGGCGCGGCGATGGTCCGCTCCGATGCCCGAGCGAAACAGCGGGCGGAGCGGTGGCTCGCCATCCTGTTACGGCTCCGCGCCAACGGACTCCCCATGAGCTCTCCCACTTTCGAAGATGCCCGCCGCGAGCGATGGCTGCTGCTCGCCTACTGGCTGGTACCGCCGCTGTTCTGCCTGGCCGTCTATTTCTGGGGACTGCGCGCCTGGTATCAGCAGGACGATTTCGCCTGGCTCGGGCAACGGTTCAGAATCCACGACGTGCACGATTTCCTGCGTGCGGTCCTGGCGCCCTCGGCGCAGGGCACGTTCCGGCCGCTGAGCGATCGTCTGCTCCCGCTGGTGGCGGGCGCTCTATTCGGGACGGACGCCTTTCCGGCTCACCTATGGGTTTTCCTGACCGAAGTCGCCAGTCTGGCGCTGCTCTCGTCGTTGGCCCTGCGAATGTCGGGTTCCCGCGTGGCCGGATTCCTGGCCCCGATTCTCTGGACCGCCAATGGCGCGCTGGCGTTTCCGATGGCCTGGATCTCGGGTTATACGCACATTTTGTGCGGTCTCGCGATACTTCTCGCGCTGCATTTTCTGCTGCGATACATAGAGACGGGCCGGCGCCGCTATTACTTCCTGCAGTGGATCGTGTTTCTAGTTGGCTTCGGCGCCATGGAGAGTATGATCGTCTATCCGGCGATTGCCGCCGGTTATACGCTGCTGCGCGCGCGCAGGCGCTTCCTGAGCACGCTGCCGTTGTTCGGCGCGTCGATCGTCTTCTGGATTCTGCATTCCGCGTTTGTGCCGAAGCAGCAAGTGGGGACTTACTCCGTGCATGTCGATTGGTCCCTGCCGCGCACATTGGCGACTTACTGGAAGTGGGCGCTGGTGCCGCAGGATTGGCTCGCCTGGCACGAGCGACAGCCGTTTTATGTCGTGCTGGCGACCATCGCCGTCGTCGCACTTACAGCGGCGATACTGACTTATGTCGCGCACGCTGCTGTGCGGAAGAATCCGGCGCCCGCGTTTGGGTTACTGTGCTTTCTCGTCTTACTACTTCCGGTGCTGCCGCTCAAAGAGCATGTGTCGTATTACTACCTGGCTCTCCCGTCGCTGGGACTTGCCTTAGTGGGGGCGTCGGCGGCGGCGTCGGCGGCGCGGGCCGGCTGGTGGGCGCGGGTGATGGCGGGAGCGCTCCTGGCGTTGTTCCTCTTCGTGCAGGCACCCTATTCGGCGTTCGCATGTAACTGGTGGTATCTGCGCAGCGAGCGGGTGAAAGGCGTGGTCACGGGTGCAATCGCGATCCGGCAGGCGGTGCCGGCGAAGACGCTTGTCATCACCGACGTCGATGAGACTCTCTTCGACGGGGCGTTCTGGGACGGCGGTTTTCAAGCCTTTGGCGTGTCGGAAGTCTACGCCGACCCGGCGGAGCGAGCGACACTGACGGCAGATTCCGCGGTTGCCAATCAGGATGCCTCATCCTATTTCCTGGACCAGGCGGATTTTCGGCGCGGCCTTCTCGATCATCGCGTGGTAGTGTTTTCCGCCGCCGGCCCGGTATTGATCGATGTTACTCCGCGGTTTGAGGCGCAGGCACAGACCGCGCCCGCTCTATGGCCGCATCGCGTCGAGGCCGCCAGCGCACTTACTGCCGACTACTTGCGCGGCGACTGGTTTCAACCCGAGGGCAGCCATCGCTGGATGGGAAAGAAAGCCGGCGTTGTAATCGCGGCTCCGGCGTCGCCGGGCGAGCAGTTACATCTGGCGGGGTACTGCCCCGCCGCGCAACTTACGGCCGGGCCATTAGTAGTCCGGATACTGGTCGACGGGGAAGAGGTTGGACCGCTGCGCATCACCCAGGGCGATACCGGATTCGACGCCGCCTTCCGCTTACCGTCGCACGTGGTGGGCAAGCCATCGATGGAAGTTACGATTCAACTGGATCGCACCTTCCGCGCGCCGGGAGACTCGAGAGACCTGGGACTGACTTTCGGCTCGTTCGAAGTCCGTTAGTCCCCGCTCACTGGTTTGGCCGCGCGCAACCAGTCTTGAGGTGGCTTCGCAGCGTGGCTTACTGAATCGCCATGGTCACCGACGGGCTGATGAAGTACCCGACCTGGAGCCCTATCGGCACCGCGCTGCCGATCTTCGCGTTGAGCGGAATTGCGAAGTTCACCTGCACGATGCCGGCGACCAGTCCCGGGGCCTGGCCCGCGTATTGCACGGGCGCCTGGTCGCCATCGATCGATGCGCTCACGCTCAACGCGGGCACCGGGAATGGAGCGGTCAGCGGCCCCAGCGACCCGTCGCGAACAAATGTTGTCATGCCGCCCGCACCGGTCATCCAGAGCGACACAGTGCTTCCACGGGGCGCGGGATTCGAGGGCGAATTCACCGTGCCATCCCGATTCAGAATCGCCGCCTGTCCGGTTCCGCTGCCGGTTGTCGTGAAAATTGCCGGGACCGCGTCCACTAATGGCAACTTAGCCACAGCGATGGTCTCGCTGCCGGACATGACCGTCACGACCAACGGCTCGAATACTTCGTACTGCACGACGGCGTTAATCTGCGTGTCGCTCGCGTACAGGATCGGCGCGGAAACGGTATCGAAACTAACCGTAGGATCTGTGCCGAAGCCCGAACCAAACAGAGTAACCACCTCGCCCGGTGCGACCGCGCCGTTGTAGGCACTCAATGAGTAGTTGCCCTCTAACATGCTGGCGGCGTTGACCAAAGCGTTGAGCGCCGGCTGCGCGGGCTGGGTGAAGTCGAGCTTCGCGACGAACCCATCGCTTCCACCGCCTCCGTATTGCGTCTGCAGAGCGTGCAGGGTCGAGAAGAAGACCTGAATGCCCGTGGAACCGGCAGTGTAGAGGCCGCCCTTCCCGTCCAGAACCATCCGGCCGCCACCAAAGGGCGAACTTGCCGCAACGGCCGACCCGCTCGGGTTGAGCACGACGATGGGGGGCTTCTGCGCGGCTTCGACGTACGCTTGTCCCAGAGAATCCACGGCTATTGCGCCTGCCCACCCTCCCAGGTAAGTCGAGTACACCAGGGTTCCGGAGGCGCTGAACTTGGCCACGAAGCCGTCGTCGCAACGCAAACACGGCTCGACGGTTTTTCCCGTGTAAGTGGTCTGCAATGCGCCTTGGGTCGCCGGGAAGTCGGCGGATTGGGTGCCGCCCGCGACATAAGCGGCACCGGCGGCGTCGACGGCAATGGCGAGGGCGCCATCCACCGCGCTCCCTCCCAGGTACGTCGAGTACAGAAGCTTCGTCCCGGTCGGATCCAACTCCGCCACGAAAGCATCGCCGAACTGAAGCGGCCACAAGTCGAGCTCTCCGTGAAACGTCTTCGAGAAGGCATTTGCCGTAGTGGGGAAGTTCGGCGAAATGGTTTCGCCGGCGATCCAGGCGTCTCCCGCGCTATCGACCGCGATTGCGTGCGCGTCGTCCAGTCCCGAGCCGCCCACGTATGTGGCGTAGCTCATCGCGCCGGCAGGTGAGAACTTCATCACGAATGCATCCGGGCATGGACCCGTGGCCACGGGGGTCGGGATTGTGTTCAGGCAAGAATCTCCTGGCGCGACTTCGCGCTGATAAGCGTTCGGCGTGGTCGCGAGCCCCGCGTATGCCGATCCGGTCACGTACACGTTGCCGGCTCCATCCACCGCGAACGCTTCCGGATGGATCTGGCTCGACTGGCCACCGATCGGCACGTCGTAGAGAACGGTAGCGGCGGTCGGGTCCAGCTTTACTAATGAACTCCCGGCCGCATTGTCCGCGGATGCACCGCTACTTACGTCGTTTACCATCACGTAGATATTCCCGCTCGCATCGAGTCCCACGGCTTGAGCCGACTGATTCGCCCGGCAAACTGAAAAGTCAATCGCCGTGCCACTCGGATTGATCTTGGCGACAAACCCGCAGCTCTGGTTGAGATCGGGCACGCCAAACGCCGTCGAGGTCAGCGGGAAATCGGGGGAGTACGTATTACCCGCAACATAAGCGGCCCCGGTGGAATCGATCGCGATCGAGTTGGCGGTGTCGGAGTAGATGCCGCCCAGGTAAGTAACGTAGTCAATTCGCGGGTCGGCCGCCCGCGCAATCATTACAATTCCCACACAGAGTAGCAGCGCACGAAGGTGTGACATAACTGGACCATAGCAATTCAAGGGCCGAGTACTTAGAGCGGGGGATAGCTCAATATCAGGGACAAGATACGAGATACCGAACAAGTGTGTGTCGAACAGTCACTGTGCCGGGAGCGATTGACCCGCTAATAACTGAGCGTGCCCGTGCGGGGCTGTTCTTCCGGATTGGGCAGGTAGAGCGTCCTACAGTGCTCGCAGCGGTAGATTTCCGCGTCGTCGCCGAACTTCTCTTTCACTTCGCGGCCAAAAAAGAACCAGCGCTTCAGGTGTCCGGCGCACAGCTTGCCTTTTGCGTCCTTTTCGCCGCATGCGCGCATGCGGGGAAGCCGGATCATCACCTTAGTCCCGTCGCTGAGCGTATCCACCAACTCGGCTACTGCCAGCGGCGTGTCGGAAGGAGCGTATGTGGGAGTCGCCATGGGTTCTAACCCAATATAGCATTAGCCTGCCGGGCACCCTTCTAAATAACCGCCCTAGTACCGAGATTAAAAGTATTGTAGCGCCGGTCTGCTGGCATTATAATGGTTGTGGGCCGAATAGCACCTCTAGCGCGTGGTGGATACTTGTGAACATGCTATCTAATTATAAACAAAGGATCACCAGCGCGGAATGCGCAGTCGAGCCGATCCATTCCGGCGACCGCGTCTGGGTGCAGCAGGGCTGTGGCATCCCGGTCACGCTGCTCGACGCGCTGATGGGGCGCGCGGCCGAGTTGCGCGACGTCGAGATGTGCCACATGTTGACGCTTGGCCCGCTGGCTTACACGGGGTCCGAATTCGCCGGCCACTTCCGCCACAACGGCCTGTTTCTGGGCGGCAACGTGCGTGAGGCGGTGTCGGATGGGCGCGCCGATTACACGCCGATCTGCCTGAGCGAAATTGAAGGCCTGCTGGAAAGCGATCTGCCGATCGATGTCGCCCTGGTGCAGGTGTGCCCGCCGGACGAGCANNATCGTGATCGCGGAAGTGAACGAGCGCATGCCGCGCGCGCTCGGCGACACCTTCCTGCACGTGAGCCAGATCCGGGCGCTGGTGGCAACGTCGCGTCCGCTGGTCGAACTGCACGCGGAGCCGCCGACGGAAGTGCACGAGCGCATCGCGCGGCACGTGGCGGCGCTGATCCCCGACGGCGCCACGCTGCAGTTGGGAATTG
This sequence comes from Bryobacterales bacterium, assembly GCA_003157745.1. Taxonomy (GTDB): domain Bacteria; phylum Acidobacteriota; class Terriglobia; order Bryobacterales; family Bryobacteraceae; genus Bog-375. The sequence continues at coordinate 884 of PMKM01000137.1, read as the reverse complement.
GCGGCATTCCGAACGCCGTGCTAGCCTGTCTCGCCGGCCACAAGGATCTGGGCGTGCACAGCGAGATGTGTCCCGACGGCGTGGTGCCGCTGATCGAGGCCGGCATCATCAACGGCGCGCGCAAGACGCTGCATCCGGGAAAGATCGTGGCCGGGTTCATCCTCGGCTCGCAGGTGCTGTTCGATTGCGTCGACGATAATCCGGCCTTCGAGTTTCACCCGACCCGCTACGTCAACGATCCGTTCGTGATCGCGCAGAACGACAACATGATCGCCGTCAACTCGGCCATTCAGGTGGATCTGACCGGGCAAGTGTGCGCCGATTCGATCGGCACGCGGCCATACAGCGGATTCGGCGGGCAACTCGATTTCGTGCGCGGGGCGGCGCGCTCGAAAGGCGGCAAGCCGGTGATTGCGCTGCCGTCGACGGCCTGCCGCGGCGCTGTTTCGCGCATCGTGCCGGTGCTCGATCCAGGCGCCGGCGTGGTCACCTCGCGCGCCGACGTGCACTACGTGGTGACGGAATTCGGCGCCGTGAATTTGCACGGCAAGTCGCTGCGGCAGCGCGCCGAAGCGCTGATCTCGATCGCCGATCCGCGCTTCCGCAACGGCCTGTACGATTTCGCGGTGCGCTCGAATTATCTCGAACCGCGGCCGGCCCTGGTGGCGTGAGTTGGGATTCCGATTGGCGGGAGCCAGGGGCTAAAGCCCGCAGACAGCGCGCTACTGACGGCACCCTCGAAAACAGTGGGCGTCCCATTTAGCAAGTCCTTTGTTTTCATTTTGGGCCGTTGTGAGTCCCGGCGGGCAAGGAACATGAAATGAGGAGCCATCGGGGCTTCCCAAGTCCGATAGCTATATAGGATTTAACGGCGTCCGCCGATC
>PMKM01000104.1:15931-24358 GCA_003157745.1 Bryobacterales bacterium | reverse complement strand
GCCACCGAGAACCTGACGCTCGAGATCCACTCGACCGGCAACGGCAGCGGGCCCAGGGCGACGCTCGAAGGCACCGAGTTGCGCGCGTTCCTGCTCAATCTCGACGAGTACGAGAAGATGTTCCACAAAGTCGAGCGCCGACTGCGCGACGCGCGCGTGGTCGAAGTGCTGGGCAACCTCGATCTGCGCCTGGACCACAAGGCCGACTTCCAGGAAGAGGCCAATTTGCGGCCCGTCTTCGAGGCGCTCGAAAAACTGGGCCTCAAGCCCGAGATGCGCGTGGACGAAGAGCATTCCTCCTACGCCGTCGTTTACCGCGACCAGACGCTCGCCGAACGTTCCATCGGAGTGGCGCTGAGCGCGCAGCCCGAGTTCCGCCGCTATCGCGCGCTCGGCCGCACCATCGCGAAGTATAACGATCCGCCCTTCGTGGTCGTTAAGGACGAAAGCCGCGAGGCGCGCAAGGACTGGCACGATCTGCTCGACTACGTGGTCACCGAAGGTAAGAAGGGCTTCGAGATCTTCCGCTACAAGGGCCTCGGCGAAATGAACTCCGAGCAGCTTGCCGAAACCACCATGAACCCCGACAAGCGCACGCTCCTCTCCGTCCGCCTGGAAGACATGGTCACCTGCGAAGAAATCTTCTCGACGCTGATGGGCGAAGACGTGGAAAACCGCCGCAAGTTCATCGAAGACAACGCGCTCGATGTGAAGAATTTGGACGTGTAGGGGGCGGCCGTATCTCAGCCGTTGCGAACTAAGTTGGGGCTCTCGATGGGCGGCCCGGGCCAATAGTTCGTGGAGGTCCGGATCCGGTACTTCAAATGGATGTGCAGCGGCGGCGCGCCCGGAGACAGTTCTACCCGGAGGTAGACCATACGCGTTCCGGGCCACGAGACTCTGACCCAGTGAGTCGGATCATCTGAAATACGCGGCAGTGTGAAGCGGCCATTGTCGTCAGTTTTCACTTCGGAAAGCTGCTGCGCCCAGTCGTCGGAACACTCTTCCACACGCACGCCGGCGAAGTGCATCGAGTCGTATTCCACCACGCCCGCCAGATCGGCAGCCTGGACCCAGACGAGTTTGATCTTCGGGAGCAACCGTTCGGCACGTACTTCGGCCCGGACCTGAGCCCAGGAGGGCCAGGTTAGGAGAATCGCTCGGAACGCGGCCCATATTTCAGCCCAGGATTCCGTGTTCGCCAGGTCGTCCTTAGGCCGTGCGCCGACGAGGCTCAGAAAGAAGACATAAAGGATGCTTGCCGCCAGCATGACGAGCAGAGTATAGAAGCTGCCGGTGAGGGCACCGTAGGAGCGTTGGAAAGCCCCCTGAGCCCAGATTAAGGCGCCGATCATGACGAAATACGGCAACGTCTCAAGCAGGAGCTTCCGCCACCCTTCGACCCAGGCCAGATAGACCAGCAGGGCCGCTGACAGGAGCACCTCAGTTGCGATTCCCAGGACCGGCCGGTGCGGAAACGCGTGGGACACCCAAATGGGAGCGAGTGCCCAGAGAACCAGCGCCGCAAAGACCAGATACTTCGAGCGGCACCAGTTCGGCTTGCGCATTCGGTTCATTCTACCGCCAACGGCTCGAGCCAGTGATCAAGACTGAATGTGCATTCCTCATACCGCGCTCGGCTTGAGTTCCTCGCGAATGATACGCCGCAGCGTGTCTTCCAGCTTCGGCGCCTTTCCCTCCAGGTATTCCCGCAGCGCCGCGTTGATGAGCGTTTGATAGCCAGTCGCGCCGCCGGACTGCTCGGCCATTTCCAAAAAGCGATCCACGATGTCCTGATCCAGCCGAATCGTGATCCGCGTCTTGCCCTCCGGCTCGGGTTCCGGCGGAAGCACCCTGCCTCGTTTGCCTTTGCTGAAATCGTAGCGGTCCTTCATAGTGCTGCCTCGTATTCCTGGCGCTCGTGCGGCTCAGCCGGACGCGCGGATATGCTCCGGACGTTCTCCCCGCGCCACGTGTAGACGACCACCAGCAATCGGCCCAACGCCCCGATGTCCAGCGTCACCAATCGACGTTCGAGCGGGTCGGATTCGTCATCCGCGATCATGATGGCATACGGGTCGTCGAAGACCGGAATTGCTTCGGGCATGCGGACGCCATGCTTGCGGAAGTTGGTTCCGGCCTTGCCCACCGCGTCCCACTCGAACCCCACGACTCCAGTGTACGCACATACTGTGCATACGTAAAACTGGGCGGAGCAGCGCTGCTACGCCGATCGCCGGGTGGGAACGAATCGGGTCTGGACGCGCTGGTTCAACGCTACGCCGATCCTGCGCAGTGTTGCGAGCGACTGCCCTTAGTAGTCCGCGTCCTCGAGGCGGCAGATGACCGAAGCCGTGGTGCCGATGAGTTTCGCAAGCTGCGCTTGGGTGAGGCCCGGCGCCGGCCGCCGCGCCCGTGGCGTTCCAGCCCCTGCGGGCCGAGCGCGTTGTACTCACCCAGCCACTTCCACACAGCCTGCGTAGAGATGGCCAGGAATTCGGCGACGCGATGGGCGGCGAAAGGGCCAACCTCAGTGAGCCAGATCGCCAAGCGGCGTTGATAGGCTCCCTTCGGCTTGCGCATTCTATCCCTCCGGATAGAAGGATCTCCTTACTCTATGGGTGATGTAAAACTGTTATAAAATCGTGCCCTGATACAACCAGGACGTTCGAGTTCGGGATTCAGGCTCATGCGAACCGTGGCCAAGACTCTTCCAGACAAATCTCTGCTATGCGGGCACGTTCGCTTCAGGCCAGTAGCGGAAGTTGCGGAAGCTGGCGCTGGCGGAGCCGGCGGCGAAGACGGCGGGGCGGAGGTCGAGGAATCCGCCGAGGACGTTGTGGTGCATGCCGCTGACTTCGGCCGATTCGCGGGTTTTCTGCCAGCTTTGGCCGGGAAGGCGGAAGTAGAAATCGACTTCCTGGTTGTCGTTGACGATGCGCAGGGTGGCGCGGGTGGCGCCTTTCTGTTGGCGGCTCGGGACGTAGCCCGTGCCCAGGCGCACGCCAATGCCCTCGCCGTCGAGCAGGATGCCGGTCGCATGCTCGGGATCGTAGAAGAGCAGCAGGCCGGTGGAGCAGCCGGGGGCGATCTCAGCGTCGATTTCGACGGTGTAGGAATGGCCGCAGACCGGGGTGGTGAGAGCGGAACTCGTTTGGAGCGAGCTGCCGCAAGCCAGCAGGCGCAGCACGCCCTGGCCGGTTGAGAAGCGCGCCGGGTCGAACTCATGCCAGAAGGCCCATTCGAGGCCCAGTTCGGTGCTGGTGAAGTCGTCGGAGGGGTCGCGTAGGGGCAGTTGGCGGGTGCCGGGAATGGGCATGGGGATGGCCGACTCGGCGGTGATGCCGGCGGGAACGCGGAACCAGCCGTCGCCGGTCCACTCGATGGGCAGGAGGAGGGTTTGCCGGCCCAGGGCGCGATAGCCATTCTCGTAGGAATGGACGGTCATGAACCAGTTTCCGCCGGGCGTATCGACGAGGCGGCCATGGCCGACCGAAAGCCAGCGCGAGTCGCGGCTGGGGGTGTGGACGATGGGGTTGTAGNNCCGTCGGCGTGGCGGCTGCGGGCCGAGACGACGGCGTGGCTGGTGGAGGGTCCGGCGGTGCCGCCCTCGGCGACGTTCAGGTAGAAATAGCCGTTGTGCTCGATCACTTTCGGCGCTTCGAGGCAGGTGCATTCGATGCGCATCGAAGCCGGCATGGGCCAAGGATCGAAAACGTGGTGCGAAGGCACCTTGACGCCCAAGCCATCGGCGGTCAACTCGGCCATTACCCCATCGTTGGCGTAGAGAAAGCGGCGCCCGTTCTCGGCGATGTGGGCGGGATCGATGGCGTGGATGCCCAGGTCGATAGGCTCGCTCCAGGGGCCGAGCGGATGATCGGCGTGGACCACGCGCAAGCGGTTGTCGGCGGGGAAATAGATGTAGAAGCGGCCCTGGTACTCGCAGAGATAAGGGGCGTAGACGTTGCCGACGTAGCGATGCAAAGCGGCGGCGACGGGTTTCCAATTCACCAGATCGGTGGAGCGCCAGATGAGCAGGCCAGGCGCGTAATCGAAGCTGGAGTGGGTGAGGAAGAACTCGTTACCCAAGCGGATGGGGCTCGCGTCGGGGTGGTCTCCAGCCAGAATGGGATTGCGATAGACCGAGTCGGCCTGGGCGAGAAGCCGGCGCGAGGAGGCGGCCAGGGCGGCGGCGCCAGCGGCGGTCGAGAGGAAGCTGCGGCGAGTGAACATGGCGGCACCAGTGTAACGCCGGGCAAGCTGGCGCGCCAGACGATTCCTGGATGCGGGCGGTTAGGAACCGTCTCGGAATAGCCGTGCCACTCCTCCGTAGCGCACGCANNCGCGTCGGCACTCATGCCGACGCACGGCCCCAGGAAAAGAGGTGTCGAGAGGAGTCTCGATACGGCACCGACGAGTGCGTGCGCTACAGCAACACCCGGAATCCGGCACCGCTATTTCGTGACAGGCGGTTACTCCCGATCCGGCACGATCTCGATGTAGTCGAGCGCGGCGCGCTCGGGGCCATCGGGGCGGCCTTCGATGCGGATCTCGTCGCCGGGGCGGAGGGCGACGCCGCGAACCTCGCGCCTAGTAGAGGAGGTGGAATCGAGCGTGTTCGTGGGTAGCAGCAGGTCGGCCTCCCACTCGTCGATCGGCTGACCGGCGACGCGCAGGCGGAAATGCGAGACGCCATTCCGCTGATCGAAATATTGGACCCGCAGGGTGTACCGGCCGGCAGCGCCATCGAAGCGAAGCCAGGCGGCGCACTCGGCGGCGTCACAGGCGATGGCCTTACCGCCGGAGGCATCCTCGGGCGGCACCACGGCCCAAACGCGGTAGCCATCGAGGCGCATGGCTTCGGCTTCGTAGCGGCCGGGATAATTGCCCACGCGCCCGCGCGCGTCGGCGATGCTGGAAGCGCGGCGGAGCCATTCGGTAACCGCGTCGCGCCACACCACGGCCTGGCCGGCCTGGTATTCGAGCTGATCGAGCACGTCGTGGTAGCGACGCTCGTCGACTAGGCCGGCAAGCGTTTTCCAACGGCGCGCGTAGCCGGCCACCGCCTCGGCGCCATCGTAGTGCGAATCGTAGAGATACTGAATGACGGTCTTGCCGTTGTGCAGCACGTGCGTGTAGGGAACGTGATGCAGGAAGAGGAGCAGATCGTCCGGCGTAGTCGCGAGCGATTCCCATTCTTGCGCCACGGCGGGTGGGTATTGGCCGATATAGCCGGTGCCGGTGGCGGCGGTTCGATCCATGCCGACGCCTTGCGCGTCGGCGCGATGCCACTGGCCCCAGCCGTTGCGCTCGCTGGCCTCGACGTTAACGCCGTAGTGATTGCCGGTGATGTCGGTCAGCGTTTGCAGACCGAGCGGGCCGGTGTAATTCTCGTATGTGCGCCACGAGCTGAGCTGAATGGCGGCGACCGTCTCGTCGACCTTCTGGTTGTCGCCGAAGGTAAGGTGCGTCCACTCTTCGACGATGCGGCTCGACGTCAGATCGGGATCCCAGGCAAGGCGGCCGAAGCCATACAGGTTGGCTTGCGAGAGGTGATTACCGAACCAGTTCTCGTCGAGACCGACGTTGGCCACACCGGCAAAGCCGCCTGCAGGGCGACCAAAAACCTTGCCGGCGATCAGCGCCTTGACGGGCGTGGACCCGCCGTGCGCGCGGAGGTCGAAATCGAGCGCCTCTTTCCACATCGGCACCAGAAAGACGGTGTGCCGCGCCTGGCCCATGTACTCCTGGGTGATTTGGAGCTCGATGGCCTGGTTGGTTTTCTCGAGCGCGGCGAACAGCGGCGAAGCGGGCTCGCGCACCTGAAAATCGATCGGTCCGTGCTTGATCTGCACCACCACGTTCGCATCGAACTGGCCATCCAGATCGTGAAAGTTGTCATACGCCGCGCGGGCGCGATCGTTCTTCGGATTGCGCCAATCCATGTGATGATCGTAGACAAAACCGCGGTAGAGCAGCAGGCCGCCGTGCGGCGCGAGCGCGCGGGCGACCACATTGGCGGCGTCGGCGTGGGTGCGGCCGTAGGTGGACGGGCCGGCGCGCCCCTCGCTATCGGCCTTGAGGACGAAGCCGGCAAGGTCCGGGACGGCGCGATACAATTCATCCGCTTTCTGTTTCCACCAGGCGCCGACGCCCGGATCGAGCGGGTCGAAAGTGGGCAGGCCGCCCACGATCCTGGGACTTGAGAAATCGACCGAAACGGCCACGCGCACGCCCCAGGGACGAAGCGCGGCGGCGATGCGGGCGATCTCGGGAATCGTCTCCGGGGCCAGCACGCGCGGATCGGCGTTGACGTTATTGATTGAGCAGCCGTTGATGCCGACCGAAGCCAGCAGCCGGCCGTAGTCGGCGACGCGCGTCAAGTCGGCGCGCGCGCGGCCGTTTTCCCAGAAGATGGAGCGCCCGCCGTAGCCGCGTTCGATCGAGCCGTCCGGATTATCCCACTGGTTCACCCAGCGGATCGGCGCGTAAGGCACCGAGCGTTCGTCGAGCGGATCGATGGCTTCGCCGAACGAGATCTTGCGCAGTAAAGCGAAGGCGCCGTACAGCACGCCGCGCGGGTTGGATGCCGTGACGACCACGTAGCGCGCGCCGCCGTCGCCGATGGTCTTCAGCCAATAGGCGTCCTCGGGCAGCGTTCGGTTCAGATGCCACTGCGGCGCGGCTTGATTCAACTCATCCAAAGTTCCCAGTACGATCGAGCTCTCGCTGGGAATCCGCGCTTCGGCGCGCAGCGTCCTGCCCACCATTCCGCGCAAGCCGCGGATCAGCTCGCCGCGCGCGGCGGCCTCGGGAGCGGCATCGCCGAGAGCCGTAACCACGGCGGGTGTCGCGGTGCGGGCGCGCACCAACGTGGCGTCTTCGCTGGGCCGATAGCGCAGCCAGGCATCGTAACCGGTCTCCGCACGCAGGCAGACGATGGCAAGCGCGGCGGTGAATAGGATCTTGAACGGCACGGCCGGTTCTCCTTTACGAATTGACGCCGGAAGCCAGGTAGCCTCCGTCGACGGCGATGCACTGCCCGGTGAGAAAACTAGCGGAGTCGGACGCCAGCATCACGGTCACGCCCACCAGTTCTTCGGGCTTGCCGAAGCGGCGCATGGGCGTGCGCAGCAGCATCTCGCGCCCGCGTTCGGTGCCGGTCACCAGTTCCCCGTTCAACTCCGTGGGAAAGACTCCCGGCGCGATGGCATTCACCGAAATGCCGTCGTGAGCCCACTCGCAAGCCAGGCTGCGGGTCAGCGAGAGCAGGCCGCTTTTGGCCGCACAGTAAGCCGCCACTTCGCGAAACGCCAGAAAGCTGCCGAGCGAGGCGACGTTTACGATGCGCCCGCGGCCGCTGGCCTTGAGGGGCGCGTGGAAGGCCTGGCACGCCCGCAATGCGCCGGTGAGGTTGGTGTCGAACAGATCCTCCCATTCGCCCTCGGCGATTTCGACCGTTGGCATGCGGAAGGTGATGCCGGCGGCGTTCACCAGAATATCCACGCGGCCGAAACGTTCGATCGCCTTGTCGCGCAACTCGTCGATGGATTCGCGGCGGGTGACGTCGGTGGCTTGGCAAAGCGTCTGGCGCCCAGCCGACTGGATTTCCCGGCAGACCGCCTCCACCGCATCCACGCGCCGTCCAGTGGGAACGACGTGGGCGCCGTGGCCGGCCAGACCAAGCGCCAGCGCGCGGCCGATGCCCGACGTGGCGCCGATAACGACGGCGATCCGATCCGTCAGTTCTAATTCGTTCTTGGTCATTCCGGTTCGTTGGCGGTCGAGTTAACCATGGCTCGCCCCATTTCGGCTGGAATTGAACTCATTGAGCGCCTCGAGCATGGCGGCGATATTGGCGCGCGGCATCCCGGGACTGACTCCGCCGCCGACGGAGAGGACGATTCCTTCGCCCTCGGAACCCTCGAGCACGTCGAGCGCCGCCTTCTTCACCTCAGCGGGCGTGCCGCGTACCGCGATTTCCAGGGGATTGACGTTTCCCATCAGACACATCCGCTTGCCCACCCGCCGCTTCACTTCGCGAATGTTGCGCTGCTTGCCCCAATTGAGCATGTTGAAACCCGTGTCCGGCAGATGGTCGAGACAAGCGTTCACTTCGGCGTCGTTGTGATACAGCTTGACCCAGTCGGCCGGAAACGCCTCGCAAATCCGTTTGAGATAAGGGTGCGCGAACTCCTGGTAGTATTTCTCGTTGACGAAGCCGACGATGTCGTCGAGGATGAAAATGCCTTCCACCGTATCGCCCATCGCCTTCTGCTGGGCCTTGAGCCAGTCGATGACGACGCGCGTACAGAGGTCGATCAACTTGTGCGCGCCCTCCGGATTTTCGACCAGGTCCATCATGAACTCCGTGGTGCCGCGCACGAATCCAGCCGTGCACAGCGGCCCGCGCGCGGTCACCATGGG
>PMKM01000104.1:8916-15900 GCA_003157745.1 Bryobacterales bacterium | reverse complement strand
TATTCCATCCACCAGGACGGAACGAAGATGATGTCCGGAAACTCGCGCATGATCTTCAGGTTGGCTTCGAACCAGACATCGCGGTCGAGATAGTAATCCAGATGCTTGATGCCGAGATAGCCCGGGATCCACGGGCTGTCGACGATCAACGCCATCGGGATCCTGTCCAACTTCTCGAGCCGGGCGGCGCGCTTAAATGTGTTCCACTGTTCAGGCAGCATGGCGGCTCAGTATGGGATCTTCACCGGACGGCCATCCGACGGGTCGGCCCAGCGATCGTTGGGAAGGACGGGCGCCCAACCGGGACGCGCCGGGTCCTGATCGTACGGGTAACCGCCCAGGCGTTTATACAGTTCGGCGTACTCGCGCAGTTTGTCGCGGTTGAGGCGGACGCCCAAGCCGGGCCCATCGGGCACGCGAATGGCGCCGTTCTCGTAACGCATCAGGCCGCCTTCGATGATGTCGTCGGTCAAATGATGGTAGTGCGCGTCGGCGGCGAAAGAGAGATTCGGGATCACCGCGCCCAGATGCAACATGGTGGCGAGTTGGATTCCCAATTCGCCCGACGAATGAACGGCCACGCCCAACTGGAACGTGTCGCACACGGCGGCGGCCTTCACGCACTCGCGTATGCCGCCCCAGAACGTGGTGTCGAGCAGAATAACGTCCACCGCGGTATCGAAAACGTTGGCGGCGAGTTGTTCGAAGTTCACGACCACGGTGTTGGTGGCGAGGGGCACGCGAATCATCTGTCGCGTGCGGCGCATGCCGTTCATACCGTACACGGGATCTTCCAAATAGTCGTTGCGAAGGCCCTCGATAGCCTGGCCGAAGCGAATGGCCTGCTCGGCGCTCCAGACCCCGTTCGGGTCGAAGCGCAAGGAGTCGCCGGGAAAAGCGGCGGCGATGGCGCGGTAGACTTCCAGCTCGTAATCCGGCGGAAAAACGCCGGCCTTCAACTTGTGCGTGGTGAAACCGAAGCGCCGCTTCCACTCGCCGACCGCCGCCACCATCTGGTCAATCGTGCGGACTTCGCCCGTGCCCGTACGCGGATCCGGGTAGCGAAAAAAGGCATAGGTTGCGAAACGGACGCGTTCGCGCAGCCGGCCGCCCAGAATCTCCGACACCGGCACGCCCCACGCCTGGCCCAGAATGTCGAGGCAGGCGAATTCGAGCGCGGCCAGAACCTGCGTCCGGTTGTTGTAGAGCGACGCGGTGGGGTTGGCGACGCGAAATCGCATCTCCTCCAGGCGCGCCGGATCGTGCCCCACCAGTGTGGTCTTCAACGCGCGAAACACGGCTTCGGCGGATTCGCCGCCGCCACCCATTTCGCCCAGGCCGATCAACCCGTTGTCGGTTTCCACTTCCACAATGGTCCGCACGAAGCGGCCCCAATGGCAGCCATTGGCATGGCGGAGCGGCGCCTCCAGGGGAACGGTCACAGTGGTGGCCCGAATGTCGCGAATCTGCATATGCCCTATGATTCCACTTTACTTTACTTATATAGTTCGACGCCACAACAAAATCTACGCAAGCGCTAAAACTGGCGCTCTTTTGGCGCTGTTCAGGCGAAGAGAGAGACAAATCGGCGGCAAGAGGCCCGCCGCTCCGGCGACCGCCTCTCAGATCGCCTGATCGGAAGTTGGGGAATAGCCCCGGGCGATGGACTCGCGGAGCACGCGGCGGACCGCGTCGGCGACAACCTGGACCTCGCCCGAACGCGCGACCGGGCCGTGGCCGGGGACAACGGTGGTGGGGTTGAGCGCTTCAATCCTCGAGATCGAGTCGAGCCACGTCCGCCACTCCTGGGGTCCGCCCGCGTCCAGGTTAGGAAGGTACTGGTTAATCAGGCAATCGCCGGTAAACACGACGCCGTCGTCGGGGACCCAGACGGAAAGATTGGCCGGCGTGTGGCCGGGCGTCAGTAGGATCTCGACGGTGCAGCCACCCAGGTCGAATCGGGTGTCCGAATCAATCTGGCGGTTGCGATTCTCGAGGTGCGTCCCGTGAAAGAACGCTTGGGCCTCGCCGCGCGCGCGACGGGCGGCATTGGGGATGGCATCGTTGAACTCCGCGCTTTCGGCTTCGAACTCCGCCGGCGTGCGCACGGCCGCGGCGTGGCCCCACACGTCGATTCCCCGCTCGCGAAAGAAGCCGTTGCCGCCAATGTGGTCGAAGTGCTTCTCGGTGTCGATCACGCGCAGCCGGTTGGCCGGGCGAACGGCGGAAGCGTAACCGTGTATGGTCTGCGCCGCCAGTGCGTTTCCGCCAGTGTCCACAACCAGCGTCACGCTGTCGCCGACCACGAAGCCTGCGTTCACGCACCACGGCGCGGAGTACCCAAGGCCGGTAACGGCATAGCAGCGATTGGAGAGGCGCATCCCTATGTTGTCGCACATCGGCGGCGAGGCGAGGAAGGCGCTCAGTTATTGCTGCCTAATCACTCTCACAGTGCGTTTCGATGGATCAAACGAGTAACTCGGCGCGCATCACAGTAACTGCCTGGCCGGCGAGGACGACGCGATCGCCATTTACCCTTACCCGCACCACCCCGCCGCGCGCGGAAGCCTGGTAGGCGGTAAGTTCCGGCTTACCCAGTCGCGCCGACCAGTAAGGCGCCAGCGCGCAGTGTGAAGAGCCGGTGACCGGGTCCTCGTCCACGCCAACGGCCGGCGCGAAGAAGCGCGAGACGAAATCGAAACCGGCGATGGAAGAGCGGGCGGTGACGATAATGCCGCGCGCGTCGACCCTCCTGAGCGCGGTCGCATCCGGCGCGGCGGAGCGCACTTCCGATTCCGATTCGACTTCGACCAGATAGTCGAATTGATTCCGCGAAACACCGACGGCTTTGACGCCGAGCGCGGCCAGCAAGCCCCGCGGCGGTTCCGCCTCGCCGGCGATCTTGGCCGGAAAATCGAGCTCGATCCAATCGCCGCGCCGGTCCGCCAGCAGCAGTCCGCTGCGGGTGTGGAAGCGCGCCTCAAAGTCCGCGGGCAGGTGGCCATCCTCCCACAGCACGTGCGCGCTGGCGAGGGTGGCGTGGCCGCAGAGGTCCACCTCGACCGCGGGCGTGAACCAGCGCAGGCGGTAGCCGTCAAGTTCCGGATAGAGGAAAGCAGTCTCCGAAAGGTTCATCTCGCGCGCCACATCGCGCATCCAGCCATCCGGGCGCGGTCCGGAAAGCACGCACACCGCCGCCGGATTGCCGGCGAAAGGCCGCTTGGTGAAGGCGTCGACCTGGACGATGCGAGTGGGCATAACGAGCGCCGGCCCGGCCGGGCGATGCACTCAGTCTACCGTAGCCAGAGCGGCGCGTGGCGCACGCAGGACGTACACGCCGCGCGCCAATTCCCGTCAGTGAGTCTGGCTCGGCGGCACCGTCGAGGATGCCTGAATGTTTTGGACGAAGTTCTTGGTCTGGTCGATGCCGGCGCCCCAGACGAAGAGCGACAAGTAGTCCTGGAACGAGCCAAAGGCGGGCCCTTTGAAATAGAACGTCGAGAGCCCCGTGGCGATGGCCGCGCTGACCGCGATCAGCCAGCTAATCACTTCCGCCTTTTCGAACATCGACAGAAAACCAAACTCGCTCGAGTTCTGAATCGCGAGGCCCTCGTGGTGCAGCCCGGTTCTGGGCTGACCATAGTAGTGGAGGTCAACCTGAACCCGAAGCTGCCCGCCGCACGGGAAATACTGCACTACCGACGGACCCCTGGTAACCGGCCGAAGTGTCACCTCATGGGGCTGCGGCAACATATGGATTGTCTCCCAGAACCCCCTCACTGGAGTCAGCGTGAAGGTCCAGGCAAAATCGACCTTGTGTTTGAACAGATAAGACTGGGTGAGTCCGGCATCCTTCTCGTCGTCGTGCTCGACCGAAAACTGCAATGGGACGTAGGCCTCGAGCCCTTCGGGGCTGGCGCTCTCGGGCAAGCGAAGCTTCAGCTTGGCGCCCTGCAAACGCTCCCAGTCCCACTCATCGGCGACACGCAATACTTCCGTCAGGTCGGGATATACGGCCAACTCTTTGGCTAACTCAGCGGGATTCTTACGCGCCGCCCAAAGCACGCGCAATAGAGCGTAATGGCGGTACAGATCGCTCATCTTGGCCGTGTCTGCCGGAAGCGGTGTCAGCTCCGCGCCAATCCTCGCGACAAGTTCCTTGATCTGCGGTAGAGCCGACGCCGCGGGATCGGCTGCAACGTCCCGCAGAAGCTTGCTGACGTCGGGTATAACGTCGTCCTGGAACTTGTCCAGGATCTTATCCGTGGCGAGCCAATCCTCGAACTTCTTCAGGTCGGCTTGCACGCACGCGGCGGTCGCATCGTCGGGAGCGCCGGCTTCCAGGCGCGACTCGACGTTTTCGAGCCCGATCACGACGCGGCGCAGTATGAAGTCGTCCAGCGTGCGGGTCAGCAAATCGTGCAACTGGCGAGCCTGGTCGAGCAGTTTCAACATGCTACGCACACTGCCGACCTGGCTGTCGATCAGGTCCGTGCCCGTCAGCCAAAACCGGGAGCTGAGCTTCTTCGCCTGGTGCAGAACCGCGCCCACCCAGACCACCGCAAGAATGCGCGGCAGCCGGCCGAGCCACTGCGGCTTCAGATCGTGGATCTGGCGCTGCAGGCTGGCGCGCCAACGCAGACCGGCTAGCACCTTGGTCGCGACGAAAGAGAAAAAGGCGGCCGCAATCAGGCACACGACGGCCCACCAGATCGAGCTGCGCACCTGGATCACGAGGTTCTGCTTCTGGGAATCGTCGGCAGCCGAGTTCGGGCTGGAGAATTGCAATACGGCGTTATATTCGCCAGGTTTCAGGCCATACAGCGCGACATCGATACCCAGTTGGCCGCCCGCGCGGACGGTCCGCAAGTCCGTCTGGTTGGAATTGGTCGATGGTCCGGATTCCAGGTCGGGCACCTCCTTGTTCCGGATTCGAAATGCGATGTTCTTCTCCAAATCGAAATTGGCGGGGGACTTGGATACGGCAAGCTTGACCATGATCCCGCTCGCGTCCGCCGTCCCGGACTTTTCAGAGAGGACGACGCGGAACGTCTGTTGCGGATCGGCCGGAGAACCCGAATCCCAAAATGGGAGTGTGACCAACTGGGGCGCAATCGGCTGCACGGTCAAGACGGCCTGTGGGCGCGTGATGACGAACGGTTTGACGAGCGGCTGCGAATCGGGCGGAATGAGCAGCATGCTGCCGGTGTAGCGGCCATCGCCGGGAAGAGCCGGAATGTATAGACAGATTCCCTGCATGCCGGACTTGGCGAAATCGAGCGACTGCACGCCCTCGGCCGAATCGCACGCCGCGCGGATCTGGACGGCGAAGGAACCGCGGTCCCCGGCAAACTGGGACATGCTCACACGGACGGGCTGCCCGGGTTGGACGGGCTGGCCGGCCTGCTTGGCCGGCGGATTGAGCACGACCTGAACGGGAACGAGACCGTCGGGCGGCCTGCTCACCACGATCTCCTTGCCCGGAGTGGCGCCCTCCACGTCGAGCTGATAGAGCGGTCCCTCGCCGAAGGCCGGTGCAGCCGCCGTCGCGACCAGGACGACCACTAGCGCGAAAAGATTTTTCATTTCGCCACTCTCCCGCGGTCGGGGGGCAAAGGACACGCCGTCGATTTCATACTCCGATCTCCGTTATGCAATTCTTATCGCGCGGGGACATGAAGTCAAGGCCTTTTTCGGCCGGCGCTTCGCGCGCTGGTGGCCGGTTGTGGGGAACCGCACCCAGGGTAGCCATTACAGCGAGGTTAAGCCGCCTGAGGCCCCCCCCTTTCCATTTCGGACGTCCAGGTGCTATTTTGTCAGCCATGGAAGCATTCATCGACCAGGTGATTGCAAGCCGCAGCGGCCGTCCCGGGGCGTTGCTGGCAATACTGGAAGCCGTCCAGAATCGACATCCGCAAAAGTATCTTCCGGAGGCGAGCCTGCGCTATATCGCGGCGGCGATGAAGATTCCACCCGCGCGCATTTACAGCGTGGCGACTTTCTATGCGCTGTTTAACTTACAGCCGCAGGGAGAGCACACGGTCTGTATCTGCCGCGGCACGGCGTGCCACACGCGCGGTTCGCGGAGCCTGCTCGAAAGCGTGCGGCTGGATCTCGGTATCGGCGGTGGCGAAGAGGATTCGCCTACGTCGCCGGACGGGAGGTACACGGTTCGCACGGTGGCGTGCTTCGGGCAGTGCGCGCTGGCGCCGGTGGTGGAACTCGACCATCGCATCTGCGGGCACGTGAATGAGCGGACGCTGACGCGCGAAGTGGCGGCCATGTGCGAGGGTCACGACCAATGACGCGGATACTCGATATCAACGCTTTCAGCGAAGTGCGCGAGCGCGGGTTGACGAAGCTGATGCCCGCGCGGACGCGGATAGCGGTGGGCATGGGCACCTGCGGGCGCGGCAACGGCGCCGAGGGGTTGTACCACGCCTTCGCCGAGCAGATCGACCGGGCGGGCGCGGACGTGTCGCTCGCCAGCGTCGGCTGCATGGGTCCGTGCTCGGAAGAGCCGCTGGTTTCGGTCCGATTGCCGGGGCGCCCGCTGGTGGTGCTGCATCGCGTGCAGGCGAGCGACGTGGCGCGCATCCTGCACGACGTGGCGACCGGCAACGTCACGCCGGACCTGGTCTACTGCAAGATCGAGGAATGGGATCACATCACCTCGCACATCAAGTACGGCAGCGCCTGGCCGGAGCTGCGCAACTGGGACGAGGTGCCTTTCTTCCGCGGACAGAAGAAGATCGTCACGCGCAATTGCGGCTTCATCGATCCGGACGATCTGGAACAGTACATGGCGGTGGGCGGCTATCAGGCCTTATATAAGGTACTCATCGAAGGGCACCCGGAGGCGGTGATCGAGCAGGTGAAGGCGTCGAAACTGCGCGGGCGCGGCGGTGCCGGGTATCTGACCGGTAATAAGTGGGAGTTCCTGGCCAAGAACAAGGGCGCTCAGAAATACATCATCTGCAACGC
>PMKM01000104.1:0-8843 GCA_003157745.1 Bryobacterales bacterium | reverse complement strand
GAGACGGCGCTGATCGCGTCGCTCGAAGGCGTGGCGGGGCGTCCGCGCCCGCGGCCACCGTTCCCGGCGCAAAAGGGGCTGTGGGGCCGGCCGACCAGTATCAACAATGTAGAGACCTGGTACAACATCGCGCCCATCGTCGGCAAGGGCGCGGCGTGGTTCACCGAAACCGGCAGCGCGAAGAGCGCGGGCACCAAGGTGTTTTCGCTGGTGGGCAAGGTGACCAACTCGGGGCTGGTGGAATTGCCGCTGGGCACGCCGCTGAAGACGCTGGTGTACGACATCGGCGAAGGCGGCATTGGCGGCAAGTCGATTAAGGCGGTGCAGACGGGCGGGCCATCGGGCGGGTGCATCCCACACGACATGTTCGATACCACGGTGGATTACGAAAGCCTGGCGGCGATCGGCTCCATCATGGGCTCGGGCGGCATGGTGGTGATGGATGAAGACAACTGCATGGTGGACGTGGCGCGGTACTTCATCGAATTCACGCATTCGGAATCCTGCGGCAAGTGCGTGCCGTGCCGCGTGGGTCTGGACAAGGCGCTGAAGACGCTGGACGCGTTCACGCGCGGGGTGGCGACGCAGGATCAGTTCGAGGTGCTCGAGGAACTGGGGCGGATGATTCGCGATTGCTCGTTGTGCGGGTTGGGCCAATCGGCTCCGAACCCGGTGCTGACGGCGCTGCGGCATTTCCGCCACGAGTTCGAAGATCACATCGTGGCCCAGCGCTGCCGCGCCGGCGTGTGCGAAGAGCTGGTGCTTTCGCCCTGCGAGAACAGTTGCCCGCTGCACATGAACATTCCGCGCTTCCTTGAACTGTTCAAGGAAGGCAAGCTGGACGAGGCGTACGAATCGGTCGTAATCGATAATCCGCTGCCGGCCTCGACCGGGCGCGTCTGCCAGCATCCGTGCGATAACCGCTGCCGGCGGCAGACGCTCGACGAAGCGGTGAATATGCGCGACGTGCACCGGCTGATCGCCGACACGGTGTTCGCCTCCGACCGGCACGACGAACTGATGGCGCGCGTGGTGGCGCGGCGCATGCCGCCGAGCGGGCGCAAGATCGCGGTGGCGGGCGCGGGGCCGGCCGGGCTGACCGCGGCGTACTACATGGCGATGCTGGGCCATGAGGTGACGGTGTTCGAGAGCAAGGCCGAAGCCGGCGGCATGTTGCGCTATGTGCTGCCGGAATACCGGTTGCCGAAGGAGGTGCTGCGCAAGGAGCTACAACTCATCGAGCGGATGGGCGTGAAATTCGTCTTCGATACGCGGGTGGGATTCGACCTGCCGCTGCACGAACTCGACGACCGTTTCGACGCCGTGTTCCTGTCGTTCGGAACCTGGAAGGAATCCTGGGTGTACCTGGCGGGCACCGAATTGAAGGGCGTCTGGCCGGCGCTGCCGTTCCTCGAAGGCGTGGCGCGCGCGGAGCAAATGGAGCTCGGGCACAAGGTGGCGATCATTGGCGGCGGCAACGCGGCCATCGATTCGGCGCGCACCGTGCTACGCATGGGAGCCGAGGCGCTGATCGTCTACCGGCGCGAGCGAAAAGACATGCCCGCGATCGAAGAAGAGACGCTGGCGGCGGAAGACGAGGGCGCGAAGATCCTCTTCCTGGCCGCACCGCACCGCATCATTGGGACGTCGGACGGACGGGTGAAAGCGCTCGAAGTGGTCAAAACAAAATTGGGCGAATACGATTCCTCCGGCCGCCGCAAGCCGGTGCCGACCGGCGAGATTCAACGCTACGAATGCGACAGCGTGATCCTGGCGGTGGGCGAATCGGTGGACATGGACCTGTTGCAGGCGTCGGGTTTGAAAATCAGCGAGCGGAACACGATCGACGTGGACCGCTACTCAATGGAGACCAGCCGGCCGCGCTTCTTCGCCGGCGGCGACGTGGTGAGCGGCGCCTCGAACCTGTCGAACGCGATGGGTTACGGAAAGAAGGCGGCGCGCAATATCGACGAACGGCTGATGGGCGTGCGGCGTTGGGCGAAGCTGTTCCCGGAATTCGAATACGAACAGCAGCCGCCCCTGCAGCCGAGCGAGAGCCGGCGCCACCATCCGCGGCACCTTCCGGCGCACGAACGGGTGAAGGGCGTGGAGGAAGTGGTGGTCGGGCTGACGCAGGAGGAGGCTTGCGAGGAAGCGAGCCGCTGCCTGCGCTGCGACGTAAAAGCGGTGAGCGGGAGATAAGGATGCCGCAGAAGAAAATCTCGATTCGCATTGACGGCGAACTGGTCAGCGCCACCGAAGGGATGACGATCCTCGAGGCGGCGCAGAGCGCGGGCAAGGATATCCCGACGCTCTGTCACATGGCGGGCATCGCCGATGTGGGCGCCTGCCGCTTGTGTGTGGTGGAGGTGGCGGGCGTCGGACGCCTGCTGCCGAGTTGCACCACGCCGGCGCAGGACGGCATGTCGGTGACCACGGTTTCGCCGCAGCTTATGCGATACCGGCGCATGGTGATCGAACTGCTCCTGGTGGAGCGCAACCACGTGTGCGCGGTGTGCGTCTCGAACGGACACTGCGAACTGCAATCGCTGGCCACGTCGCTCGGCGTGGTGAGCGTGCGGTATCCGTACAATTATCCGCGGCTGCCGGTCGATCTCTCCCACCCGCGGTTCGTGCTGGATCACAACCGC
The DNA here is from genome assembly GCA_003157745.1 of Bryobacterales bacterium. Classification (GTDB taxonomy): domain Bacteria; phylum Acidobacteriota; class Terriglobia; order Bryobacterales; family Bryobacteraceae; genus Bog-375. The sequence continues at coordinate 6,192 of PMKM01000104.1, read as the reverse complement.
TGCGTGCTGTGTTCGCGCTGCGTGCGGGTGTGCGCGGAGGTGGAAGGCGCGCACGTTTGGGACGTGGCCAACCGCGGCATCAAATGCCGTGTGACGAGCGAGATGAACCAGTCGTGGGGATCCTCGACGAGCTGCACCAGTTGCGGCAAGTGCGTGCAGGCGTGCCCGACGGGCGCGCTGATCGAGAAAGGGTACGCGGTGGAAGAGATGACGAAGCGCCACGAGAACATCAGCGCCCTGGCGTTCGCGAAGGGAGCGCGCCCATGAACCGGCTGAAGCTGGCGACGGTGTGGTTGGACGGCTGCGCCGGCTGCCACATGTCCTTGCTCGATATCGACGCGGCGTTGATCGACGTGGTGGGCAAGGCGGACATCGTATACGGGCCGCTGGTGGACACCCAGGAATTTCCCGAAGGCGTCGATGTCACGCTGGTGGAAGGCGCCGTGAGCAGCCAGGAGGATTTGAAGAAGCTGCAAAAGATCCGCAGCCGCACGCGCACGCTGGTGGCGCTGGGCGATTGCGCGGTCACCAGCAACGTTTCCGCCATGCGCAACGGCCTGCCGGTGCAGAAGATGCTCCAATCGATTTACGTCGAAGGCGTGCAGGAGAACAAGGGCGTGCCGGCCGATGGCGTGCCGGCGCTGCTGCCGCAAGCGCGTCCGTTGCGCGAATTCGTCAAGGTGGATCTGTACGTGCCCGGATGCCCGCCCGCGGCGAAGGCCATCCTGGGCGTGGTCGGCGATCTACTGGCGGGGCGAAAGCCGGACGCCAGCGCCAAGTTGAAGTTCGGGTAGGAGGCTCCGGTATGAAACGCATCACGATCGATCCGGTGACCCGCATCGAAGGTCACGCGAAGATCACCATCCATCTGGGCGACGACGGCAAGGTGGCGCGCACCCAGTTCCACGTGACGCAGATTCGCGGGTTCGAGAAATTCACCGAGGGCCGCCCGTTTTACGAAATGCCGGGGATCACCTCGCGGGTGTGCGGCATCTGCCCGATCAGCCACCTGCTGGCCTCTTCGAAGGCGTGCGACGCGATTCTCGCCGTGCGGATTCCCAAGGCCGGCGCGCTGCTGCGGGAGTTGGTCCATTACGCGCAGTTCGTGCAATCGCACGCGCTGAGCTTCTTTCACTTGTCGTCGCCGGACCTGCTGCTCGGTTTCGATTCCGACATGGCGAAGCGCAACGTGGTCGGCGTGATCGAAGCGCATCCCGAGATCGCGCGCGATGGCATCGAACTTCGCAAGTTCGGCCAGCACGCGATCGAAGTTCTCTGCAAGGAACGCGTGCATCCGTCGTGGATCGTGCCGGGCGGGATGAAAGAACCGCTCAGCGCCGCGGGACGGAGCGAACTGCTGGCCGGCGTGCCGCAGGCCAAGGAGATTGCGCGGCGGGCGCTCGGCCTCTTCAAAAGCGTCCTGGACCGCTTCGACGAAGAGATCAGGAACTTCGGCACCGCGCCGATGATGAGCGAGGGGCTGGTGGACCGCGCAGGCGCGCTCGCTCTCTACGATGGCGCGCTGCGCTTCCGCGATGCCGAGGGCGCCATCGTCGAAGACCAGATTCCGCCCGAAGATTACGCGACGTACATCGCGGAGGCGGCGGCGAAGGATTCCTACATGAAGTCGCCCTTCTTCCGGCCGCGCGGATTTCCGGCCGGCATCTACCGCGTGGGGCCGCTGGCGCGCTTGAGCGTGGCCGACCGCTGCGGCACGCCGGAGGCCGATAAAGAACTGGCCGAATTTCGCGAGCGCTTCGGGCGCACGCCGCGCAGTGCGTTCCTCTATCACTATGCGCGGCTGATCGAAGCGCTCTATGCGCTCGAGCGCATGGAAATGCTGCTCAACGATCCGCGCATTCTGGACCGGCACGTGCGGGCGCGCGCCGGAGTGAACGCGCTCGAAGGCATCGGCGTGATCGAAGCGCCGCGTGGCACGCTGATCCATCACTACAAGGTGAACGAAGACGGCGGCATCGTCTGGGCGAACCTGATCGTGGCGACCGGCCACAACGCGCTCGCGATCGCGGGCAGCGTCGAAGAGACCGCCAAGCACTTCGTCGATGGCGGCAAGTTGCAGGAAGGTATGTTGAACCGAGTCTCGGCCGTCGTCCGCGCCTATGACCCGTGCCTGAGTTGTTCGACCCACGCCGGCGGCGCGACCCCGGTCGCCGTCGAGTTGCGCGCGCCCGATGGGACGCTGCTCGATGCAGCACGCACGTAGTAGCTTCCGGATGCACCTGCTTAGGTGGGGCAGGTTTCAACCTGCCAACGCCCGCATGCGGGCGCGGCTCTTTGACCGGCGCGTCGCGCTTCCGACGTGGCGCAGACTGTCAAGTCTGCAGAGCCGAGAGTCATCTCGGCTTTTCTTCGCTTTGAATTGGCAGACCCGAGCCCGCTCGAAGCGTGCGCACTCCCCCGCGCCGGTAGGACAGACCATCGCCTTTTGTGGTCTGTCCTCGTTTTCCCAAACGCCGCACCCGGACAGACGACGAAAACCGATCGTCTGTCCTACCTTGGCGGCGCGACGCACGCCCCGCGGCAAAGAAGCGTCGAGACGACTCTCGAAGCAGCACGCTGGACCGCGCGCGCCACGAAAGCCGCCGCTGATCGTCGGCTACGGCAACACCCTGCGCGGTGATGACGCCGTCGGCCCGCAACTGGCAACCACGCTGGGCGGCATTGCCGTGCATCAACTGCTGCCCGAGTTAGCCGAGCGCCTGTCCACTGAAGACCGCGTCATCTTCATCGACGCGCGCACCGACCTCGCGCCCGGCGACGTCCAAACCATGCCAGTAGAGAGCGACAGCGCATCCACCCACTGGTGCTCCCCCGCTTGGCTGCTGCACCTCGCGCAGGAAGTCTACGGCAAATCCCCCGACGCCATCCTGATCGGCATCGGCGTTGAGTCCTTCGAGTTAGGCGCGCCGCTTACCGCCGCAGCGCAGCGAGGATTGGAGAAAGCGCTGGCGCAGATTTGGGCGATGGAATGACCTCGTTGGTTTTGGGGGATAATCGGGGCGGGGAGCGTGTGGTCGGCAACTGGCCCGGACTTCCAGGAGAGGCTTGGCAGATGTGAGGTCGGGATGATCGTCCCGCCAGCCAAGCCCAGAATCAGAGTGACGGCTATGGGGCCGACGCTCCACCGTCGCTCGACAAGCTTGCCACTCTCATATTTGGCTTGATACTCCCACACGTTCTTCATAGGCTCCTTACACAAATTCGGCTTGGAGTTCAGGTCGCGAGTGAATCTGATTCACTTGTTTACTTGATTACATCCCCATTATTGCCGACGCCGCCAAAGAACGGACTCAACCGACGCGCACGGCCACCTCTTATCGCTTTCATAATCAGTGCGTTAGGAATATTTCATCGGCGGGTGACTGACTCGGCGCGATCATGACGCCGGAGTAAGCCACGCCCACCAGATCACACCCTTTTCGGGAGCGCCGGATCTGGCGGTGCTTTGGCGCGCCGCAGTCCGCAAATCGGGAGGCTCTACTGATGAGCCGGCGGTTGGCTCTCCATCACCACGCGCAAAATGCGGTTAATACGCGTCTGGTATCCCCGGCCATGACCTCTGAGCCAGTCGAGCACGTCCGCATCGAGACGAATCGTCAATTGTTTCTTGACCGGGGGCCAAGGCGCGGTTGCCTTCTTCAGAAACGTCTTATCGAGTGGCGGTATGTCCGAATAGTCGATCTCGGCATCCCGCATGCGATCAATCCGCGCCAAGTCGCTCTTGATAGATTTCTTGCTCACGCCGGTTCCCCTTCCGCATCGAGATGATGCGCGTTCCTTCGTCGCGCGGCGAATGGGCGACAACCACCAGCCGTCCGGCCAGCAGGCCCAAAGTGACCAGCCGCTCTTCCCCGTAATCGAAACGATCATCTTCGAACGTGACGCACGGCCCGGAAAACACCCGCTCGGCATCCTCGAAGCTCAGGCCGTGCTTGGCAACGTTCTTCCGATTCTTCGCTTCATCCCACTCGTACCTCATTTTCGAATGTAGCTCTTTTTGTAGTTACATGCAAGCGTTGTAGCGCATCCGTAATATAATCGTGACAGGCTGCGCGTTTCCGTTTGTCCTGCCCGAGTGCAATTTGGAAAACGCGCGCAGCGACGCCGCGCGCGAACTACGCTTCGGCGTGCATTCGGAGTTGTCATGATCACCGTCAGAATCGCAGACCCGCGGCTCTCAGTCAAAGGCGCACCGGTTAAGCAGCAACTTTCCCTCCCGTGCGGTGTCAGAATGAGTGTGCGGTCTTCAGTCCGGCGTGCGGCCGAGCCGCGCGGTGGTGGATCGCGCCGGGAGGGCTGACTCATGAAGCGCGCAGCGTTCGTCTTGATGGCTACCCTGATTCTTTCGGGCGCGGCACTTGCGGCGGATCTTGCGCCGGGAGTCGTGCTGCTGGCGGCCATCAAACGCCACATGAAGGAAGAACTGGATCGTCTACCTAATGTCAGTTGTGTCGAGACGGTGCGGCGGGAGTTCCAGCCGGCTAAAGGCAGGATGAAGCCGTTCGATACGGTCCGCCTGGAAGTCCACACCGACGGCCAAAAGGAACTCTACGCTTCGCCCGGTGAGCGGGAATTCTCATCCGCGCACCCGATAGATTATGCGGGAAGCGGTGTGATGGTTAACGGCTTCTTCGGGATGCACCTGAAGAATGTCCTGGGGAGCACGCACGTCACCTTCGACTACAAGGGCGAGGAGGAGATCGCCGGGCGACGCCTGGCGCGTTACGATTACCAGGTATCGGAGATGTTTGGAGGTCAGTCCTTTAACCTGCCCGAGGGATCGGGCACGGCTGGTCTTCACGGTTCGATTTGGGCCGATCCGCGGACATACGATGTGATCCGTCTCGAGATGGACGCCGGCGATTTTCCGCCAGCGTTGCCTCTCACCGAGGCCATGACCCGCATCGACTATGCGCGGATTGCTTTCGACGGGGGTGCTTCGCTCCTGCTGCCAGCATCCGGAGAATTCCGCATGGTGAAGGTCTCCGGCGAAACCAGCCACAACCAGATCGAGTTCACGGACTGCCGGCTGTTCCAGGCGCGCAGCGAACTCAGCTTCGACGAGCCGGGTTCGCCTGCCGCGCCGACGCTGGCCGCCGCTGCTCCGTCGACGAATGAGAACAGGCGCACGCTGCCCGCCGGATTACGGATCGACGTGAAGTTGAACAGCCGGATCACGGGAAAACTCGCGGTGGGTGGGTTGATTGAGGGCGTCGTCACGGCCGCCGTGCGGCAAGAGGGTTCGGTTTTGGTTGCCGCGAACTCGCCGGTGCATGGCCGGATACGGCGACTGGAACAGCGTAGCGACCCCAAGCCCTATTTCATAGTTGCTTTGGAGTTCACCGAAGTCGAGTCGCAGGGGATTCGATACCGCTTCTTCGCCGACTTGATCGAGCTCGGCAGCGCGCCCGGCGTCGAGGTGGAACTGTCCTCGAATTCGACCGAATCCCACTCGATACCAGGCGGGTTTGGCGCGCGGATAGAGAAACGCAAATGGGACCAGACATGGCTGCCGGACCTGCCGGGCGTGGCGTCGTTCTTCGTGACCGGCGACGATCTCGATTTGCTGCCCGGCTTCCGCACCGCTTGGAGAACGCGCACCGCGACGCCGTAGGGCCGCAACGCCAGCCGTCAATACCCGCCATCACTTCCCGCTCGGGTCGTTCCAGTCCTTCGTGTTGAACAGGCCGCGCAGCATGCGATAGAAACCGGGCATCCGGACCTTCTGGTCCTCGCGCAGAATCTGGGCGATCTTACTAAACGTTCGCAGCTCGATGGCGGTCATTCCGGTATCGAGCGCGGCATAGGCGTCAACCGTCTTCGCGATTTCGTCCTGCGTCCGGCCGGCTTGAATCGCCTGGGCGATTGCCAACTGGGCCGCGGGCATCCGGTCGCGAACTGGCGCCGCTTCCTTCTGGGCGTCGTCGAGGATCGTCATCACTTGCTTCCTCTGATCCTTGTCCAGCCCCAGCATGTCGCCGATCTGGTAAATGCGCGGCAGCGGCGGCATGCCCACCGGCGCGCCCTTGGCATTGCTGCTGGCGCCACGCCCTCCGCCGCCTCCGCCGCCATACTGGGCAGAAGCCAACGTCGCGGCCAGAATGCCAATCGATAGAAGTCTGACGAACATGTATGCGCTCCGTGGAAGATTGGCGTGTCCAGTCAAGGACA
>PMKM01000033.1:7989-42641 GCA_003157745.1 Bryobacterales bacterium | reverse complement strand
TTTCAGGATTGGAAAATGCTCCGGAGCTTACCGCGTCCGCCGCGCAAGCGGACAGCGGCGGGCCGTTGGTGGTAAACTCGGCGTGGATGGCGACGGCTTCACGGGGTCGGTTGTGTGCGTTGTTTCAGTTTGACGGACAGGGAAGACCGGTCATCTCCTCCGATGCCGCGTCGCTATACGGCTTCGGAATACTGATTCGGAAGACCGAGGAACTGCTGCTCCGGTTATTCTCCGAGGGGTTGCTCTCCGGCACCACGCACACGTGTTTGGGAGAGGAACTCTGCGCGATGTCGGTAGTGCGGGCGCTCTCGCATCCCAAGGATATCGTTCTCTCGAATCATCGCAACCACGGCCATTTTCTGACCTACTCGGGCGATTTCTACGGCCTGGTCTGCGAAATCATGGGTCGTGCGCCGGGGGTCTGCGGCGGAATCGGCGGTAGCCAGCACATTGCTTATCGCCGCTTTCACAGCAACGGGGTGCAGGGCGGAATGACCGGAATCGGCGTTGGCCAGGCGCTGGCACTCCAACGCCGCCAGGAAGACGGGGTCGCCGCCATCATCGTCGGCGATGGCACACTCGGCCAGGGATTGCTCTACGAAAGCATGAATCTGGCTTCCGTTTGGGGCGTCCCGGCGTTGTTCGTGGTTGAAAACAACGGCATCGCTCAGACCACGCCAACGGCAGCCGCGGTGGGCGGTTCGATCGAGGGGCGGGGCAAGGCCTTCGGCTTGGACGCTTGGCAACTGGACGATAGCCATCCCGATTTTATCGAGCGCGCCGAAGCCGTGGTGAACGAGGTGCGCCGGCGGCGCAGGCCGGGCTTCCTCGCGATTGAGACCCGGCGGCTGGGGCCGCACAGCAAGGGCGACGATATGCGGGAGTCCGCCGAACTGGCTGCCATTCGCGCGCGCGATCCGCTGACGCGCCTCGGCCTCGCGTTGGACGACGCGGTACGCAGCCGCATCGACGCGACAGCCAACGAGTTTCTGGCCAATGTTTACGACGCAGCCCAGGCGGCGCCGGAAGCGGCGTTCGGTGAGACCAGACGCCGCGCGTTTCCGGCCGGACCGCCGCCCCCGCCGGCACAAGGGGCCGAGGGCGGGAACGGCGCGACGACTGTGCGCGCCTCGCTGAATCGCTCGCTGGCCGGGCTGCTCGCCGGGCATTGCGAAGTCCTGTTGCTCGGCGAAGACCTGCACGATCCCTACGGGGGAGCCTTCAAAGTGACGGTGGGGCTGAGTACCCGTTTCCCCGACCGCGTGATTTCAACGCCCATCAGCGAGGCCGGCGTCATCGGCGCCAGTATCGGCCTCGCGTTGGCGGGGTTCCGGCCTATCGTGGAAATCATGTTCGCCGACTTCCTGACGCTGGGGATGGACCAGATCTATAACCATGCCGTGAAGTTCCCGTGGATGTTCGCGGAAGCTCGCGTGCCGCTCGTCATCCGGGCAGCCAGCGGCGGACGGCGCGGTTACGGGCCCACTCATAGCCAGTCTCCGGAAAGTCTGATGGGAGCCGTGCCCGGACTGACGGTGCTTTATCCCAGCCATCGTCATGATCCGGGTGAACTGCTGCGCCGGGCGGTGCTCGATTGGAATTCTCCCACGATTTTCTTTGAGCACAAGCTGCTATACGGGTGCGTGGCGGACCCGGCCGGCTATCGCGAACTGAGCGCGGATCCGGAGGACCCCGGCGCCGCGTGGTTCCCCACGCTGGCCGGTGGCGCCGTGGATCCGGATGTCACGTTCGTCGCTTTTGGCAATTCGGTGGTGTTGGCCGAGGCGGCTGCCAGGCAGCTCGCGGAAGAGGAGGTCGAGAGCGAGATCGTGGTTCCCTCGCTGTTGGCTCCGCTGCCCGGGCGCACGCTGGCGAAACACTTGTCCACCCGCCGCCGCATCGTGGTGGTGGAGGAGGCTCCCACCGGGTTCGGATTCGCGGCCGAGTTGGGCACCGTGCTGCTCCAGGCCGGGTTTCGCGGTTCCTACCGGCGGGTGGCGCCGCCCCCGGTTCCCATCCCCGCCGCCCGCACTTTGGAAGCGGCCATTCTGCCCTCCGAGCGCGACGTCGTCGACGCTGTGATCGCGGCTATCATGGTGGACATCGGCTCCGCTTCGTAGCCCTCAAAAATGCCCGTTCCCGTCCACACTCCCCGGATCAACAACAACGACGATTTCGTGCGCGTGGCGCATTGGTATGTCGCGCCAGGCTCCCCGGTGCGGCGGGGCGACCCGCTGACGGATCTCGAAACCGACAAGGCCACATTCACGGTCGAGGCGGAGCGGGATGGCTATCTGCTTGGCTGCGCCACCGAGATTGGGCAGAGCGTCGCCGTCGGGTCCACCCTGGCGTGGATCGGCGACAGCGCGGACGAGCAGTTGCCCGCCGCGGCCGGCACCACTCCGGGTGCTGCCGGCGGAGACCGTGCGCCGACGCTAAAAGCGGCCTTGCTGCTGGCGCGGTATGGCCTCACTGCGGCCGAAGTTCCGGTGGCGGGCGAGCGGCTCGGCGTCGCTGACATAGAACGCCACGTCGCGAGTTGTCCGGCGGCCGGGTCCAAGCCCGCCCCCTCGCGTGCGGAGCCGGCCCAGGCGCCCACGGAAGGCGGCCGCGAGGTCGAACTGACGCGATCCGAGCACGGCATGCTGCGGACCGTCCTGTGGCAGAAGGAGGCCGTCCCGGCGTATTTGGAGATGTCCTACGATCCACATTCCTGGGACGAGTATGCGGCCGATTTTCAGCGCCAGCACCGGCTCCTGCTGAACCCTCTGCTGGCGCTGTTGGCTTGGCGGCTGGCGGGGATTGCGGCCGGCCAGCCGGGCATCAACGCCACGCTCACGGGGCAACGGAAGCACGTCTACGATCATGTCAACGTCGGTTTCACCGTTCAGTCGGGAGCGAGCCTCTACGCGGTCGTGGTCCGGGAGGCCGAGCGGATGGGCATGTTGGACTTCGTCCGGAAACTGGGCGATCTGCAGCGCTCCGCGATGCGTGGCGCGCTGCGACCGGAGGACGTCTCGGGAGCCACCATCGGGTTCAGCAGCATGGCGCGGTGGGCGGTTACCCGCCACATGCCAATACTGCTGCCGCAGACCGCTCTGATGATCGCGCACGCCGCTCCCACCGGTGGAGTGGCTTCGCTGGGCGCTACCTACGATCACCGACTGCTGCACGGGGCGGACGTGGTGGGCACTCTGCGGGCGCTGGCCGTGCCGCCCGGCAAAGAGTGAGACCCTATTGTCATGGATAGTATTCATCAGTCGATTCACTCGAAGATCGTCGAACTGGCGAAAGCATTGGGCCACGACGCCCGCGGTCTGAAGCCCGGCGACCAAATTCCGGCGAGCGGGTTGCTCGATTCGCCGGCCTTGATGGAACTGATCGCGTGGTGTGAAGGGGAGTTTGCGATTGAGATCGGACAGGACGAACTCACGCTCGACAACTTCGGCACCGTGGACGCCATCGCAGCCTATGTGGCGAGAGTGCGGAAATGAGTTCCGGCGTGCAATGGCCGGACGGTAAGCGATTCGCGTTCACGGTTTTCGACGATCCCGACGGCTCCAGCGAAGCGTCGCGGATGGTGTACCATTTCCTGGCCGGCCTGGGCTTCCGCACCACCATGGGCGTGTGGCCCATTGGCCCGATTCGCGAGCGCAACTGTTCGGGCGAGACCTGCGCCGACCCCGGCTATCGCGAGTACGCCGCGCACATGCAGTCGCTCGGTTTCGAGATCGGATACCACAACGCCGCCCCGCATTTCTGCACGCGCGAGGAAATCGTGCGCAGCTTCGAGGCCTTCCGCGAGTACTTCGGCCGATATCCGCAGTGCGCCACCAACCACTTCAATACCGACGCTCTCTACTGGGGTTCGGCGCGCCTGCACCGCGGTTGGCGCCGGACCGTGTATGACCTGGCCACGCTGGGGCGGCAGCGGCGCCGCTTCCTGGGGCACGACGAGAATTTCCCATACTTCTGGGGCGATCTCTGCCGCCAGCACGTCCGCTATTTTCGGAACTTCGTCTATCGCGAGATCGACACCCTCAAAATGTGTCCCCGTCAGCCATATTTCGATCCGGAACGCCCGTATGTCCGCGGCTGGTTTTGTTCCTCCGAGGGCACCGACTGCCGGTCCTTCCTCGAGACGATCTCGGAGGCGAACCAGGACCGCCTGGAGGAGGAAGGCGGCATGTGCGTCATGTATACTCACTTTGGCAAGGGCTTTGCGGAAAACGGTAAGCTGGACCCCGAATTCAGCCGTCTCATGGAGCGGCTGAGCCGCAGGAACGGCTGGTTCGCGCCGGTCACGAGCGTGCTGGACCACCTGAGCTCGATCCAGGGGACGCAGGCCATCCCGGCTGGCGAACTGGCGCGCATGGAGTGGAAGTGGCTGCGGAGCAAACTGCTCCACGGCACCACATAACGGGCCGCCGCAGATGGGCATCCGCATCGAGCCGTACACTTCCGAAGAGCAAGCCGCCGCCGCCCGCGCGTTCAACCAGCGTCTGCGCGCCCGCAACCAGACGGAGTACCTGCTGAGCGAGCGACCGCCCATTCCGGAACCGGCGGACTCGGCGATCCACAACCACTTCTATCTGGTGCGCGAGGACGATGCGGTCCGCGGCGGTTTCCTTCTGGCCGCATTTCCGGCAGAGTTCGGCGACGGCCAGACCACCACCGCTCTCAATGCCCGCGAGCCGCTTTCGGAGGCGCTGATCGATCCGCAATACGCGCTGCTGGGCTTGCGGATTCTCAAGTTCATGGAGCAACAGGGGCCGCACCTGTTCGCTCTGGGCATGGGTAGCGAAAGCCGGCCGTTTCCGCGGCTTCTGAAGAGCGCCCGATGGAGTTTGCGCCAAGTGCCGTTTTTGTTCCGGGTGGTGCGGAGCCGCCGGTTTCTGCTCCAGTTGCGGACGCTGCGGACCACTCCGGCGCGGAGGATGCTGGCTAACGCGGCTGCCTTCACGGGCGCCGGCAAGGCCGGTATTGCGCTGCTGCAATGCCGCGCCGCCGTGGCCGCTCTCTCCCTGAGCGGGCTCTCACTCGAGCCGGTTCGCGCGTGGGGCGACTGGGTGGACGAACTCTGGGAGCAATGCCGCCGGGATTGCTCGTTTGCGGTCTCCCGCGACCTTCGCAACGTTCGCGAACTCTACCCCCTGGACGACCGGAACCGCGGATACGCCGTGCGGCACCATGGCCGTCCGGTGGGCTGGATTTCAGCCCGCCTGTCCCACTTGCGGGAACACAAGTACTTCGGCGACCTTCAGGTTGCCACGCTCATGGACGGTATGGCGCTCGCTGGCTTCGAGCGCGGTTCGGTGGCCCTGGCGTCGCGGGCACTCACCCGCGAGGGTGCGGATTTGTTGGTGACCAATCAATCCCACGAGCGATGGGTAGCGGCGTTCCGCGGCGCCGGTTACTTGGGCGGTCCGTCGAATTACATTTTGGCGTTATCGAAGCGCCTGGCGGCCGACATCGCCACCCAGCCCGGCGGGTTCGCCCGCATGCATTTCACCCGCGGCGATAGCGACGGCCGGGGCAACCTGTGAGCGGGACTTGGCGAGCCCGCTATTTCGCGATCTCGTGGCCCGAATTGTGCGGCGTTCGCAGGATCGCATCGACCAAGCCATCGATGGTGAACGTCGCGGCTTCGACTGTGACTTCGATACCTAGCGCGCGGGCCGTGTTACTGGTAACGGGGCCGATGGAGGCTACTTTGACGCCGTCCAGCGCGGCGACGCCGGCGGCGGCGGCGAAGTTCCGGATCGTCGACGAACTGGTGAAGGCGATCCAATCGGGCTTGCGGGCGAAGACTTCGGCGGCACGTGCGGGAGCGTCGTCGGGCATCACGGTGCGGTAGGCTTCGACCACATTGACGAGCGCGCCGCGGCGGGTGAGTTCGACCGGGACGACGTCGCGCGCGACAGCGGCGCGCGGGATCAGGATACGCTTCGCCGTAAGGTCGTGAGTGGCAAGCGCGGCCAGCAGGCCTTCGGCGACATACTCGGCGCCCACCAGATCGACCTTCAAATGAAGGTTCTCGATGGCGGCGCGCGTGGCGGGGCCGATGGCGCAGATGCGCGCGCGAAGCGAGCGCAGATCGGTGGCGGATTGATCCAGGCGTTCGACGAAGCGGCGCACGCCGGTGGCACTCGTGAAGATCAGCCAGTCGTACGACGCGAGATTGGCGATGGCGCGGTCGAGCGGCGCGGGATCGGCGGGCGGGCGGATCTCGATGGTCGGCAACTCGACTGCGTGCGCGCCCAACGCTTCCAGGCGCGCGGCGAGGGCGTCGGCCTGCTCGCGGGCGCGCGTCACCACGATGCGTTGGCCAAACAGCGGCAGGCTCTCGTACCAATTCAACTTCTCGCGCAGGCGCACCACTTCGCCGATCACGATGGTGGCGGGCGGCTTCATGCCGCTGGTGGCGATCAACCCGGGCAGCGTGGCGAGCGTGCCAACGACAGTCTGTTGATCCGGCCGCGTGGCCCAGCGCACGGCCATGGCGGGAGTGTCTGGCGCACGGCCGCTCGAAATCAGCGCGCGGGCGATTTCCGCGAACGTGGTTAGCCCCATGAAAACGACGAGCGTTTCAGCTTGCCCGAGTTTGCTCCAATCGATCGAGGCGACAGCGTGGCCGGTGACGAATGTGACGGCGGAAGTGTGCTCGCGATGAGTGAGCGGAACGCCGGAATAGGCGGCAATGCCGAGCGGCGTGGTGACGCCGGGCACCACCTCGAATGGCACGCCGGCATCGGCGAGCGCTTCGGCCTCTTCGCCGCCGCGGCCGAACAGAAACGGGTCGCCGCCCTTGAGCCGCACCACGGTGAGGCCGCGGCGTGCGCGGTCGATCAACATGGCGCAAATCTCTTCCTGCGAAAAAGCGTGCGCCGATTTCTTCTTGCCTACGTAAAGGCGCTCGGCGTGCGCGGGGGCGAGAGCAAGCAGCGCATCGGGCGCCAAATGGTCGTACAGAATGGCGTCGGCGCGTTCGAGGATGCGGCGGCCCCTGACCGTGATCAACTCGGGATCGCCGGGGCCTGCGCCGATAAGGTAGACCTTGGCCAGGGTCACGCGGTTAGCCATCGACGGCATCGAGAATCTCCCTTGCGCCGCGCGCCAGTAGATCGGCGCCCAAGCGGCGGCCCACGGCATCGGCATCGGACACGGGGCCGTCGGCTTTGCCGCGAATCAGCGTACATCCATCGGGCGAAGCGACGATGGCGATCAGGTGGACGCGTGCCTCTTCGACGGTCGCGTGCGCGCCGATCGGCACCTGGCAGCCGCCGCCAAGCGCGGCCAGCAGACCGCGCTCGGCGGTCACGGCGGCGCGCGTGGGTGGATGATCGAGCGGAAGGCAGGCGTTCCAACCGGCGCCGCCGGGGCGGGCTTCAATCGCGAGCGCGCCCTGCCCGACGGCGGAGCACATCGCGGAAGCGGGCAGAATCTCGGCGATGCGATCCTCCCATCCCAGGCGCTTCAATCCCGCGGCCGCCAGCAGAATGGCGTCGTAGCGGCCCTCGGCGAGCTTGCGCAGGCGCGTATCGAGGTTGCCGCGCACGGATTCGATCAAGACGTCCGGCCGCAGCTTGCGCAACTGCGCGGCGCGGCGCAGCGAACTGGTGCCGACGCGGGCGCCCGCGGCGAGATCGGCCAGGCGCTTGCCGACCACGGCATCGCGCGCGTCTTCGCGCTCCGGCACGGCGGCCAGCGCCAGGCCATCGGGAAGTTCCGTGGGCAGGTCCTTCAAACTGTGTACGGCAAGGTCGGCGCGGCCGTCGAGCAGCGCCTCTTCGATCTCCTTGGTGAAGAGCCCCTTGCCGCCGACCTGCGCCAGCGGCACGTCGGTGATGCGGTCGCCGGTGGTTTTGATAATCTCAATGCGGCAGGCATGGCCCAGCGCGGCGAGTTGGGTTGAGACCCAATGAGCCTGCCACAACGCCAGTACGGAGCCGCGCGATGCGATTACGAGCATCCTCTAATCCTGCAAGCGAAACGCCTTGCGAATGGCGGCCACTACGTGCGCGCCATCGGGCGCGGCGGACTCCGCGCGCAAGGCGGTGATGGGGCCGTGGGCGATCTTGTTGACGATACCGTGGGTGAGCGCCTCGAGCGCTTCCTCCTGCTGAGGGGTGAAGGGGCCGTAGCGGCGGCGCACTTTGTCGAGCTCACTCGCGCGGATTTGTTCGAGCTGTTCCTGCAGACCGACGATGATGGGCGCGACCTCGGCCACCTTCAGCCGCGCCATGGTGCGGTCCACTTCCTCGGCGACCAGCGCTTCGGCGCGCTCGGCTTCTTTCATGCGCTCGCGCAGGTTGGCGTGGACCACTTCCTCCAGGTCGTCGATGTCATAGAGGAAAATATTGTCGAGCCCGTTGACGGCCGGATCGATGTTGCGCGGGACGGCGATATCGATCAGGAACATGGGGCGATTGCGGCGCGCGGCGATGACGCGCTGCATGTCTTCCTTGTGCAGGATGTAATGCGGCGCGCCGGAGGAGGCGATCACGATATCCACCTCGGGAAGCATGGCCACGAAGCGCGTGTATTCGACCGGGGTGCCCTGGAAGAGGGCGGCCATTTCGGCGGCGCGCTCGGGGGTGCGATTGGTGACGAAGACGTGCGCGGCGCCCGACCGGCGCAAATGGCGCGCGGCCAGTTCCGACATCTTGCCCGCGCCCACCAGCATGATGGTGCGGCTTTCGAGCGAGCCGAAGATCTTGCGCGCCAACTCGACCGCGGCATAGCTGACCGAAACCGCCATCTGCCCGATGCCGGTTTCCGAACGCACGCGTTTGGCCACGCGGAAGGCGCGTTCGTAAAGGCCGTCCAGCCAGCCGCAGAGCGCGCCGCAGGCCTTGGCCGCGGCATAAGCGGTCTTGAGTTGGCCCAGGATCTGCGGCTCGCCGACCACCATCGAATCGAGACTGGCGGCGACGCGAAACAGGTGATGGATGGCGTCGCGGCCCTGACGGCGGTAGATGTGCGGCTCGAGGGATTCGAGCGCGACGGATTTCTGCCCGGCGAGGAACGCGTCGACGATGGCGCGCGGATCGGCGGCATCGTCGGTGGTGACGACGATCTCGACGCGGTTGCAGGTGGAGAGAATGACGGCCTCGCCGACGCTCGAGCAGGCCTTCAGGGCGGTCAGCGCGAGGGCGAGCGATTCCTCGGGGAAGGCCAGGCGCTCGCGCACCTCGACCGGCGCGGTGCGGTGGCTCACCCCAGTCAGCAGCAGCTTCATGGCCTTAGCAGCACACCCAGGCGCGCATGAGCGAGCCAGGTCAAGGCTGAAAACCCGAGCACGGTCACCGTCATAATCGCGGCCCTGCGACCGCGCCAGCCGGCGGTGACGCGCAGACAGACCATCGCCAGGTAAGCGCCCCAGGTGAAGAACGAGATGGCGATGGCGGGCTGCTTGATCCAGGCCTCCTTGTGCTCGATGAAGGCCCAGGTGCTGGCGGCGATCACGGCCAGCGTCATCAACGCGAAACCGAGCGTCATCGATTTCGAAATCAGATCGTCCAGGGTGCCCAGTGGCGGCAGCCGGTAGGAAAGCTTGCGCGGCTTCTTCGATTTCAGTTGGCGCTCCTGAAACAGATAGACGACGGAAGCGACCGCGGTCACCAGCAGGGCCGCGTAGCCGAGCAGTACGAGCACGATGTGCACGGTGAGCCAGGCGTTGCGGACCACCGGGTTGCTCCAGGCGTAGACCGGATTGCCCATGGTCGCCACCAGCGCCATCACGAAGACCAGCGGGTAAATGAACACGCTCAAACTCTCCAAGCGGTAGCGCCAATGGATGAAAAGATACAGCACCGCCACCAGGAACGCGCAGAAGGAAAGCGTTTCGTAGAAGTTGGAAATCGGGCAGCGATGAGTAGTGAACCCTTCCTCGACGATCGCGACGAAATGGAACACGCTACCGAGCGAAAACGCGCCGAGCGCCACGCGGAAAAGGTTCTCGCGGCGGCGGACGAGGGTGAGGATGGCGTGCAGGAGGCCGAGCGAATACAGCGCCGCGGCCACGCGCAGCCAGATGACGCTCATATCGGCCATCGGCAATCCGTCAAGTGGGAATCCCCGTGAACCAGTATAGCGAAAGCCCCGGACGGCGGCCTTTGCGGCGCGACAACTCGAGCGGCGCGCAGAATTGCGAGAACCCGTGAAATTCATCGGCACCGGTGGAGGAGAGCAGGTCGGGCTTCGAGTGGGGGTGCATGCGGGCGAGCCTATCGATCCGGGGAGCGAAGCCGCGCCCGGGGAACGGAAATTCTCGATCCAGTTGTCCTAAACTGATACTTTAGCGTTACTAGCTTGACCCAGCCGTGGAACCCGACTATGTTGCGGGTGGATAGTTAGTTTCGCGTGAACCGGCCGTAGAGGGTTCCAACTCTCGCAGAATCCGGTGGCGCGGGGAATTCGGGTCGATATTTCAGGGGAGAGGTTTATGGTTCTTAGCAGAATCTTTTCAGATCGCAGAAGTGCCGCGGCAATCCTTTTGATTGTATTAGCGGTTTTAGGAGCATTCGCTCCGCGCGCCAGAGCGCAAGCGGTGGCCATCGCGGAAATCGATGGGTACGTCACCGACCCGAGCGGCCAAGCTATAGCGGGCGCCCAGGTGAAAGCCACCGAAGTCGATAAGGGCCAGGTCCGCGACACGGTGTCGGAAGCGACCGGGCGGTATGCGCTGCCGGATCTTCCGGTGGGCAACTACCAACTGGAAGTCTCGGCCAAAGGTTTCAAGACCTACGTGCAGACGGGCATCATTCTGCAGGTTGCCAGCAACGTGACGTTGAACGTGCCGATGCAGATCGGCTCGGTGACGGAGAGCATTCGCGTGGAAGCCAACGCGGCCATGGTGGAGACCAAGGAGAACGCCGTGGCGCAGGTCATCAACCAGGACAGCATGATCGACCTGCCGTTGAACGGCCGCAATCCCACCCAGTTGCTGACGCTGACCGGAGCCGGCACGACGACCATGAATCTGAATGGCGGCGACCTCACGGGCAGCAAGAACATTCAGGGAACGGCGGGCGGTTCGGGCCAGTTCTCGGTGGCCGGGTCGCAGGCCAACGGTATCAGCTTCCTGCTGGATGGCGGCGACAATAACGACGCGTTCAGCAACGTGGCACTGCCGATTCCGTTCCCGGACGCGGTGCAGGAGTTTAACGTACAGACCAACGGCCTGCCGGCGCAGTACGGGCTGCATCCGGGCGGCGTGGTCAACGTGGTTACCAAGTCGGGCAGCAACGCCTTCCACGGCTCGATGTTCGAGTTTCTTCGCAACGGCGACCTCAACGCGCGGCCGAAGGGCATCGCGACCGTCAGTAGCACCGGGGCCTTCAGCAACTCGCTGCAGCCCAAGCGCGACAGCTTGAAGCGCAACCAGTTCGGCGGTACGGGCGGAGGCAGGGTCATCAAGGACAAGCTGTTCTTCTACGGCGGCTATCAGGGCACGCGGCAGCGCAGCGACCCGGCCGCGAACACCGCTTACGTGCCGACGGCGGACGTGCTATCCGGGAACTTCAGCACGGTGGACGGGAGCAAGGCAAACGGCGGCTGCTTGAGTAGCGCCCGGCAGTTGAAGGACACCAGCAAGACTCCTTATCCCGGCAACCTGATTCCGCAGTCGCAGTTCGACGCGGCGGGACTGAAGCTGGCTTCCGCCTACCTGCCGAAGTCGACGGATCCATGCGGCACATACCTGTACGGCTATATGGCCAACAACCCGGACAACGAGTACATCGCCCGCGTGGATTACATCTTCAACGAGAAGCACAGCCTCTTCGGGCGCTTCTTCGATTACGATTACACGGCGGAGTCGCTGTTCGACGGCAGCAACGCCCTGACCACGGGACAATCGGGTAACAAGGACCGGACCATCAACATGACGATCGGCGATACCTATACGCTGAGCCCGAGCATGGTGAATTCGTTCCACGTCACCGCCAATCGCCGCCGCGACAACCGCTCTGTCGCAACCAACGATTTCAGCCCCGGCACGCTGGGCGTGAATATGTGGGAGGCGCTTTCCAACTACACGCAACTCACCGTCAGCAGCTACTCCGGCGGCGGGTTCAACGTCGGCTGCGGCACTTGCGCACCGGCCACCTTCGATGTCAACACGTATCAATTGTCGGACGATTTCACGTTGATCCGGGGCAGACACCAGTTCTCGTTCGGCTTTGACGGCCGCAAGAGCCAGTTCAACTCGGTCAACAACCAGCAGGCGGACGGGCAATTCACGTTCAATGGCGGCACCACAGGGGACGGCATGGCCGACCTGCTGATCGGCCGCTTCTCCGGCTTGACCGACGGCAAGGTGATTTCCGACTACCTGCGCCTGACCGTGATCGCCGGCTACGCGCAGGATTCCTTCCACGTGACCCCGCGCCTTACCGTTAACTACGGCGTGCGCTGGGAACCGGCCGTGCCGTCCTACGACAAGTACGGGCGTGGCAACCAGTTCAACTGGAGCCTCTTCGAGCAGGGCTGGCACAGCAGCGTGTATCCCACGGCGCCGGCGGGCCTGGTCTTCTGGGGCGATTCAGCCGACACTCATGGCAAGGCGTTCACCGCTTCTCATTGGGGCACGTTTTCGCCGCGCCTGGGCATCGTGTGGGATCCCAAGGGCGACGGCAAGCAGACCCTTCGCGCCGCGTTTACGCTGATCCACGATACCAACGAGTTGTTCTACCCCGAGCGGTGGACCACCAATTCGCCGTATGTGTCCTCGCTCACGCTTACCAGCGGGCAGTTCTCGAACCCGTTCGCCAACTATAGTTCGAACGGCGTAACCGGCGACCCGTTCCCGGGCAACTCCGTCTTCCCGGTGGGCGGCACTTACATCAGCGTTCCGCCTAATATCAAGCCGATGTATACGATGCAGTGGAACCTCAGCTACCAGCGCCAGATCGCTTCCGACTGGCTGGCGACGGCGAGCTACATGGGCAACGCCAACCGGCACCTGCTGGGATCGGTAGACGCCAATTACTCGGTGGTCACCACCGTGAATGGCGCGGCCCCGAGCACTTCCAACACCGCTCAACGGCGCCTCACCTACCTGGCGAACTCGACCACCGGGCAGTATTACGGCAACATCCAGACTTCCGACGACGGCAACAACGGCGAATACCAGGGCTTGCTGGCTTCGCTGCAGCACCGCATGGCCAAGAACTTCACCATCCTCAGCAACTTCACCTGGAGCCACTGCGTGAGCGACTGGGACTTCGCCGGCGAACTCGCCGGGCCGATCTACCAGAATCCCACCAACCGCAACGGCGAACGAGGCGCCTGCGGCTTCGACCACCGGCACGTGTTCAACACCTCGCTCGTGATCATGAGCCCCGGCGTGGGCCAGCACATGATCAAGGCCGTCACCAAGGGCTGGCAGCTTTCGCCCATCATCAGCGCATATTCCGGCAACCCAATCCAACTCTCCGACGGCGGCAAGGACGTTTCATTGAGCGGCCAACTGCTGGATCGGCCGGAGAATATTTTGCCCAGCCAGGTTTATCTGAAGCAGAAGACCGGGAGCGCGTACAACTGGTTCAACTCGCAGGCATTTGCCTGCTACGGCAACGCCACCGGCACGTCATGCAGCAACCTCACCGGCCAGTTCGGCGACCTTGGCCGCAACTCGGTTTACGGTCCGGGCCAGATCAGCTTCGACACGGCCCTCACCCGGCGCTTCCAGTTCAAGGAGCGGCTCAAGCTCGACTTCCGCGCCGACTTCTTCAACGTGATGAATCACGCCTTCCCGGGCAACCCTTCCACCAGCATCACCAGCAGCACGTTCGGGCAGATCACCACGTTTGACTCCAGCCCCTATTCTCCGCGCCAGATTCAGATGGCGTTGAAATTGTATTTCTAGCACGTACCTCCAAGTAGTTCTTGGTCCTCGGGGCAGGCACCGCGCCTGCCCCTTTCTTTGTGTGCCTACGGGGAAGAACGCCGCGGGCGGCCGCGCTATGCCTCTGGCAGCAGTTCGTGCAGACATTCGATCAGATCGGCGGGGAAGAACGGCTTGCGCAGGAAGCGGACGCGGCGCGATTGGGAGAGCACCGGGGCATCCTTGACGGCGCCGGAAATGAGCAGAATCTGTGCCTCGGGATGCAGTTTCAGTATGCGCTCGGCCAGCTTGACGCCGTTCATCTCCGGCATCGCAATATCGGAGATGAGTAAATCGACCGGCTGGCGGCGGCAGATTTCGAGCGCCGCCGAAGGCCGCGGCGCCACCAGGACGCTGAGCTTGCGAGCGACGAGCATCTTTTCGACCAGGCGCAGGATCTGCGGATCGTCGTCCACGATCAGAACTGTCCGCGGCTGGCTCATAGGAACCTCTCGATTCTACGAGGGCTTTAAGGTAGACGCAAGAGGCAGGATGCGAAAGGCGGCAGCCGGCCCGGGCGGCAACCCCGGCGCATGTGCAATCGCGTACCATGGAGGGCATGACGCTACCTCGCCCGATGGCCGCCGTGTTTGCGGCACTGCTCGCGTGCGCCTGTTTTGGCCAGGCGCCGGTTAAGAAAGGACAACCTCAAGTGAAGAAGCAAGCATATGGAAAGATGCCGGACGGCACTCCGGTGGACGTATACGCGCTCACCAACGCCAATGGCATGGAGGCCAGCCTGATCACCTACGGCGGCGCGCTCGTATCGTTGACGGCGCCCGACCGCCACGGCGCGTTCGCCGACGTGGTGCTGGGCATGGAGACGTTGGATGGCTACCGCGCGCAGACGGCGTGGTTCGGCGCCCTGATCGGCCGCTACGGCAATCGTATCGGCGGCGCGCAGTTCGCGCTCGAGGGCAAGACGTACAAGCTGCCCAACAACGACGGAAAGAACACGCTGCACGGTGGTGGACACGGATTCGGCAAACAGGTATGGCAGGGGCGCGAAGTGGCCTCGGCGGAAGGTCCGGCGGTCGAATTCAGCTACGTCAGCAAGGACGGCGAGGAAGGCTTCCCGGGGACGTTGACCGTCGCCGTGGTTTACACGCTGACCAACAAGAACGAGTTGAAGATCGATTACAGGGCGACCACGGATAAGGCCACCGTCGTCAACCTCACTAACCACGCCTACTTCAATTTGAAGGGCGCCGGCGAGGGCGACATTCTCGATCACGAAGTCACGATCGACGCGAGCCGCACCACGCCCGTCGACGCCACCCTGATTCCCACCGGCGAATTGCGGGCGGTCGCAGGCACGCCGTTCGATTTCACCAAGGCAACCGCGATTGGCGCCCGCATAGGGAGCGACGACCAGCAGATCAAGTTCGGCGGCGGCTACGACCACAATTGGGTGCTCGACAGGACCGGCGCCGGCCTCGCCAAGGCGGCGGAAGTGTTCGAAGCCAAGACCGGCCGCGTGATGCAGGTTTTGACCACCGAGCCCGCCATGCAGTTCTACACCGGCAATTTCCTGGATGGCAGGTTGGCCGGCAAGGGCGGCAAGGTGTACGCGCGCCGCGGCGGCTTCTGCATGGAGACGCAGCACTATCCGGATTCTCCCAACCATCCGGCGTTCCCGTCGACCGAACTGAAGCCGGGCGAGACCTACCACACCACGACGGTTTACGCCTTCTCGGCGAGATAGCTCGCGATTTTCCCCGCGGGGGCCGGGCGTGCCTCGGCCCCTACAGCTTCAAACCCTTCAGATATTCTCGAAACGGCTCTCCCAGATCGTGGCGGCGGAGGGCATAATCCACGGTGGCTTTGAGGAATCCCAACTTGTCGCCGGCGTCGTGGCGGGTGCCTTCGAAGCGGTAGGCGTAAATCGGCCGGCTGCGCAGCAGGTGCCGCAGGGCATCGGTCAACTGGATTTCGCTGCCCTGTCCGGGGTCGATGGACTGCACGCTCGAGAAGATCTCCGGCGTGAGGACATAGCGGCCGATGATGGCCAGGTTCGAAGGCGCCTCGGAGGGCTTGGGTTTTTCGACCAGGTCGCGGATGCGATACACGCGGTCGCTCGATCCGTTGTGGCTGACCGGTTCGGCATCGATCACGCCATAGGCGGAAATGCTATCGCGCGGCACCTCCATCACCGCCAGCACCGGCGCGTTGAAGAATTCGTAGACGTCGAGCAACTGGCGCAGGCACGGCGTTTCGGCATCGATCAAATCGTCGGCCAGCACGACCGCGAACGGCTCGTCGCCGACCAACTCCTGGGCGCGCAGGACGGCGTGTCCCAGCCCGAGCGCCTCCTTTTGGCGCGTATAGGAAACGTTGATCATGTCGGAGATGCCGCGCACAATCGCCAGCAGCTCCTTCTTGCCGCGGTTCTCGAGCAGGTACTCGAGCTCGAAGCTGACGTCGAAGTGATCTTCGATGGCGGTCTTGCCGCGGCCGGTGACGATGATGATGTTCTGAATTCCCGAGTGGATGGCCTCTTCCACGCCGTATTGGATGATCGGCTTATCGACGATCGGGAGCATCTCCTTCGGCTGCGCCTTGGTAGCCGGGAGGAATCGGGTGCCGAGTCCCGCCGCCGGGAAAACGGCCTTGCGCACTTTAGCTGGCATCTTCTACAGTTTGATGCCGGAACTCGCGCGTTGGCAAGCGGTCGTTTGTTTCCCCACGCCGGCTGTGGTATCAATTAAGGAACCTGGGGAAACCAAAATGGCATACGTGATCGCAGAACCTTGTATCGGCACCAAAGACACCGCCTGCGTCGACGCCTGTCCGGTCGATTGCATCCACCCGAAGAAAGACGAACCCGGCTTCGCCGACGAGGCGCTGATCTACATCGATCCGGTCGAATGCATCGACTGTGGTGCGTGCGTTCCGGTGTGCCCGGTGTCGGCGATTTTCGCGCTCGACGATCTGCCCGAGAAATGGGCCGATTTCACCGCGCGCAACGCGGCCTATTACAAGAAATAGGTGGCGCGGCCGTCCCGCCGCCGCACGAAGCTATCCCAGAAGCGGACACCGCCGGCGCAGCCGTGCCCCGGCATGTGATTCCAGCCAAACGGCATCGGCCCTGGCACGCGACGTGCATTTACCGCCGCTATGTTCAGCGATTTCCGTTTCGCCCTGCGCTCGTTGCGGCGGAACCCATCGTATGCGGCGGTGGCCGCGCTCTCCATCGCCCTAGGTGTTGGCGCCAACACCGCCATGTTCAGCATNNGGGGCGGGTTCGATGTCTTATCCGGATTACGTGGATTTCCGCGCGAAAACGCGCGCTTTCTCCGGGCTGACGGCATTCCGGCTGAGCACATTCGGGTTTGCGGCCGACAAGCAGGCGCTGCCCGAAATGCGGGCGGGCATGCTGGTGAGTGGCAACTTCTTCGATGTGCTCGAAGTCACGCCGGCACTCGGCCGGGCCTTCCGGCGGGAAGAGGACGCCGTCCCCGGTCGCGACGCAGTAACCGTGATCAGCCACGATCTGTGGCGGTTGGACTTCGGCTCGGCGCCCGACATCGTGGGACGAAAGCTCCTGCTCGATGGCATCGAGTTCACGATCGTCGGCGTGGCGCCGGAGAGCTTCACCGGCACGGACCAGTATTTCCGCCCCTCGCTATACGTTCCGCTGATGCTGGCGCCGCGCCTGTCCAACAACGATCGCAACCTGCTGGTCGGCCGCGACGACCGCGAGTTGCAGGTGAAAGGGCGGCTGGCGCCGGGCGCGAGCGCCGAGCAGGCCGTGGCGGAAGCGGGCGTGATCGGCAATGGCCTCGCGCGGGCTTATCCGGCCACCAATCGGGATTGGTCCGCCGCGATCCGCACCGAGCTCCAGGCACGCGCGGATGAATCGAGCGGGGATACGAATCTGGTGAGGATGCTTCTGATACTCGCCGGCGTGGTGTTGCTGATCGCCTGCGCCAACGTGGCGAACCTGACGTTGAGCCGGGGTATGGCGCGTTCGGGCGAGATCGCGGTGCGGTTGGCAATCGGCGCGGGCCGGTGGCAGATAGTCCGTCAACTGCTGGCGGAGAGCGTGGTGATCGCGGTGGCTGCCGGGGCCGTGGGCGTCCTGATGGCCGAAGCGTTCGTGGAACAGTTCGCGCATTGGCGGATACCGGCGCAGATTCCGATCGAGATCAACGCGCGGATGGATACGCGCGTGTTGCTGTACAGTCTGGCTGCCGCTCTGGCGAGCGCGGTATTGTTCGGATTGGTGCCAGCGATCAAAGCCACCCGGGCCGACATCGCAACCGCACTGAAGGCCGGCGGAAGGACGGCCTCTGCGCATCGGCATTTTCTGGGCAGAAACGCGTTGGTGGTCGCGCAGGCGGCGGGAAGCCTGTTTCTGCTGGTGTTGACGGCGCAAATGTATCGCGGCTTATCGAGCGCGCTCGCCGCGCCTGCCGGCTTCCGCACTTCCCGGATGTTTATGGCGAGCTTCAACCCGCAACTGGTCCACGCGACCGACGAGCAGGCGCGCGATTTCTATAAGCGTCTGGTGGAAGGCGCCCGCCAATTGCCGGGCGCACGTTCGGCGGCGCTGGCGAACGTAGTTCCCCTGTCGATGCGATTGAATCCGGTGTCCATCGTGCCGGAAGGCTATCAACTGCCGAAGGACGGCAATTCGGTCGACGCGTACGACAACATCGTCGGCGACGGATATTTTCGCACCGCGGGCGTTTCGATTCTGCAAGGCCGGGAATTCGCCGAGAGCGACACGGTGAGCTCGCCTCGCGTTGCAGTCGTCAACCAGCATCTTGCGGAAAAGTATTGGCCGAACCGGAATCCCGTAGGCAAGCGTTTTCGATTAGGCGGCCCGCAAGGCGATTGGGTCGAGGTGGTAGGCTTGGCGAAGACCGGCAAGTACAACTCTCTGGTCGAGCCGCAGTTCGATTATCTCTATTTACCATTCGCCCAGAACTACCGCACCGAGATGAATCTGCTGGTCGCCACGGCTGGGCCTTCCGTCAGCCTGGCGCAGCCCGTGCGTTATCTTGCCAAGTCGATCGACTCCAACCAGCCGGTGATCTGGCTGAGCAGCATCGAGGAGCAGTTTCGCGACCGTGCCACCAGGGTCTTCGACGCAATCATTGGTTTAATTGGCGGGATGGGGCTGCTGGGGCTGGCGCTGGCGCTATCGGGAATTTACGGCGTGATGTCGTGGTCGGTGACCCGGCGCCGGCGGGAAATCGGCATCCGCATGGCGGTTGGCGCGGGCCGGCCCGCCGTGGTGGGGATGGTGTTGCGGCACGGAGCGCTGCTCGGCGCGTGTGGCGCGGCGATCGGGCTGCCGCTCAGCCTCTGGTTGGGCCGCGGCCTCGCCAGCAGCATGGGCATGCCCGTGCTCGACTGGCGCATCGCGACCCTGGTTGCGCTGGGGCTGCTGGCGATGACGCTCGCCGGAGCGTACATTCCCGCACGCCGCGCTTCGCGCCTGGACCCGAACAAGGTGCTGCGGGAGGAATAGCGCCGCAACTATTTCGCGCCCGGCATGCCGAGCGGCGACTTGGTTTCCGGCTGGCCGGGCAGGTTCAGTTTCAACTCGCAGCCGCAATCGTCGCCGGCATTGTGCGCCGTCTTCTGGTATTCGATTTCGAAATCGACGATGCTCTTGAGCGACGGCCAATCGATCGTCTTGTCGATGCGCCGGCCGTTGATGAACAGCGTGGGCGTGGAATTGACGCCGAGATCGCGGCCCTGCGCGACGGACTTATCGACGTCGGGCTCGGTCTCCTTGTTGTCGATGCACGCCCCCAGCTTCGCGCCGTCGATCTTTTCCTGCCCCTTCGCCCAGTCCATCACCTGGTCGCGAAAGTTATCGGGGGTGATTTTTTCCTGCTGGCCAAAGATCCAATCGTGGTAGGCCCAGAACGAGGGCGAGTCCTGCCGCTGGACGCAACGCGCGGCGATGGCGGCGCGCCTGGCCCAGGGATGAACCGAATCGAGCGGAAACTCCTTGAAGTAGAGTTTTACCTGGGTCGGGTAAGTGGAGAGTAAGTTGTCGTGCAGCAGCTTGGCTTCTTCCTTGCAATAGGGGCATTCGAAGTCGCTGAACTCGACGATGGCGACCTGGGCGCCCGAAGTTCCCTCGCCGGGCGCGCCTTCCGTCTTGAGCTTCGCAAGGTCCGGCTGGAAGGGGTTGCGGGCGATATCGAAGATGGTTCCCTGGACGATCTTCCTGCCGTCCTTCGAAACATGGAAGACGATGTCCTGGCTCTGATTGCCCAGCGACGCATGCACGGTCACTTCCGAAAAGCCGGGCATCTCGTCCGGCTTGGGATCGGAGATCTTGACCGCGATCCGCGAATCCATCACGTACAGATGGCGCACGTAGGCTTCAAAAGTGGCTTTATCGAGCGCCGACTTGGCGGGCGCGGGCTTCTGGCCGTATGCGCCCAGGCAGACGGCGGCGAGAGATAGCGAGAGCTTGCGGAGCATGTTTTTTCATTATAGGAGCGGAGCGGGCGGCGTGGTTTTGGCGCCGCCCTCCTCGCAAGCTTACATGTACATGCCGCCGTTGACGGCCAGCACGTGTCCGGTAATGTAAGATGCCTCTTCGCTCGCCAGGAACTTCACCGCGTTGGCGATATCCTCGGGCGTGCCCATGCGGCCGAGCGGAACCGAGGCCAGCATCTTCTGCTTCAGCTCTTCGGGCAGGCCCCTGGTCATATCGGTATCGATGTAACCGGGAGCTATGGCGTTGACCGTGATACCGCGGCTGCCCATCTCCTGGGCCAGCGACTTAGTAAGTCCGATCAAGCCGGCCTTGGATGCGGCGTAATTGGCCTGTCCCACGCTACCGGCCTGGCCCACCACGGAGGATATGTTGACGATGCGTCCCCAGCGGTTGCGCATCATGCTGGCGAGAGCCTGCTGGCTGCACAGGAACGCGCCTTCCAGATTGATCTTCAACACTAACTGCCAGTCGGCCAGCTTCATGCGGACGGCCAGACCATCGCGCGCGATGCCGGCGTTGTTCACAAGCACGTCGACGCGTGTCTTATCCTTGATGACTTTGGCAAAACCTTCCTTGACGGATTCCGGCGACGTCACGTCCAGATTGAGCGTCATCGCCTCGCCACTGCACGCGCGGATTTCGCCGGCCACGGATTCGTTGTTTTCGACCTCGGGCGAAGCCACCACGATCTCGAATCCGGCACGGCAAAGTTTCAGCGCAATCGCGCGTCCGATTCCACGGCTCGCGCCAGTGACGAAGGCTACTCGGTTCATCATTCGTTCTCCTCGGGATGTACTTTGGGGTTCAGACTCAATTCTAAACCATGGCCGAAGGGCGGATCGCCACAGGGAATGGAACCGATCATGCGAGCGGAAGCAGGCGAACTCGCGTGCCGCGGGCATTAACCGTGAGGACGCACCCCCGGTCCAGCGAGTTTTCATGATCTCGCCAGATCGATGCCAGGAGTACAGCGATATCGGCTGCCCGTAATCCTTGCTGACGGACGAGAACAACCGAAGGGCGGGTCACGGCTGTCAGTGCGACCATCTGAGGGAAGTCCCGGTCCAGCGCGATCACCACTCGCGATTCTCGGGCCGCAAAGTCGAGGATCTCGGCATCCGCCGCCTCACTCATGGCTATCTCGCGGACGTGCGTGGCATCCCAGCCGTTGCTTCGCAACATGATCGCAGCGGTAGCTGGCAGCCCCTGATCGAGAAGAACTCGTCTCATGCGGCGTCGAGGTGAAGATCGATGGTGCCGCCCACGGCGGCCGCCGCAAAAGCGAGCGCTTGCCGTAAATCCTCTTCTTGTAGATCCGGGTAATCCTGAAAGAGATCCATGCGATCGGCGTAAGTCGCCAGGATCTCCAGTACGCGCCGGACGGTGATGCGCATCCCGCGGATGCAGGGCTGGCCGCCCATCTTGCCGGGCTCAATGGTGATCCGGTCGAATGGCGGATTGAGCTGCATACGACCATTATGCCTCACGCCGGCCTCCTCGTTTGTATGAGTAGACTCGATGTGCCCCCGGGACGATCGAGTCGTTTCGGAATTCCGCAATGTCCACCTCAACCCAACTGCGAGTAATTTACTAAGTCGATGTTATGCCGTTCGAGCGCCTGGCGAGTCTCGGGGGCGGTCAAGGCTTGTAACTCGCGTTCGCGGCTTTCCTTGAGACGCGTGGGCGCCTGGCGCAGGGCGTCGCCGCAATGGCCGGGATGGCACATCAACTCGGTCACGCCCTCGGGCAGTGCCTCGGCCAGCGAGGCGAGCGCGTCGCAGCCAACGCGGCCGGTGAGTTGGAAGCCGGCGAAATGGTCGGTGCCGCGGCAGCCGTGCGCTGCCAGCACACGCCGGAAGCGACCCTGCATCAACCCGAGCGCGCGGCTCACCAGCCGAGTCCGGAGCGGCGTCCCGAGAGCGCGCATCGGAAAATCGAACGGGCAGCGCACCCAGGGAATGGCGAAGTGGCGCGAGATGCGCACCACCGCGTCCAGCACGGGCGGCGCGAGATGCGTGTGCTTGTGCGTATCGAGATGAGTTGGCCGGATGCCGGTGGCGATTATGTGACGCGTCTGCGCGGCGAGTTCTTCATAGATTGGGATCTCGCGGTGGACGAGGGCGTGAAGCAGTTCTGCGACGGTGGCAGGGAGCGGCTTGCCGAAGGTAAGCGAACGGCCGCCGATCAACACCAGATGGCAGCCGACATCGAGCGAGGGAGTTTCGCGCGCGAGGCGCACGGCATCGTCAAACGCGTCGCCGTTCGCCATCAGCGTGGTTGCGGTGAGGATGCCGCGACGATGCGCTTCCACGATTCCCGAGTTGACGTCGGGTGTGAATCCGAAATCGTCGCCATTCACCACCAGTTGGGGGCGCCAGCTCAAAACAGGCCTAGGCGGACGGTGAGGAAGCGCTTGGGATTAGCGTGCATGTCCTTGGCCAGCGACTGAAACTCGTGCGTGGCGCCGGTGAGCGCGTCGTAGAGCGCGGGGTTCACAGCCAACTGGCCGAGCGTGCCCTGGCCGGCGTTGATCTTGTCGACGGTCGAATTGAACTTCGTCACCAACTCGTCCAGATGGGAGTAGAGTTGGTCGTCCTTCACGAGCTTGCCGGCGGTGCCTTTGCCCGCATTAATCTCATTGAGCAGGGAATGAATCTCGGCTAACGACTGGTGGGCTTCATCGTAGAGCGCGGGGTCCTTGAGCAGCTTGCC
This sequence comes from Bryobacterales bacterium, assembly GCA_003157745.1. Lineage (GTDB taxonomy): Bacteria > Acidobacteriota > Terriglobia > Bryobacterales > Bryobacteraceae > Bog-375. The sequence continues at coordinate 19,569 of PMKM01000033.1, read as the reverse complement.
GGCGGTTCCCTGGCCGCTCTGCAGGCCGGCCATCATCGAATCGATGCGCTTCAAGGGCGCGTCGAGGTCGCGGTAGAGTGTGTCGTCGTAAATCAGTTTGCCGAGCGTGCCGTTCGAGGTGCGCACGTCGGCGAGCAGCTTTTGACCTTCGGCGGCGATGCCGTTCAGCCGGTCGTACAGTTCCTCGTCCTTGATCAGCTTGCCGATGTTGCCCTTGCCCTGCTCGATGCCGCCGAGCAGGTTGTCGACGCGCGTGACGATGGTTTGCAGGCTGTCGAGGACCACCTTCATCTCGCCCATCAATTGCGGAATGTCCTCGACCTGGGCGGAGCGCAGCTCGGCACCCGGTTTCACGGGCACCGTGGACACGCCCTTCGTGATGTCGATGACCTTGCCGCCGAGCAAGGTGGAGGCGGCGATGGCGACGGTCGAATCTTCCGGTATCTGCGAGAGGAATTCGGGCTTCACCATCATGTCGAACTCGACGGCGCGCTTGGGATCGTGCGATTCGGTGAGCCGGGGCGTTTCGAGAAAACCGATGATGATGCCGTTCAGTTGGACTTCGGTGCCGTCGGGGAGCCCGGCGGCGTTGTCCATGTACGTGCGCAGCAGCGGGTAATGGGCAAACGGGTTCTTGCTCTGCGTGAGCAGGAAAACCAGAATGAAGAGAATGATGAAGCCGACGCCGGCGACGATGCCGATCTTGAGTTGCGACCAACGAACTTTTCTGCGATCCGCCATGCGTTATTCCCGATGCTTGCAGAACTTCGAAATATACTCGTCGGACGAGGACTCCAGCCGGTCCTGATCGCCTTCGAAAACCAGGCGGCCTTCGCGCAGCACCATGAACGTGGTGCGGGGGAGCGGCGCCGCCGATTGCCGGGCCGGCTCCAGACGCCCCTGTTTTGAATTGTAACGAAAGTTGGCCATCAGGTTCCCGTCCTGGTAGCGATAGGTGACCAGGATGGTGGTGGTCTGCGCCATGTCGCGCTCCTTGATGAGGAGGGCCATGATGGTGTGGGCGGTGATCGGATCGAGGCCGGCGCTGGGCGAATCGTAGAGCACCAGCGGCGGCGCGGTGACCACGGCGCGGGCGATGGCGGCGCGGCGGCGCATGCCGCCCGATAGCTCGCTCGGGAATTTGTCGAGCGTGTCGCCCAGTTCGACGAACTCGAGCGCCTGCTCGACGCGGCCGTGCACCTCGCCCGGTGGACAGTGAATCGATTTCTGATTGAGCAGCGGGTAGGCGACGTTCTGCTCGATACTAAGCGAATCGAAGAGCGCGCTTTCCTGAAACAACATGCCGATGCGGCTGCGGATCTCGAAAAGCTGCGTCTCGCGCATGACGCCCAGGTCTTTGCCGAAGACCAGCACGCGGCCGGATTCGGGGCGCACCAGGCCGAGCGCGGTCTTCAATAACACCGTCTTGCCGCTGCCGGCCGCGCCCAGGATAACGCGCGATTCGCCCTCGAAGGCTTCGAAGGAAACGTCGCGCAGGACTTCCTCGCCGTCGAAGGCAACGGTGACGTTCTCAAAGCGCAGCACGCTGGGCGATCCGGTCCCTGGCATTAGCCCGCACCCTGGCTGACGAAGAATTCCGTGATCATGGCGTCGGTGATGAAGATCATGATAGTGGCGGCCACCATGGCCTGGGTGGTGGAGCGGCCGACGCCCTGCGTGCCGCCGGTGGTGCGCAGGCCGTAGAAGCAGCCGATCAGCGAAACCACCACGGCGAATACCAGCGGCTTGATCAATCCACCCTGCGCCACGTCGTTCCATTCGAGCGCCTGCCAGGCGGAGTTCCAATACAGGCGCGACCCGAGGTGCAGCCGCAGCACGGCGATCACCCAGCCGCCGAACAGGCCCACGAAATCGGCGATGATGGTGAGCAGCGGCAGCATGAAGCAGGTGGCCAGCAGGCGCGGCGTCACCAGCTTCTGAATCGGATCGGTGCCGAGCGCGCGCATGGCGTCGATCTGCNNATCTGCTCGGTGACTTTCATCGACCCCAATTCGCTGGCGATGCCGGAGGAGTTGCGGCCCGCCATCATGATGGCGGTCAGCACGGGCCCGAGCTCGCGCGCGAGCGTGATGGCGACCAGGGTCCCGGTCTTTTCGACCTCGCCGTATTGGGACAGCGCGCGCGACATCTGCAGCGCCATCACGATGCCGGAGAAGAGACCGACCAGCGCCACCACGACGAGGCTGCCGACACCGATGGCGTCCATCTGCAAAATGATGTCGTCGCCGTAATGCGGCCGGCGGAAAATGTTGCGGAAAGCGGCGCCCGCAAGCACGACGAATTCCTGGACGGCGAGAACAGGCTCCTTCAGCGGATCCAACAAGTAGGTCGCTCTCCGAATTCCGATGCTACCATACAAGCCGTGAAGGGTCTTACCGATATTTCCGGCATACGCGTCGGCCACGTTTCGGATTACGGGGCGCTGACCGGCTGCACGGCGATTCTGTGCGAGGAGGGCGCGGTGGGCGGGGTGGACATACGCGGCTCGGCGAGCGGGACGGAGGAAACGCCCACGCTCGATCCGGGGCACGTGGCCGACCGCGTTCACGGCATTCTGCTCGCCGGCGGCAGCGCGTTCGGATTGGAAGCGGCGTCCGGCGTGCGGCGCTACCTGGCGCGGCGCGGAGTGGGGTTCGCGTTTGGCGGCGAGCACATTCCCATTGTGGCGGCGGCCATTCTTTTCGATCTCGAGGTCGGCAAGTCGAACGCTCACCCGAACCTGGCGATGGGCGAAGCGGCGGCGGCGGCGGCCACGGCCGATGCGGTCGCCGAAGGTGCGGTGGGCGCGGGCACGGGCGCCAGCGTAGGCCATATCCTCGGCATCGGGCATGCCATGAAATCGGGAATCGGTTCGGCCACGGTGGAGATGGATCGCGGCGTGCTCGTGTCAGCCCTGGTGGCCGTAAACGCGTGGGGCGATGTGCGCGACCCGGCCAGCGGAAAGATCGTCGCCGGGACGCGGCGCGAGCCCGGCAGCCGCGATTTTCTCGATTCGGCCAGTTACCTGAAACATCACAGCGCGCCGGCGGGCGCCACGGCGGCGACTAAGAACACCACGCTGGCGGTGGTTGCGACCAATGCGCGACTTACTAAGTTGCAGGCCAGGAAGCTGGCGGAATTGGGAAGCCTGGGCATGGCGCGCGCGATTTCGCCGGTGAACGCGACGGTGGATGGCGACATCGTCTTCGCCTTGTCGCACGGCGCGCTCGCGGCGGAAGTCGATTCGCTCGGCGTGGCGGCGGCCGAAGCGGTGGCGGAGGCGATTGTCCGCGCCGTCCAGCACGCGCGCGGCATGGGTGGATTGCCCGGCCTTGCGGGGTAGCCGCGCCGGCAAACCTTTTCGCGCGCGGCACGTCTCAACGAAAAGCGGCCCGCATGCCGAATGATATACTGAAAAATCACCAACAAACTACCATGAAAAGCTCCTGCCTCCTCCTATTGCTTTGCCTCGGCGCGGCCAGCGCCCAAACGCCGGCGCCGCCGGCGGCGACTCCGCAGCCCGTCACGGCCGCAAAGCCGAAGGCCGCTGTTCCCGAACTGCCCGATCCGACGGTCATCGCGGAGTTTCAGGACGGCACGAAATTCACCATGGGCGACTTGAAGAAGCTCTATCCGGCGCTCCCGCCCGCCATGCAGAACGGGGTGAAGGAGGATCCAGTCGAGTTTTTCCGCGAGTACGCGAGGATGCTGCGGTACGCGGAAATCGCCACCGAGAAGAAGCTCGACGAGCAAAGTCCGACCAGGGAGACCCTCTATTTTTCGCGGCTCTACAACCTGACCATGGCGCTGATGCAGGATGTGTTTACGACCACGACGGTGGATTCGAACGATATCGTCAACTATTACGGCGAGAACAAGGCAGGCTTCAAACGCGTGCAGGTGAAGGCCATCTACATTCCCTTCGCCGACGCGCCTTCGGCGGAAGATAAGTCGCTGACCGAAGCGCAAGCCAAGGCCAAGGCCGACAAGCTGGTGGCCCAACTCAAACTGGGCGCGGATTTCGTGAAGCTGGTCAAAGAGAATTCCGAGGACGCCACGTCGAAGGCCAAGGACGGCGACTTCGGAACTTTCGCCACCACCGATCCGCTGCCCGACGAGATCCGGAACGCGGTGTTCGCGCTCGATATGGGCCAGGTAACCCCACCAGTGCGGCAGCCGCATGGCTTTTACATTTTCAAGGCCGTGATCGCGACCATTCGTCCGCTATCGGAAGTGAGAGACCAGATTTTCGACGTGCTCAAGCAGCAGCACGCCAAAGAGACGATCGATCGCATCAACGCCGGAATCAAGGTGAACTTCCCCAACCCGGACTTTCCACCGAAGGGCGCGTCCACGGAGCCGGCCAAGTAAGCGCGCGGCCGCTCGGAACACGGGCAGGCCGGGGACGACCGCCCGGCGATTGGAGACCGATGCCGACGATTACCGCTGCCGCACTCGCCAGTTTCAGCGAGTCGATCCTGCGGGGCGCCGGCGTGCCGGAGCACAAGGCGGCGATCGTAGCGGCATCGCTCGTGGCGGCCAATCTGCGCGGGGTGGATTCGCACGGAATCCAGTTGTTGACGTTCTACATCGATCAACTGCTGGCGGGCGAAATGGACGGGCGCGCCGAGGGGCGCGTGGTTTCCGAAAGCGGATCGTGCCTGCTGTTCGACGGGCAGAACGGGATCGGGCAATGGATCGCGGAAACCTGCTGCGGCCACGCCACCCGCATCGCTCGGGAGCACGGCGTGGCGCTCGTGACGGCGCGCGAATCGAACCATTTCGGCGCCTGCGCCTGGTGGGCGGAGATGATGCGCGCGGCCGGGCAAATCGGCATCGTGATGTGCAACGCCTCGCCGATCGTGCCGCCGTGGCAGGCGAAGGAGGGCCGCTTCGGCACCAACCCCATTTGCATGGCGGTGCCCGGGCCGTGGCTGCTGGACATGGCCACTACCACGGTGGCCGCAGGCAAGGTGTTCAAGGCTTTCATCAACCATCAACCGGAAATTCCCGCCGGGTGGGCGTTCAATTCAGCAGGCGTGCCGACTACCGATACGGTGGAAGCGTACCACGGCCTGTTGATGCCGCTGGGCGGCTACAAGGGCAGCGGGCTGGGGTTCCTGGTGGAGATTCTCTGCGCCGTGCTGAGCGGGGGCGCGATGGCGAACGAGGTGGGCGGCATCCGGTACCGGGGAAAACCGGTGCGGACGAGCCAGATGTTTCTCGCGATCGACGTCGCGCGCTACATGCCGGTCGAGGAATTCACGGCGCGCATGGAGCGCCTGGTGGCGACGGTGAAGAGCGCGCCGGCGGCGGCCGGCTACGACGAAGTGCTGGTGGCGGGCGAGCCGGAATGGCGCACGGAAGCGGAACGCCGGCGCAACGGAATTCCGATCTCCGATGCCAATTGGGAGACCCTGGTCAGGACCGCCGCGCGCGTCGACGTGGCGCCGCCGGGGAAAGGGTGCACGACATGAAAGCGCGGCGCACGTTTTAGCACCGGGCGCGCGCTCAAGCCCCGGAGGGGCGAAAGAAAGCAGCCCATGGCGTAAGCCGTGGGAAACGGGACCGGTGAGCCTAGCCCCGGAACGGGGCGTAAGACCTTACTGGCCGAGCGGTCTTCCGCCCCGTTCCGGGGCTGCGGCCGGAATTGCTGACCCATGGGCTACTTTCTTTCGCCCTCCGGGCGGAAGACGTTCTCGATCGTACCTTTACGCTCGGATACTGGCGGGTTTCCTTGAAATCGGAAACTCCGCTTTCATGTCGCGTGCCGCCGGGGTAAATTGCCCTGCTCGCAGCCCGGGCGATCGGTTATAGTCGGAGGGAATGCTTGCACGCACGGCAGTATGGGCGCTGGCGCTGGCTTTTGCGGCTTCGGGGGGCGAAGCGGACCGGCTGACGCCCGATCAAAAACGATTGAACATCGATTCCTTCGAGCACGTATGGACTACAGTGCGCGATAAACACTGGGACCCGAAGCTGGGGGGGCTCGACTGGCAGGCCGTGCACGACAAGTTGCGTCCGCGTCTGGAAAGCTCGACCACTATGGACCAGGCGCGCGCGACGATGCAGGAGATGCTGGCGCGGCTCAAGCAGACGCATTTCAACATCGTCCCGGCCAAGGTCTATCGGGAAATCGGCGCCAAGGACAAGGGAGAAGGCGCAGGCAGGACCGGCATCGAAGTGCGGGTGGTGAACGGCCGCGCGTTGGTGGTGGCGGCGGAGCCGGGTTCCGGCGCGGCGTCGAGCGGCGTCCAGCCCGGTTGGGAAATCGAGCGCGTGGACGGCAAGCCGCTAGCCGACGCCGTGCGCAAAATCGAGCAGAGCTTTCACGACTCGACGCTGCACGACATCATGCTGGAGCGCGCCGTGAGCGGGCGCCTGGAAGGCGACGCGGGCAGCCGGGTGCAGGTCACCTTCCGCGATGGGCGGGGGCATTCGACCACGCTCGAAATCGAACGCGCGGTTCCGCGCGGCGAGAAAGTTTCCTTCGGCAATTTGCCGCCGATGTACTTCTGGGTGGAGTCGCGCAAGGTGCGGCCCGATGTCGCCTACATCCGGTTCAACCTCTTCTTCGCGCCGGAGACGCTGAGCAAAGCGTTTGAAAACGCGATTCGGGATTGCCCTGCCTGCCGCGGTTTTGTGGTCGATTTGCGCGGCAATCCGGGCGGGATGGGCGGCCTGGCGATGGGCGTGGCCGGGTGGTTTCTGGATAAGCCGGGGCTGCGGCTGGGCGATATGGTGATGCGGTCGGGCACGCTCAAATTCGTGGTGTACCCGCGGCCGGAAGTTTTCCGCGGGCCGCTGGCGATCCTGATCGACGGCTGCTCCGCTTCGACGTCGGAGATCCTGGCCGGAGGGTTGCGAGACTTGCAGCGGGCGCGCGTCTTTGGAATGCGCAGCGCCGGAGCCGCGTTGCCATCGGTGTTCGAGCGGCTGCCCAACGGCGACGGCTTCCAATACGCGATCGCCAATTATGTTTCCGAGGGTGGCAGGCAACTGGACGGCGCCGGAGTGATTCCGGACGAAACCGCCGGGCCGTCGCGGCGGGCGCTGCTCGAAGGCCGCGACCCGGCGCTCGATCGGGCCCTGACTTGGATCGAGAACAGTAAGAATTGAGAAGCGGCGTAGACTGTAAGGAATGGCAGACCCGGCCCATGCGCCGGGAAGAGATTGAAAGGAAGTCATTGCGAGTCTTTATGAAACAGCTATCGATCAGACGAACCCTGGCCGCTTGCGCGGCGATGGTGCTGGCCACGGCATGCGCCAGCCTGTATGCGGCCGACGCACCGCCCGCACATCCGGCGGAGGCGCTGCCCAAGGCGGATACGATTCTCGACAAGTATTTCGAGGTCACCGGCGGCAAAGCCGCCTTAGCGAAGATGCACAGCCAGATCATCGCGGGCACCTTCGAGATGCCGGCCATGGGCATCAAAGGCACCATGACCGTCACCAAGGCGGAACCGGACAAGAGCATGGCCGAAATCGAGATTCCCGGAATCGGCACCGTCAGAGAAGGCTATGACGGCAGCGTGGCATGGGAGATCAACCCGATGCAGGGTGCGCGCATCAAGGATGGCGACGAACTGGCCGGGTCCAAACGCGAGGCTCACTTCCACAGCGAGAACTGGCGCGAGGAATACAAGAAGGTGGAGACGGTGGGATCGGAAACCGTCGATGGCAAGGATTGCTACAAGCTGGTGAAGACGCCGAGCGAAGGCAAACCGGTCACCGAATTCTACGACAAGAAGACCGGCCTGCTGGCGAAGGTCACCATGACCGTGACCAGCCCGATGGGCGAGATGGAAGCCACGACGATCCCCAGCGACTATCGCAAGGAAGGCGACCTGCTGATAGCGCACAAGGTCCTGCAGAGCGCCGGCCCGCAGGAGTTCTCGCTCACGTTCGACACCTACAAGTTCAACGTCGAGATCCCTAAGGGCAAGTTCGACCTGCCCGACGAAATCAAGGCGCTTCTCAAGAAGTGATCCGGCGTTTCCGGATTGCGGTTTGCGCGTGGCGGCGCCTCCGGGTTCTTGCCGGAGGCGCTCGCACCGCTGGCGGCGGTGCGGCCGCCCGGAGTGCCTAAACGGCACGCGAGTGCCCGGTCTACAACACCTGCCCGCGGTTTCTTCCGTGTTAACCTCGTAGGTACCGCTCCCAAATCGAGATTCTCGGACATGTCACTTCTGCTTCAATTCAGACGAGTCGCGCCGGCCATCACGCTGGCATTCTGCGCCGCCGCGCAGCAGTATACGATCAGCACTATTGGCGGCAATGGTACCTCGGGTTACATAGACGGCACGGTGGATGGCTCGGAATTCGCCACGCCGGCGGCGGTCGCCGTCGATTCGAAGGGGAACGTCTACGTCGCGGACTCGGTCAACCACCGCGTGCGCATGATTTCCGCCGGGACCGTCTCGACGGTGGCGGGCGATGGAACGGCCGGCTTCTCGGGCGACAAGGACGCAGCCACATCCGCGGAACTGGACTACCCGTCGGGCCTGGTGATGGATAAATCCGGGAACCTGTATATTTCCGACATGAAGAACCAGGTGATCCGCAAGGTGGATACGAACGGAAAGATCACCAGCTACGCCGGCAATAACACGTTGGGACAAGGTTACGGCCAGGACAACGTGGCCGCCACCAGCGCGCAGTTGTACAATCCGATCGGCCTGGCCCTCGATGGGTCCGGAAACCTGTACATCGCCGACTCGAATGCGGGCGCCAACGCGAGCACCACGCAGGGCCTGATTCGCGAGGTCAACGCCTCGACCGCCATCATCACCACGCCGGTCGGACTCGGCGCCACCGCCGGGCTGTTGATCTGTCCGGAAGGCGTCGCGGTGGATGCCTCGGGCGCCATCTACATTTCCGATATCGAACTCCACACCGTGTCGAAATACGCCAACGGAGCGCTCACGCTGAACTTCGCGGGCGACGGCTATCTCGGGTTTTCGGGCGATGGCGGTCCGGCGGCGGATGCCACGCTGGGAGATCCGGTTGGTGTCGCGCTCGATGCCGCGGGCAACCTCTACATCGCGGACGCGAGCAATATGCGCATTCGGCGCGTGACGACGGACGGGATTATTTCAACCATTGCCGGAACGGGGACCTACGGCTACTCGGGCGACGGCGGACCGGCGCTCAAGGCGGAGTTGTGGTCGCCGCGCGGCGTGGCCGTGGATGCGAGCGGCAACGTCTATATCGCCGATACGCAGAACAACGTGATTCGCCAGTTGACTCCGATGACGCCGGCGATAACTCCGGGCGGCGTCACCAACGCGGCGAACTTCCAGGCGAAGGTCTCTCCCGGAGCGCTGGCCTCGGTTTTCGGGACCGGCTTCAGCAGCGGCAGCTATACTTCGGTTGCCCCGTTCCCGGCCACCCTGGGTGGAGAGAGCGTGATCGTGACCGTGAATGGCAGGGTGGCGCCGGTGTTCTTCGCCTCGCCCGCGCAGATCAATTTTCAGATTCCGTGGGAAACCGCAATCGGTACGGCCAGCGTTACCGTTTCGGTGGCGGGCCTGGTCAGCAATGCGGTCACCGTACCGGTGGTCGCGGCGGCTCCGGGCTTGTTCGAATCGGGATCGTCGGCGCTCGTGCAGAACTACCCCAGCTACTCGATCAATAGCCGCAGCAACCCGGCCGCGGTGGGCGGCTATATCATCGCGTACCTGACAGGATCGGGGCCGGTGAGTCCGGCGGTGGCCGATGGCGTGGCTTCGCCGGCAAGTCCGCTGGCGTACTCGACGTCGTCCGTCAGCGCCACGATTGGCGGCACGCCGGTTCCGACGGTGCAATTCGCCGGACTGGCGCCGGGCTTTGTGGGTCTGGTGCAGGTGAACCTGCAGGTGCCCAAGAGCCTGGCCGCGGGAACGTATCCGCTGGTCGTCACCATCGACGGCCAGGCCAGCAACGCGGGCAACGTCAGCGTGAAGTAACTGACGGCGAATTGCCGCTCAACGGCTGCCCCGCCAGTCTCCCCAATAGCTTCGCGTAAGTATCGGTGACGGCGTCCCAGGAGTAGCGCTCGCGGACGCGGTCGATTGCGCGGGCGCGATATCGGTCGCAATCAGCCTCAGGGAGAGCGAGGACCATCTTCAGCTTGGCTTCCAGTTCCTCGGGCTCGAACGGGATGCCGGCATCGCCAGAGACTTCCGCGTTCTCCGGCGTGTTGCGGTAGAGGACCAGCGCGCCGCGGCCCATGGCTTCGATCAGGGCGGGATGCGTGCCGCCGACTTCGGTCGCGTGAATGTAGGCGAAGCAGTGCGAGCCCAGCTCGCGGTATCCGTCGCCGTAGATGGCGCCGGGCATCGCGATACGCGGGTCGCGCGTATCACGCACTTGCGCGATGTAGCCGTGCGCATACGGCGCGTCGCCGATGAGCGCCAGGCGGAACGGCGTCTCGACGCGTTCGAATGCCTGCCGCACTTCGAGCGGATGGTTCTCCGGTTCCATCCGGCTCACGTAGAGGAAATAGCGGCCGGGCGCGAGGCCCAGGCGCTCGAGCGTGGCCGTGCCGGCGACTTTGCCCAACTCGGCGCCATAGGGAATGAACGTGCTGGCCTTGCCGTAGCGGGTGCGGTAGTAATCTTCAATCGTCCGCGCGTCGGTGACGACCTCGGTGGGACAGAAGGTGGCCAGCCATTCGGAAACCAAATACCAGGTCTTTGCGAGCCGGTTCCATTTCTTGCGCAGGCGCTCGATGCCGTCCACGTTCAGCGCCACGGGCATGCCGAACAGGCGCGGTGCCCAGGTGAAAATGGCGTTGGCGCCGTTGCAATAGAGCGCCACGTCCACGCGGTGCGCCAGCAGGTGGAGGGTCGAGAAGAACGTGTGCGCCAGCGTGTCGAAGTACTTGTGGCGGATGGTGGGTAGATAGCACAAGCGCACGCCGCGATAGGTCGTCTGCGGCGGGCGCTCGCGGCAATACACGGTGACCCGATGGCCGCGCGCAACCAGACGGGTAGCCAGCTCCTCGGCGAAAGTTTCGAAGCCGCCGTAGTTAGCCGGAATGCCGCGCGTGCCAAGAATCGCTATTCGCACTTACGCAATGGTGGCCAAGCCTGAACTCCGCAGTTGGGCGCCTTGTATCAGGGCACGGCTTGAGCCGTGCCGACAGCGCGCGTTCTGCGGGCTTTAGCCGCTGCCCGCTGCGCAGGGGCTGAAGCCCGTCGAGTTCATCCCGTTCTGGCACGGCTCAAGCCGTGCCCTGATACAAGACCTGCTTCTTCATGGTACTTCGCTATGAGAATTCAACTTCGCCGAAGTCGACTTCGAAATCCAGGCCGAGAAAGTCGAGACGACTCTGGGATCAGTACTGAGACTAGCGCGTATCGGAGAGCGCCGCTACGTCTTGGCGGTTACCGAGCGCATCAGCGCGCGGGCCAGCTTCTTCGGCGCGCGCTTGGCGACCGGCTGGTAATGGAACCAGCTCGCCATGTACTCGTCGTCGACGCGGCGCGCGCGTTGAATCGCCTCGCGCTTGGCGCGGAAGCGCGTCCAATTCCGCAGCAGGAACCAGAACGCCTTGAGCGAAGTATGTTCCCACAGCAGGCAGCACATGACGACCAG
>PMKM01000033.1:0-7941 GCA_003157745.1 Bryobacterales bacterium | reverse complement strand
TAAACGAAGAAATCGGAATCGAAAAACTCGCCGTCGAGCGAGATGTCTTCGATCATCGCGCGGCGGTAGAGGGCCGCGGCGGCGGTGGCGCCGAAGACATACTCGTATTGCAGATAGTGGCCGTTATCGACTTCCTGGCTGCCGCGGTCGAGGTGGCGCAGCATGGGGTTGAAGTAGATGCCAGTGGAATCGACGACCGGCTGTTCGGGAATCTCGAACTGCGCCGTCATCGTCAGCAGCTTGCCGCACACGGCGCCGATCTTGGCATCGAACTGCCCGGCATCGACCAGCGCCTGGATGAAGTTCGGCAGCAGCAGCACGTCCGGATTCAACGTGAGCACCCAATCGCCGCCGGCCATGCGAATGGCCTGGTTTTGCGCCGCGGCGAAACCGGCGTTCTCCTCGTTGTACTGGATCCGGCAGCGATCTTCGAATTGCTCCAGAATGTCGATGGTGCCGTCGGTGGAGGCGTTATCGACGACGATGATTTCCTTGAGCGGGTAGCGTTGCGACAGCACGGACTCGAGGCAGCGCTTGATGAAGCGTCCGCTGTTGTAGGTCACGATGGTGACCGATACGAAGTCGTTATGTCCCATGCAGTAGAACTCGAATGAGCGATGATTCCCGTGGAACCTGAGCTTAGAACCCTGAACCGGACATCGCGGCTGCGTCCTCCCAGCCGTACAGCAGGCAGCGCGCGGCGAGCCGGGCCACGTTCCCGTAAGCCGCCAGGGGCGTCCACCTCCGTTGCAACAACGCTCCCACGGCGCCACGCAGAATCGCGCCCACGATCACCGCCAGGCACACCATCCGAAATGCGGACGGCCGATAGTGCCTGGCCGAATACCTCAGTAAACTACGATACCAATAAAAGGACCGGGCCCGCACGCCGAGACGTGCGATAGAGTGCCCTCCCAGGTGCCGCGCAACCGCCTCCGGTGTATAGAAAATGACATAATTGCGCGCGGCCACCCGCCGGCAAAAATCCACATCCTCGAACCACAGCGGATAGAAACCCTCGTCGAAGCCGCCCACTTCCTCCCACACCGCCCGGCGCACCATCAGGAACGCGCCCGCCGGTTGCTCGACGGCCGTCCGCACCGCATAGTCCACATGCATGGACCGATAGCGGCGGTTCACGGGGTTATTCTCCCAGATCCGATTCAGCACGAGGAGTTCCAAAATCAGCGCCGCCGGAGTGGGGAAGCTTCGCACCATGAAGCCGATTTGCGGTTTGCCCAGCGCATCCATCAGGCAGCCACCGGCGGCGGCCGCGTTCGGCAGGTCGCAAGCCTGGCGCATGGCGTCGAGACCGCGCAGGATCACGGTGTCGGGATTCAGCAGCAGAACATATGGCGAATCGAGCGCCCTAAACCCTTGGTTTACAGCGGCGGCGAATCCGCGGTTGTCTGGATTGGCCAGCGCGCGAACGCCGCGCGCAGCGACTGCGGCAAACGTGCCGTCCTCGGAGCCGTTATCGACCACAACCACGTCGGCGCCGGTCGCCAGTGCGGCATCCAGGCAGGGGCCGATTTCAGATTGCGAATTGTACGTAACGATAACTATTCCGATGTCGGACATGTGTCACTTTGCCCCACCCCGTGTCAGCAGAAAGTACATGCGCCAGTAAAAGTCGCGCTCGCCCGCGGACTGCGCCTCGCACAAGGCGCGCTCATGCGCGGCGAGCAGCGGCTCCAGGGCGTTCCCTCCGCGCGGCGGCGTGCGGCGGCGGATGGCGGCGAACCCGCGCAAGCCTTGCCATTTTCCTTTCCACCACGCCAGCCCGGCGCCGTGGCGCAACGCGACACCGCCCCAAAGCAGTTGGCCGGCCAGGATCGGCCACGCCCACTTCCACAACAGGCGCCGCGGATAATGGCGAGCCAACAGAAAAACCTGATTGCGCGCGATTCGCCGCACCGTCTCCGGATGCCAGCGGCCAAGCGCCGCGCTGCCCTGGTGCCACCCGATGGCTGTGGGAACATACTCGCCGGCCAGCGAGTGCTCGGCGCAGCGCAGTCCGAAATCGACGTCCTCCAGGTACGATTCGAACGACTCTTCGAGCAGGCCCACGCGTTCGAACAGCGCGGCGCGAAATACGGCCGCGGTCCAGGAGGCAATCCATATCGGTTGTGCCCGGGAAAACTCGGGAGCATCCAGCCGCCCGTGGCCGGCGCGCCAGGCGGCGCCGGCGCGCGAAACCAGATCGAAGGTGCCGTCGATGCGCGCCGGATCGCCGGCCGAGAGAACCTTGCCGGTGGCGAACCAGCCGCCCGAATCGATCAACTGCGCCAGGTAGTCGGGAGCCAGTTCGACGTCGCTGTTGAGCACGGCGATCCACGGCGAGCGCGCCGATTGGATGCCGCGATTGGCGGCCGCGGCGAACCCGGCGTTGCGACCCATCGGAATCACGCGTGCGCCGCGCCGCGCGGCCAGTTCCGGCGCGCCATCGCTCGATCCGTTATCGACCACCAGTAACTCGGCGACCGGCGCCGTCTGCCGCTCCAGACTGTCGAGCAGGCGGCCGAGTAAGTCGCGGCCGTTCCATACCGGGATCACCGCGGTCACGCTCATCGCCAGAACCGCTTCTTCACCAGAAACGCGAGATTCGCGAAGCCATCGTGCCAGAGGTTGAGCTTGGTCTCGCCCAGGCGCGACGAGTACATGATCGAGATCTCGCCGAAGCGTATCTGCGAATCCCGCAGCGCTTCGATCTTGATTTCTTCCGAAAAGCTCATGCCGTCGCTTTCGAGCTTCATGCGCTCGAGGATCGCGCGGCGGAACACCCACATGCCGGATTGCGAATCGCGCACCCAGCGAAAGAACAGGATCGACATGGCGAGCGACAGGATCAGATTGCCGAGCTTATTGAGGAAACTCATCGAGCGCGCGTCGCGCACCGGGAAGCGCGAGGCGTTCAGAAAATCGACGTCGAAGTGGCGGAACGCTTCGATCAGGTAAGAGAGCGCATCCACCGGATAACTGTGATCGCCGTCGAGAGTCACGATGACATCGCCGATCGCCTCGCGAAAGCCGCGCTTGTAACTGCGGCCATAACCGCGCACATCCTCGCGAATGACCTTGGCGCCGAGCGTGGTGGCGATTTCCGACGTGCGATCGGTAGAGCCATTATCCACCACGATCACTTCGTCGACGAAGCCCGGCATGGCGCGCAGGATCTGTTCGACGCCCTCCTCCTCGTTGAGACAGGGAATGATGACGGTGATCGAATTGTTCTTATACATGGCGGGGCGATGGCCGGTGCTCAGACATAGGCGTGGCGATAGTCTTCGAGCGCTTCGCGCGCGCGGCGGCAGACCTCGGCGTGGCGCGCTTTCTTGTCGTGGCGGAGCCGCTCGCGAGTGGCATCGTCGAGCGTGGGCAGCAGATCGAAAGTAATATTGGCTGGCTGATAGTTCTCGGGATCGGCGCCGGCGATGTAGTGGCACAGCGAGCCCAGCGCCGTAGCTCGCGGCAGCGCGCGCGGCTCCGATCCGGCAGCCAGCGCTGCGGCGTGCATACCCGCCATCAGGCCCGTGGCGATGGCTTCCACGTAACCTTCCACGCTGGAAATCTGCCCGGCGAAAAACACGTTCGGCGTCGCGCGCAACTGAAGCGTGGCGGCGACCAGCGCCGGCGCGTTGATATACGTGTTGCGGTGAATCTGTCCGAAGCGCAGGAACTCGGCCGCTTCGAGACCCGGAATCATGCGCAGCACGCGCGCTTGGTCGCCGAATTTCATGTGGTTCTGGAAACCGACCAGGTTGAAACTGCGCGCGCGCAGGCTTTCCTGCCGCAACTGCACCACGGCGTACGGCCGCCGGCCGGTGCGCGGATCGCTCAGCCCCACCGGCTTCATGGGCCCGAAGCGCAGCGTGTCGCGCCCGCGCCGCGCCAACTCCTCGATCGGCAGGCAGGCTTCGAAGAAGCGCGTGCGGTCCTCTTCGATATGCGCCGTGACGGGCTCGGAGGCGACGAGCGCGTCGAGAAAACGGTCGTACCGCTCGCGGTCGAACGGGCAATTCAAATAGTCGCCCGTAGAATCCATCGACTTGTCGTAGCGCGACGCCCAGAACGCAACCTCGGTGTTCACCGAATCGGCATCTACGATCGGGCTGATGGCATCGTAGAAGAAAAGGCGCTCGGAACCGGTGAGGTGCGCGATGTCCGCGGCGAGCGCGTCGCTCGTGAGCGGGCCGCTTGAAACGATCGCGATCGGCCCGGCCGGAATCGCCGTCACCTCCTCGCGCCGCACTTCGATCAGCGGCTCGGCGGCGATGGCCGCGGTCACTTCCTGCGCGAATGCGTCACGGTCCACGGTCAGCGCCTGCCCGCCGGGAACGCGAGCGCGTGCCGCCGCATCGAGCAGCAACGAACCGAACCGCCGCAGTTCTTCCTTGAGCAGCCACGGTGCGGTGAACTCCGATTCCGACTTGAGCGAATTACTGCACACCAGCTCCGCCAGCCGGTCCGTCCGGTGCGCCGGCGTGGGGCGCAGCGGACGCATCTCGTGCAGCACCGATGGCCAGCCGCGGCGGGCCAACTGCCAGGCTGCCTCGGAACCCGCCAGACCAGCGCCGATAATATGAACTGGATCGCGCACACCGAACTTACAGGATACAAGAGCCTCGCCGAACAAGCGGGTTGGCATTCGTCCAGTCGCCACCGCCCGCCCGGAGCCGCGACCAAAGGGAGCGGTTGTACCACCAATAAGCGCCGCTCGCCCTCACGGAGCGGTTGCCGCCAATTGAATTACTCGACTCGCGCGGTCACGATTTTTCACCCAGGCGCGAGACTCCCTGTTAGAATAGTCGCGTGCTGCCGAAGGCGCCGAAAGAGGAATATTCGCGGGCCGATGTGCTGCGCCAATTTGGCCTTTCCGAGCGCCAGTTGCGAAGCTGGGAGAGGCAGGACCTGATTCCGCCGGCCGCCACCTATACTTTTTCCGACCTGATCGCGATCCAGACCATCGTCAAACTGCGCGAGAGCCGCATCCAGCCGAAGCAAATCGGCCGCGCGCTGGCATCGCTGCGACGCAAGCTGGCGGTCGATCAGCCCCTGTCGGAATTGCGCATCGTTTCCGATGGCCGCAGGATCGAGGTGCGCATCGCCGGGCAGAGGATGGAGGCCATCAGCGGCCAGATCCTGCTCGATTTCGATACCGCTACGCTGGGCGGCGTGGCGGCCTTCCCCGGCCGCAAACCAGCCGNNTACCGCCAGCGTAACTTCATCGACGCCGAGACTTACTACCGCGAGGCCATCGAAGCCGACCCGAGTTACCCCCTGGCGCAATTCAACATCGGCAACTTATACGATGAACTGGGACGCACCGGGGACGCCGAGGGGCATTACAAGATGGCGCTCGAACTCAATCCGCAGTATGCCGATGCCCACTTCAACCTGGCCCTCCTATGCGAACGCCAGGGCGACAACCTGAAGGCCGTCTATCACTGGAAGAGCTATCTGAAGCTCGACAGCGGCGGCGAATGGGCCGAAGTCGCCCGCCGCCAGCTCGACCGCCTCCGCCAAGCCACGCTGGTCCATTCGCGGACGTGATGGCCGATTCCCGCCGAGTTGCTCCTTGTGCAGTAAGTGCATGTCGCGCGGTGAATATTCTGCACCCATACTGGCAACGGCTCCGTCCGGGTCTTTGTAGCTGAGGCTCCGGAGTCGCCGCGTCGATCCTGGCTGCCCGAGCACGTTTCCTGCCGCCGCCAAATTGCCTTGGCCGCGAAAGTGCTCAGGTTTCGATATGCTTTCGAGAATTGCGGTACTCTCACTGCTCTTGACCGGCTTGATTTCGGCGCAGGCGCAGTTGCAGTTTCCTTCGAGTCTGGTCTCGCCGGCGGTGACATACTCGAGCGTCGTTCCCCTGGCCACTAGCGGCCGTCTCCTCGTCGGCACTCGGTCCACCACGTCGGCGTTTGGCGCCGCGCGGCAGGCGATTCAGATCGATGCGATCGGCACGGCTGCATTCACCGGCGGAGCCGTCCTGGGCGGCAACGGCGATGACACGCCCGCCGCGGCTGCCGTCGATCCGAAGGGGAACATCTGGATCGTCGGCTCGACGACCTCCGACGATTTCAACCTGGTCAACCCCATCGTGTCGCAGAAGATCCCCTACCAGACCACCGGATTCGTGATTGAGACCGATCCTACCGGCGCGAAGCTTCTCTTTGCTACGTATCTTGGCGGTGACCAGCCGGGTTCTTCTTTTCTTCGCTCCTATGCCAGTCAGATCGTCTTCGACGCGAGCGGTAACGCCTACGTGGCGGGCGCGACCGATGAGGCTGGCTTTCCGGTGACGCCGGGCGCCTTCCAGACCAAAGGCGGAGGAGCGGACTGGCTGAACAGCACCCCTTACTACGCGTTCCTGGTCAAGATTTCTCCCGCGGGCAAGTTGCTCTACGGCACGCTGCTCGGAGCCAGCAACGGCGATTGTTCGGGCGGCAGTTCCTGCACCGCGTGGGGTACCTTCGCATACGTCAACGGCATGGCGGTGGACTCGAATGGCAGCGTTACCCTATCCGGCATCACTAACGTAACCGACTTCCCGATAACCGCCAGCGCGCCACAGCAGAGCTGCAATTGCACGTATCCCTATGGGTCCGGCTTTGTCACCCGGCTGTCGCCCGATGCTTCCAAGGTCCTGTGGTCGACCTATGTCAGCTTCTTAGGCGCCACGACGTACCTTGGTATGGCGCAGGACTCTCAGGGGAATGTGCACCTGTTCGGTGAGTATGGGCCCTACAGCGGCTATCAGTATTCTAATGCCTTGGTCGATGTTTTCGGCCTGTTCGTGGCCGAGTTAAGCGCCGACGGATCTCAGTTGACCGGCGCGACGGACCTGGGCCAATCGCGGGATGTGGCCGCGCACGGCATTGCGCTCGATTGGGCCGGCAACGAGTATGTCACCGGAACGAGTTCCTCCGCGCAATTCCCAACCTTCCTGGGCGTTCCCAATTTTGGTGCGGATTTCGTGCTGAAGCTGAACGCGTCCCCATCCCAGGCCCAATCGCTGGTGCGCCTTCCCACGGGCACTATCGGTGGACCGCCGGTGTTCGATAGTGGGGGGAACCTATTGCTCGTCTCCAACCAGAACGCGCTCCTGCAACTTCCGCCTCAGTCCGTGACGACCACGCCCGGCGTCATCGGATTCGCCAACGCGGCATCGTTTGCCGGGAACCTTGGCTTGTATCCGGGAGCGCTGGTTTCGTTGTTCGGATTCGACCTCGCGCCGGCGGCCCAATCCGCCGCGCCCGGCGCATCGGGCAACTTTCCAACCACGCTGGGAGGAGTGCAGGTCCTGATGAACGGCACACCTGCGCCGCTTCTCTACGTGGGGCCAAATCAGATCAACCTGCAGGTCCCCTTCGAAATCGGTCGGAGTAGCACGCTTTCTCCGCAGATTTCAGTGCAGGTGATTCTGCCTTCCGGCACCCTCGCGATGCAGTTCGCGGAGTCGCAGTCGCTGGGCGTATTCACTGACGGCGGAGGCCTCTACGCTGCTGCTCTGAATCAGGATGGTACGGTGAACTCCGCCGCCAATCCGGCCGCGCCGGGGTCGATGGTCACGCTGTTCGGAACGGGGGCGGATTGGCTGTCCACGCTCGCCGACGGTGAGCCGGCGTCGGCAGCCACGCCCTTATCGCAGGAGTTGTTCCAGATCAGGGCGCTGGTTAGGGCGCTGGTTGGCGATGATGTCGGGACAGACATTCTATATGCTGGAGCCGCCCCGGGGATGATCGATGGCGTCTTCCAGTTGAATGTGCAATTGCCGTTTTGGGTGAAGAATCCCGTTTCTCTCACGCTGGGCTCCGCCACTGCGTTTGCAGCGAACATCGTGAGCAACCGGGTGCTAATCTACATCCGCTGAGGCGTCCCAGCGGAGCGCGGCGGCTGGTTCTCCATTATCCTAGCGTAGTGCGTCAGAAGTAGTAACCA
>PMKM01000128.1 GCA_003157745.1 Bryobacterales bacterium | reverse complement strand
GCAGAAGATGAAACTCCGCATCCTCTGCGAGAAACTGCCGATCATCGCCCAACGCTTTTTCGGCATCCCGCCATTCCGATTCCACCGGCTGGCCGACGGAATCAAGAACGTTTTCTCCCAAAGCGGCCCAGGCCCACCGGAAAAGCAGCTTCCCAATCTGCAACTGGAGCTACTGCTTGCTTGGGACAGGATCAAAATCTGAGGAAACTCCTGCTGGTTAAACCCTTGCTCCCGGAGACGGACTGCCTGAAATCGCCGTCTTTCCAAAGTTTCGAAATCGCGTCGCACTTCAGTTGCATTGCCCATATCAGATCGGATGTATCAGATCGGATGCGGTATGGCGGAGAACGTATCGCTATACTATGCGGGAGTCGGAAAGGCTTCGTAGAAATCGGCATCGCGTTTGCAAGGCACGTCCGCCCGCTCTGCAAAAGGGCGTCACGCGATTCCAACATCGGCGGCGCTTGGACGCGCGGGCGCCAGAGTTCCCGGCGCGCGTCGCGCGAGTCGACCGTGTGCCGTCGACTGCGTTCGAGCCCGCAGCCGTACGCCTCCTGTCGGCGGGCATGAGATCTGGCTGACCCGCACCATCGGCGGCGTGCCGCGTCCACTCGCGGGAGACGCAGGTTTCGTTCGAATGAGAGGTCCGAGCAGGTCCCCTGTACAATATAGGAAGTGATCTATACCATCAACGCAGCCGCGGGCGGGTCGAAACGGACATGAGCAAGCCGATCGGCATTTTTGATTCGGGGGTCGGCGGACTNNCTACGTGGGCGACACCGCGCGCGTCCCCTACGGACGCAAGCCGAAAGAAATGGTGCGTGGCTTCGCCAATGAGATCGCCGGTTTTCTTCAAAACCTTGACGTCTCGGCGATCGTGGTCGCCTGCAATACGGCCTCGGCATGTGCCCTCCCGGACCTTGCGGAGCGGATGCCGGTTCCGGTGTGGGGCGTAATCGATCCGGGCGTCGAGGCGGCGCGGCGCGTCACGCGGACCGGGCGCGTCGGTGTGATCGGCACCAAGGGAACGATAGCGAGTGGGGTGTATCAAGGCAAGCTGATCGCGTCGGGGCTTGTAGTGTGGGCCCAAGCCTGTCCGCTCTTCGTCCACCTGGTAGAAGAAGGACTGTCGGATTCGAGTGAGGCCGAAGTTCTGACGCGACACTACCTGTCCGGTATGCCGCAGATTGACACGCTGATACTCGGCTGCACGCACTATCCGGTGCTTGCGCCCGTCATCCAGCGCGTGGTGGGCTCGGGGGTGACGCTGGTGTCGAGCGCGGAGGTCACGGCTGACGTGGTGTCGCGCGCGCTTGTCGACTTGCCCGCGGGGACTGGCCGCGTGACACACTATGTCACCGGCGGCGTGCCGGCGTATCGGCATACGGCCGAGGTGATCGGCGGAGTGGATGGCCGGGTGATCCCACTCGATTCCAACCGGCTGGCGGATGCAGGCGTCATCGCCGGATGAACGCCGGCATAACCGGCTCAAGCTGTTCGCACCGGAGCAAACGACAACGGCCGACCGCGCGGACGCCTTGATGGCCCACACCGGGACCGATGCCGCCTAGAACGTTTCCGTCAGCGTTTCCCTTCGTGCTGCTGCGGTACGCCGCGTCGATAACGAGGCGGCGGCGGTCCCTTCCGCGCGATGAACGGCTGCCGGACCTCGCCACGCGCTGGCGGCGGGAGTAACCACGCCAGAGCGGCCTCGACTATCGGAGCGTTCTGGAAACAACCATTGCCGAGTCTGCGCTGACCGCATTCCATGCGCAACTCACTACGGCTTGGCTGACGCCTCGGCGGACTGTGCACTGGTTCCCCATGCGTTCACAGCCGCCACCTTGTAGTAGTAGGTCAGAGTGGTTGCAAGTGGGGTATCGGAATAGGACGTCTTGGTGACGCCGGTGGCGATCGGCGTCGCGCTCTCGCCGCCAGATGTGGTGCCACGGTAGATCTTGTAGGAAGTTGTATTGCTCGAAGCGCTCCAGTTCAGCGCCACCGAGCCGATCTGGATCACATCGGGAACTGAAGTGAGCGAGACCGTGTCGAAGCTGGACTCAGTGACGGTAGAGCCGAGAGATATTTTCAAAAGCTGACCGGCTGCTGCGTTCGAGTTCCCCGAATCGTATACCAGTGTCCAGGTGCCCCATTGTCCCAACGCCGGAATCGCGCCGGAGGCGGTACCCAGGACGGTCGATCCGGCAAGTAACGTAACGACTGGCGCGAAGGAGCAGTAAGCATTACGCACGCCGACGGCGACAGTTAGCGTGTACGTGGTGTTCACTGCCAGCGCGGTCGACAGAATCTGAGTGAGCGAGCCATTTACGTTTGCCCATGCCACCTGAGTGCCGTCGGGGATGCTTGTGAAGGAGCCGGGCGACGGCGGCCACTGCCCGGCATTGTCGACGGTCCACCCGGCAGGCAGGCAGCCTGCCGGACACGCGGGACTTTCAAACGACGGGTTTGCCACCGCAATCACGGAGACCCCAGTCCCAGTGCCAGTCGCAGTCACAGTACCCGTCGCAGTCAGGCTAGTTGGCGCCGCAGGTGCGTAAGGCTCCGGTGTAGCCGAAGCCTCGCCAGACGGAGTGCTGGCGCCTCCACCGTTGAGTGCGGTGACTCTGTAGTAGTACGTTATGCCGTTGGTCAAACCGGTATCGGAATAGGAATTGGTGGCGACGCCGCTGGCGATCGCCGTCGTGTTTTCGCCGCCGGAAGTCGTGCCGCGGTAGACGTTGTAGGACGTTGCGAGGAGCGAAACTGTCCAGTCCAGAGCCACCATCGCGCCGCCCGGTGTCGCCGTCAGGCCAGTAGGTGTGGCCGGCGCAGGCGGCTCCGGAGTGGCCGAGGACTCACCGGACAGGACGCTGACCGCGCCCACATCGACTGCTGCGACTTTGTAATAGTACGTTGTTCCGTTGGCCGCCGCCGTATCGGAATAGGACGTGGTGGCGATGCCGCTGGCGAGTGCCGTCGCGCTCTCGCCGCTAGGGGTCGTGCCGCGGTAGACGTTGTAGGATGTTGCGCCACTCGATCCAAGCCAACTCAACGTGACGGAGGCGTTGGCTGCCGTCGCAATCAGGCCAGTCGGCGCGAGCGGCGCCGGAGGTTCCGGCGTGGCTGACGTCTCGGCGGACTGTGCGCCGGTGCCCCCCCCGTTAAACGCGGCGACTCTGTAGTAGTAGGTGGTTCCGTTGGTCACTCCCGCATCGGAATAGGATGTGGTGGCAATGCCACTCACGAGAGCGGTTGTGCTCTCGCCGCCGGCAGTGGTGCCACGATAGACGTTGTAGGACACCGCGGTACCCGAAGCGGTCCAAGCCAGCGCCACCGTCCCATTACCGGCAGTCGCCCCCAAACCGGTAGGTGCGGCCGGGGCAGGCGGCTCCGGCGTGGCCGACGCCTCACCGGAAAATGCGTTGACGGACCCGTTGGCGACCGCGGCGACTTTGTAGTAGTACGTGGTTCCGTTTGCCAGACCGGCATCGGAATAGGACGTAGTCGTGATGCCAGTGGTGATCGCCGTCGCGCTCTCGCCACCGGCGGTCGTGCCGCGATAGACGTTGTAAGATGTGGCCGCGCCCGATGCGGTCCAACGTAGTGCCACCGATGTGCTATTCGCTGTTGCCGTCAAACCGGTGGGCGCGCCCGACGCCGGAGGCTGCGGCGTAGCTGAGGTCTCGGCAGATAACATGCCGGCCCCCCATGCGTTCACGGCGGCTACCTTATAGTAATAAGTTGTATTGCCAGTCAGTCCGGTATCGGAATAGGATGTGGCGGCAATGCCCGTGGCGACGGGGGTCGTGTTCTCGCTGCCAGCCGTCGTGGCGCGGTAGACACTGTACGAAACGGCGTTGTTCGAAGCGTTCCAACTGAGCGCCACCGAGGAACCGCCCTGATAAGCGTCCGGCTTTGCGGTGAGCGAGACCGTGTCGAAGCTGGACTCAGTGACGGTAGAGCCGAGAGATATTCTCAAAAGCTGACCGGCTGCTGCGTTCGAGTTCCCCGAATCGTATACCAGTGTCCAGGTGCCCCATTGTCCCAACGCCGGAATCGCGCCGGAGGCGGTACCCAGGACGGTCGATCCGGCAAGTAACGTAACGACTGGCGCGAAGGAGCAGTAAGCATTACGCACGCCGACGGCGACAGTTAGCGTGTACGTGGTGTTCACTGCCAGCGCGGTCGACAGAATCTGAGTGAGCGAGCCATTTACGTTTGCCCATGCCACCTGAGTGCCGTCGGGGATGCTGGTGAAAGAGCCGGACGACGGCGGCCACTGCCCGGCATTGTCGACGGTCCACCCGGCAGGCAGGCAGCCTGCCGGACATGCGGGACTTTCAAACGAGGGGTTTACCACCGCAACAGCGCTGGCCACGCCCACTGGAATATTGGCAACCCAATGCGCGGTCGCCGTGAGACCGGTGGGAGCGGCCGGCGTGGAGACCGCTGGCGTAGCCGACGCCTCACCGGACAGCGCACTGGTTCCCCCGCCGTTAACCGCTGCAACTTTGTAATAGTAAGCCGTCCCGCTCGTCACGGCGGCATCGTAATACGAGACGGCAGCACCGCCGGAGGCGAGGGCTGTGACGCCCTCGCCTCCGGCGGTACTTCCGCGATAGACGTTGTAGGAAGTCGCGCCACTCGCTGCGGTCCAACTTAGCGTTACCGACCCATTGCCCGCTGTCGCCGTCAAACCAACCGGCGCAGGTGGCGCGGGAGGCTCCGGCGTAGCCGAGGCCTCGGTGGACTGTGCGCTGGTCCCCCCGCTGTCGACAGCGGCAATCTTGTAGTAATACCGCGTCCCGTTGGTGGCCGCATTATCGGCGTAGGACGTGGCGGTAATGCCGCTGACGAGAGCTGTCGCGCTCTCGCCGTTAGTCGAGGTGCCGCGGTAGACGTTGTAGGAAGTCGCGCCGGCCGGTGCGGCCCAGCTCAGAGCCACCGACGCGTTGCCTGCCGTCGCCGTCAGCCCAGTTGGCGCGGCCGGCGGCCCGGGCTCCGGCGTAGCCGACACTTCGCCGGACGGCGCGCCGATACCTCCGATGTTGACGGCGGCGACCTTGTAAAAGTACTTGGTGCCGTTGCTCACGCCGTTGTCGGCGTACGACGCGTTAGTGATGCCGCTGCCGATCGCCGTCGTGCCCTCGCCGGCCGCCGTGGTGCCGCGATACACGTTGTAGGAAGTCGCGCCGCTAGGCGCGGTCCAGGTCAGAGCCACCGACGCGTTGCCCGCCGTCGCTATCAGTCCGGTTGGCGCGGCTGGCACGGGAGGCTCCGGGGTGGCCGAAACCTCACCGGATTGGGGGCTGGTTCCTCCCGCGTCCACAGCCGACACCTTGTAGTAGTAGGTTGTGTTGTTAGTCAGACCGGTGTCGGCATAGCTTGCAGTGGCAACACCGCTGGCAATCGCCGTGGTGCCCTCGCCGCCACTGGCGCTGCCACGATAGACGTTATAGGAAGTCGCACCGCCCGGTGCGGTCCAAGCTAGTGCCACCGACGCGTTGCCTGCCGTCGCCGTCAGTCCAGCAGGCGCGGCCGGCGGCCCCGGTTCCGGCGTAGCCGACACCTCGCTCGATAGCGGGCTTATTCCCCCGGAGTTTGTCGCGTCGACTCGATAGTAGTAAGTCGTCCCATTGGCCAAGCTCTTGTCGGTGTAGTACGTGGTGGCAATGCCGCTGGCAATCGCCGTCGTGCTCTCGCCGCCAGTCAAGGTGCCGCGGTACACGTCGTAGGAGGTCGCGCCGCTTGGCGCGGTCCAACTCAATGCCACCAACGCGTTTCCTCCGATCGCGCTCAGCCCCGCCGGCGCAGCCGGTGCCGATACCTGAGACGGCACGCCAAACACGGCGAGGAAGGCGTTCTGGGCTCCTGCCAAAGCCGGTTGCGTCGCGTTTTCGAGTGGTAGGTTGAGCGATTGGGTTTGTCCCGCCACGCAGATTGCGCCCGACCCGGCGAATACCACGGCATTGGCGGCGTCGCTGCCGCTGCCTCCGAAGAACGTGCTGCCGAGCAACGCAGTTCCCGCCGGGTTCAGCCTGGTGACAAATGCGTCGTATTGGCCGCCCAAAGCCGTCTGCGATGCGTTGAACACCGGAAAATCGGGCGAAGCCGTATAACCCACGGCTGCCGAGTTTCCGGAGGAATCGACGGCAATTGCGGCTGGCTGGTCGACGCTGCTACTGCCCAAAAACGTGCTGTAGAGCAACCCATTGCCGGCCGGGTTCAGCTTGGCCACAAAGCCGTGAATCCCAACTCCCCCCGAAACGGAGAATAGCGCGTTTGCCAGGGGGAAGTTCTGGGAACTGGTGGTTCCGGTGACGTATGCATCGCCCGAGCTGTCGACCGCGATCCCCGTCCCGGTTTCGGGAAACCCAACCGTACCGCCGCTGCCGCCCAGGTACGTGCTGTAGACTAGTTCGTTCCCAGCGCTGCTGATCTTCGCCACAAACGCATCCTGATTACCACCGGAGGCGGACTGAAAGGCGGAGACCGTCGGAAAGGTCGTCGACGTCGTGCTTCCCGTAAGATACGCCGCACCGGAGCTATCGAGCGCAACTGCCGTGGCGTAGTCGTTGCCATTGCCGCCCAGGTAGGTGCTATACAAGAGTGAATGTCCGGTCGGGTTCAGGCGCGTGACAAAGGCGTTGGTCTGGCCGTTCTTACTGGACTGAATCGGGTTGGCCACGGGAAAACTGGTGGACGTGGTGCTGCCGACCACCGTCATGTTGCCGGTTGTGTCCACCGCGATGCCGTTGCCGCCGTCGGATCCGTTGCCGCCCAGGTAGCTGCTGTAAACGAGCACGCCGGAGGGGTTTAGCTTGGTCACGAAGGCATTCGCGGCGCCCTTAAGCGCCGCTTGGAACGGCAAGCTGAGGGGGAAGTTCGACGACATGGTCCGGCCGGTGATGTACGCGTAGCCCGAGCCGTCCACGGCAATGGCAAACGCCCGATCGTCGCCGCGGCCGCCCAGGAAAGTGCAGTAATCGATACGATGCGTGGTGCCATCCCACTTGGCGACGAATGCATCCACTCCGCCGGCGTTGGGGCGTATCGGAGCGCATCCGGGCAGACTCGTCGAATCCGACCATCCCGCCACGTATATGCCGCCGGCCCCATCCACCGCGACGGCCGTGGCGGCGGTCATGTCGTTGCCGCCAAAGTACGTGCTGAAAGTCAGGGTCCAAACGTCGGCGGAAGCCGGCCGGGGCATGCCGGCCGCCAAAGCGAACAGTGCCGCGATAGCAGAGATTCTCATCAGCGCTCCTAAAGCTTCTATTCGGCAGGTCCGCGGCGGGACTTTAGCCGGGCGGCGCGCAAAAACGCCCACTGCACGCCGCCCGCAGCGTATAATTGCGTTTTCGGACGCGTCTTTCGAGAGGACTTCGTGGACCTGGTCTCCATCGTCATCCCGTGCTACAACCCCGCGGACTGGCTCCTCGACGCCATCGCTTCCGCGCGGGCACAGACCTACCCCCACATCGAGATCGTGCTGGTGGACGACGGAACCAGTCAGGCGGAGGCTCTCGAGCGCGTTCGTTCGGCGGCCACGCGGGTCGATCGCTTCCTCCGGCAGACCAACTGCGGCCCGTCCGCCGCGCGCAACGCGGGTGTGCGCGCCTCCAGCGGCCGATTCCTGGTTCCACTCGATGCCGACGACGTTCTCGATCCGGCTTACGTCGCCGAATGCGTGGCGGCGATGTCCGTCGCGGAGCCGGCTTTCGTCTACACCGGCTGCCGCGTGTTCGGCGAGCGGCACTATCTGGACTCGCTGCCCGAATACAACCTATACGACCTGCTCGACCGCAATACGCTCACCTATGCAGCCCTGATTCGCAGGGACGACTGGGATCTGGTGGGCGGCGAGGACGAATCGATGCGGTTCGGTTACGAGGATTGGGAATTCTGGTTGCGGCTGGGCGCGGCGAACCGTTTCGGACGCCGGCTGCCAAAACCGCTGTTTCACTACCGGAAGCGGACCGGGTCGCTCTCCGATACCGCGCTCGTCCACCACGCCGAAAACGTCGCCTATATCGAGAGCAGGCATCCCGAGTTGTACGGCGAACCTCACCGGGCACGGCTCAAAGCACTCTGGGCTCCGGCGGTGCGTTTCGCCGGGATGCGTCCGGCGGAACCGCAGACCATCGAGGACATTTGCTTTAGCGAGGTGGATGCGGCGCCGCCCGCCGGGGCCACCGAAGCGCCGGCCGTGCTGGTGCCCGGATCGAACGGGCTGGACCGGCAGAGCGGGGAGCTGGCGGCCTTGGCCGTCTGGGTCGGGCTGCCATCGCTGCGGCTCGCGGACGGTTCGATGGCCATGTCGCAGCAATACGCCGCCAAACACCGGCATCTCGTCGACCGCCGCGTTCCGCCGGATGACGGATCGGCGCCACCGCCGGCTCCCGCGTCGGCACGGTATTTGAATACCGTCCATCGCCACCTCGCCAATGCGGAACTCCTCTCCCCAACGGTGTGGGCCTTGCACCCGGTCGAGTCGGCGCTGCGGCTGGTTCCGCTGCGTCTCAAGGAACATATCAACCGGTGGTCCGGGCGCCCCCTGTTCGACCTGAGCTTCTACCTGCGGTTTCAACCGAGGAGCTTGTTGATCGAGAACACGCTGAGCCAGCCCTTGCGCTATTATCCCCGCGCGTCTCCAGGCCGCGTTCGCGTCGCCTTGATTACCCCCCACCTCGGTCCCGGCGGCGCGGAGCGGGTTCTGCTGGAACTCGCGGGAGTGTTGCCGGCGGACCGCTTCGAGGTGCTGCTGCTGGCGACTCAGTCGACCAACGACCGCTGGCGCGAGCGCTGGCGCCAACGCGTGAGCCATGTGTACGACCTGGCGCGCGTGGTCCCGGCGGGCAAGACGGTCGCCGCCGTTTATACCATCGTCACCAACTGGAACTGCTCGGCCGTCCTCGTGCAGAACAGCCTGGCCGGCTATGCCGCGCTCCCTCACATCGCACGCGAACTGCCTCATGTCCGGTTGATGGACGTGGTGCACGCGGTCGACGAACACTGGGACCTGATCTCCGTCACCGCCGCTCTGGCGCGCCAATTCGACGTGCGTGTCGCGGTGTCCGACGCGGTGCGTTCCCGCCTGCTGGCCTGCGGAACTCCCGCCGACCGTGTCGCCCTGGTGCGCAACGGCGTCGACCTGGAACGGTTCCGCCCGCGGCCGGACGCGGCCGCACGGGAGCGCCGCCGGATTCTCTTTGCCGGGAGGCTCGATCCGGTCAAGCGCCCTGCCCTGATGATCGACATCGCCGGCGAATTGCTCTCTCTTCGACAGAGGGCGGACTTCGTTTTCGTCGTGGCCGGAGACGGGCCGGAGTCTTCCCGGCTGCGCGCGGGCGTGCGCCGCAAGGGTCTGGATGCGGTTTTCGAGTTGCTCGGCCACGTCGAAGACGTGCAGCCGCTGATGGCCGCCGCCGATATCGTGTTGCTGCCTTCGCGCTCCGAAGGCGTGCCGCTCACCGTCGTCGAGTCTCTGGCCTGCTCGACTCCGGTCGTCGCATCCAATGTGGGAGCCGTCTCGGAGGCGCTCGATTCCAGTTGCGGCGTTCTGATCCAACCGGACGCCGGCGAAGCGTCCGCCTTCGCCGCCGCCATCGACCGGCTGCTGAATAGCCCCGGTCTATGCCGCACCATGGGGGAGAACGGCAGGAAGAAAGTCGCCGCGGAATACGACCTGCGCCGCGCCCGCGAGGCCTATCGCGGCCTGTTCGCGTGACCCGCGGCAAAAGCCGGCCGCGCGGCCCCGCATGCTAGAATCAAGTCTCGAAAGAGCGAACAGTCCCCCTCATGTGGAACGGCGAATACGGCTTTCTGCTGCGCAATCTCATCCAAAAGGACTTTAAGGTTCGCTACCGGAACATGTCCCTGGGCATCTTCTGGTCGCTGCTGAATCCCCTGGTCATGATGAGCGTGGTGACATTCGTCTTCACGCGGGTCTACGCCAACCGAACCCCCCACTTTGCCTTGTTCGTTCTCTGCGGCCTGGTGCCATACAATTTCTTCACGGTGGCCTGGATTTCCGGCACCACCTCGCTCGTCGAGAACGCCGCCCTGATTAAGCGCGTCGCCGTGCCGCGCGAGACCATCCCCGTCGCGGCCGTGCTTTCCAACGCGGTTCATCTCTTGATCCAGATCGCGCTGCTGGTCGCGGTTTCGCTCCTGTCGGGCGTTTTTCCCAATCGTTATTGGTTCCTGCTTCCGTTCCTCTGGGGCGCGGAGATCGTGTTCTTATGCGGAATCAGTCTGATTACCGCTGCCCTGAATGTCTTCCTGCGCGACGTGCGGTACGTGGTCGAGTCCGCCAACGTCGTGCTCTTCTGGCTGGTGCCGATTTTCTATTCGTTCGAAATGATTCCGCAACGCTATCGGGAACTGTACCAACTGAATCCGGTGGCCGCCCTGGTGCTGGCGTCGCGAACCATTCTGCTGGAGGGTGCGGCTCCGCACGCGGTCCTCTTGTTGAAACTGACGCTCTCCTCGGCCGCCGTGCTGGCAATCGGCTGGCTGGTGTTTCAGCGCGCCAAGGACCGGTTTTACGATTACCTCTGACGACCATGACGGCGATTGAGTTTGTAGACGTAACGAAATCGTTTGGCCGCCACGCCGGCCGCCTCTTAGTGCGGCAGCGGCTGCTGCGTTGGCTGCGGTTCACGCGCGCGGAGCGCTTTTACGCCCTGAAGAACGTCAGCTTTCGCCTCGAGGCCGGCGAGGGGCTGGCGGTCGTCGGCTCGAATGGCGCCGGTAAGAGCACCCTGCTCAGTTTGGCGGCGGGACTGGCGAAGCCCGATAGCGGCCGCATCCGGGTCAATGGGCGGATGGCAACGTTGCTCGAGTTGGGCACCGGGTTCCACCCCGATCTGACCGGCGCCGAGAATATCCGCCTCAACGCCGCCCTGATCGGCATGACGCGCCGGCAGGCGGAGGCGAGGTTCGACGCCATTGTCGACTTCGCCGACATCGGCGATTTCCTCGGCGAGCCCCTGCGCACCTACTCGACCGGTATGGCCGTGCGCCTGGCCTTTTCCGTCGCCATCAATCTGGATCCGGACATCATGCTGGTGGACGAGGTTCTCGCGGTTGGCGACCAGGCCTTTCAGCAGAAGTGCTTCGAACGCGTACGCGCCGCCCGCCGCCAGGGCCGCACGTTTCTCTGCGTCTCGCACGCCTCCGGAATGATCGAGGAGTTGTGCGACCACGCCATCTGGCTCGATCGCGGCGAGCTTGTGATGACCGGCCGCGTCCGCGCCGTGCTCGACGCGTATCGCGACTCCAACCCCGCGCGCGTCTGACCGCGCCGGCCGCTCGATGCCGTCCGCCGCCCCGCTCTCGTCCCGAATCCGAACGGAGCCGCTCGCCAGAGGGTGCGGTTTCTCCACAAGACCGAATCTACTGGTCCACCTGCTTGCCTGCTCCGCGGAAACCCCCGCGCATCAGTTCCACGCGGAATTCGCGAATCAGCCCTATCGTGCGCTTCGGTTCCAGTTGCCGGGAATAGGACCATAGGATGCGCAGCGCGTCGCCATACAGCCGGAGGCCGATCAGTTCCCGGATCGTGCCCCGCGCCACGTCTTCGAGAAACCAGCTTTTTCCGATCCGCTCCAATTCCACCCCTGCCTCCCCGCGAACGCGATCCAGGCTCCATTCCGGGTGGCGGCTGGCGATCAGCGCCATTCGCGCATACCGCACCTGGTGCCACTTGCGGCCCAACGACTCGCCGTGAACCGATAAACGATACCGCAGCAGGGGCTCCGGAATGTTCGCCAGCCGGTAGACCTTCGCCACGCGCAGCCACAAATCGTAGTCTTCCGAATTCCGAAATTCCTTCCGGTAGCCGCCCAGACTCAGAATCGCGTCCCGCCGCACGATCACCGAAGGATGGTAAATGCAGTTTTCGCGGTCGAGCGCGCGGGCAATCTCTTCGTGCTCCACCGGCAACCGCACCAGCCGGTCGTCGGCGGGCCGCCGTCCCATGTGGTAGACGAAGCTGCCGGCCACCGCGACCTCGGGCCGCTCGCGCAGGAACTTGACCTGGGTGCCGATTCGTTTCGGCAGCGCGGCGTCGTCCTGGTCCATCTTTACCACCAGGTCGCTGCGCGCTGCCGCCAGACCTTCGTTCAGAGTGGCCGGCACGCCGGCATTCCGCCCATGAAATATCGGCCGGATGCGCGCGTCGGAGGCGGCGTACCGGCGGATCACGCCGGCGGAATCGTCGGTCGAGCCGTCGTCGAAAATCAGAAACTCGAAGTCGGGCTCGTCCTGCCCCAGGATCGATTCGATGGCCATGGGCAGAACCGCGCCGGCGTTATAGACCGGCATAAGCACGGTGCATTTCATCGCCAGTAGATCGCCTCAGCCGCCTCGAACCCTGTTCACGGTGTTTCGATGGTAACTTACGCCCGGCGGCTCTCGCAAGACTGCGGGTTTGCGCGGCCCCGTTTCAGGCCGTCCCCGCCGCAGTGTACTCTGAAACTAGTGTCCCCCGTATCGAAGAAGAAAACCTCCGAGACTCTGCGCAGTTCCTGGCCGCTGGTTCTCGAGTTGATCCGTCCCCGCCGCGCCATGTTCGCGCTCGGCCTGTTGCTGACCCTCGTCAATAGCGTCTGCGGCATCGTGCTGCCCGGTTCCACCAAGTTTCTGATCGATAACGTCATCGGCAAGCACCAGACCTACTGGCTGATTCCGCTGGTAGGCGCGGTGCTCGTGGCCACGCTGATTCAGGGCGCGACATCGTATTCGCTCACCCAACTGCTCTCGAAAGAGGCGCAGCGCCTGATCGCCGAGATGCGCCGCCGCGTGCAGCGCCACATCGGCCGCCTGCCGGTCGGCTATTACGATTCCAATAAGACGGGCGCCCTGGTTTCGCGCATCATGACCGACGTCGAAGGCGTGCGCAACCTGGTCGGCACCGGCCTGGTCGATTTCGTCGGCGGCATCATGAAGGCGCTGTTTTCGCTCGCCGCGCTCGTCTACATCAGCCCCTTGCTCACCGGCCTCGCCTTGCTCTTCATCGCCGCCTTCGGGTTCGCCTTGAGCAAGGCCTTCACGCGCATCCGGCCCATCTTCCGCGAGCGCGGCAAGATCAACGCGGAAGTCACCGGCCGCCTTACCGAATCGCTGGCCGGCGTGCGCGTGGTGAAGGGCTATCACGCCGAGGCCGAGGAGGCGAGCGTGTTTGCGGCCGGCGTTCAGCGCCTGCTCGATAACGTTTTGAAGAGCCTCACCGCGATCTCGCTGATGAGCCTCTCCGCCACCGTCCTGATGGGCTTGGTCGGCGCCACCGTCATGTTCCTCGGCGCGCGCCAGATCGTCGCCGGCACGCTCACCCTGGGCGGCTTCATGAGTTTCACCGCCTTCCTGGCCTTCCTCGTCGCGCCCATGTTCCAGGTGGTCGGCATCGGCACCCAGCTCACCGAGGCGCTGGCCGGCCTCGATCGCACGCAAGAGGTCCTCCACGAACGGCCCGAGGACGAGGACCCGCGCCGCACCGTCGCCGTCGGCACCCTCCACGGCGATCTCACTTTCGACCGCGTGACTTTCGCTTACGATCCCGGCAAGCCCGTCCTGCACGACGTCAGCTTCGTCTCCACCCCCGGCACCGTCACCGCGCTGGTCGGCCCCTCCGGCTCCGGCAAATCCACCATCATCAGTTTGATCGCCGCCTTTCACGAGCCCACCGAAGGCACCGTCCTGGTGGATGGAATCGATCTCTCGACCGTCCGCCTGGACGCTTACCGCACCCAGCTCGGCGTGGTCTTGCAGGACACTTTTCTTTTCGATGGCACCATCCGCGAGAACATCGCCTTCGCGCGCCAGTCCGCCTCGGAAGCCGAGATCATGGAGGCCTGCCGCATCGCGCGCGTCGATGAGTTCGCCGCCAAATTCGAAAAGCAGTACGACACCATCGTCGGCGAACGCGGCGTCAAGCTCTCCGGCGGCCAGCGCCAGCGCGTTTCGATCGCCCGCGCCATTCTCGCCAATCCGCGCATTCTCATTCTCGATGAAGCCACTTCCAGCCTCGATAGCGAATCCGAAGCCGCCATTCAGGAGGGCCTCTCGTTCCTCATGAAAGGCCGCACCACGTTCGTGATCGCGCACCGCCTCTCCACCATTCGCCGCGCCGAGCAGATCCTGGTGGTCGAGGCCGGCCGCATTCTCGAACGCGGCACCCACCAATCGCTCTATGCGCTTGGTGGCCGCTATTACGATCTCTACACGCGCCAGCACGGCATCGACGCCAACCTGTTCCTGGCCCCCGGCGAAGGCGACAAGGTCGAGGAAACCGAAGACGCACCCGCCGCCGGCAATGCCGCGCCGCCCACCGCCGCGTCCCTCCTGCGCGGCGGCATCGCGTAGCGGGCGGCGGCGGCAGCAGGCCGTCAGTCGCGGTCCGGAACCAGGACGCCGAGTCCGAGGTCGGCGGTGAACTCGTAAACCGCGCGGAAATCGTCTGGCTGCAGTTCCGGGAAGTCAGCGAGGATCTCCTGCTCCGTCATGCCCGAAGCGAGCCAGCTCAACACATCCCATACCGTGATGCGCAGCCCGCGGACACATGGCTGGCCGGAGCGTTTCCCTGGCTCGATCACGATGCGGGCAGCCATGCCTCAAGAATATCATTTGTTCCGTGCGACTACTGGCAAGCCACTACAAGAGCTGGCGGCATGGTACAGGCGGATTGTGATTAACACGCAGGCGCAGTTGCGGGAGGCGTTCGGGGAGTTGGAGGGAACGTTTCTGAAGAGGAGGGCTGCGGGAAAATGGTGATAGGGGCAATGGTCGACATTGACTCGCCAGAGATGCCAGCGACCCTGGAGTATATGCGCCGGGCCGGGCCGGCGCTTGACCCGCCTCTGGAACCGATGCGAATCGATCTGCTAAATTATGGCTGAGCATGGATCTGGATCTTCTTGAGCGCTTATTGTACGAGGAGGAGTCCGAAACCCTCGATTTCAAGGCGCAGCAGTATCCGTTCGACGGCGCCGACGACGATCAGAAGAGCGAACTGCTGAAGGATATCCTCGCGTTCGCGAATGCGTGGCGCAGAACCGAAGCATACATCCTCATTGGAGTAGAAGAAGTTCGCGCGGGCCGGAGCATCGTGCGTGGCGTAGCAACTCAATTGCTCAACCAGAATTTGCAGCAGTTTGTCGCCAGCAAGACCAACCGCCCTGTGCTGTTCTCATACACGCCTGTGGTGTTCGAGGGAATGCAAATCGGGGTCGTCACGGTCCAGTTGCAGGAGCGACCGGTCTATTTGCTGAAGCGATACGGGAGGCTCGAAGCACAAACCGTCTACATTCGGCGCGGGGACACCACCGCGAAGGCTTCACCGGACGAGATTGCGCACATGGGTAGCGCCCTTGCTTCAGGGAGTGCCTTACCCACACTCGAATTGGATCTCTACAATCCCAACGGCCGAATCAAACTCGGGACGTGTTTGGATCTCAACGTTCGAGCCTTCGAGGTGCCCGACGAAAGGTCCATCCCGGACTACGGGTCGGCTCCGCACCCGCTCTTGCCTTCTGACCCTCTCAGCAACAGGGACTTTTACCGAGAGCTAGCGGCTTATTTTCGAGATGTTGGGTGTCTCGTGCCCGTCGGCTTGGCCGTTACCAATTCATCTGCCACAGTCGCTCGAGGTGTGCTCGTGGCTCTGGAGTTCGATGCACTTTCCGGCATTTCGGTACTTGGCGCTTCGGAGAAGCCGCCGATTCCGACCAAACAACGGGCGTTCGGTCGTATGGGACCAGGGACACCCGCACCCGACCGCGAGATCGCAGTCGGCCACCACGGCAACATTGATGAGGTCCGGATGGAGATCGCTGCGATCCAGCCTGGGGTCACTGCCTGGTCAAACAACGTTTTTCATGTCGGCGCGCCGAAGTGCGTTTCTGCGCAAGCGCGGGCCAACATCTCTGCCCATAACCTCCCGATTCCACTGTCTCTCGATGTCAATGTTAGCGTGCGCGCGGAGGTTTACCGAATCGGTGTGAAGGAGCTGCGCTGCGCTCCGTAGACGGCGATTCAGATGTTGAGCGCGGCCGGTCGTTGGCGGTTGGGGTCAACAGGAGGCCGACTTGTGCCAACTCGTCCAACCACCCATCCCGGAAACCGACCTGCGACCCCTCGCTACCGCTCCAGCGCGGCGACTCCCGGCAACTTAATCCCGGCGAGAAACTCGAGCGACGCGCCGCCGCCTGTCGAGACGTGGCTGATCTGGGCGGCGACTCCGGCGGCCTTGATGGCTTTTTCGGAATCGCCGCCGCCTACGATCGAAGTGGCGGAGGACGCTGCTACGGCCTTCGCCAGCGCCACGGTTCCGTTATCGAAAGGCGGCTTCTCGAAGATGCCCATGGGGCCGTTCCAGATTACGGTCTTAGCCGAAGCGATCACCTTCTCGAACAGCGCGATCGTCTTCGGACCTATGTCGACGGCGATCTTATCGGCGGGTATCGTCTCGACGGTCTCGTGGGCGGCGCCGGCGGCGATTTCGGAAACCACCACGTGGTCCACCGGCAGCAGCAACTTACTGCCCAGTTCGGCGAGCAGCTTCTTAGCCAGATCCACCTTATCCTCTTCGACCAGCGACTTACCGGCGGGCTTGCCCTGCGCCTTGAGGAACGTATAAGCCATCGCGCCGCCGATCACCAACTGATCGACGATCTTACCTAGGTTCTCGATGACTTCGATCTTATCCGACACTTTGGCGCCGCCCAGGATCGCTACGCACGGCCGCGGCGGATTCGTGGTCGCCATGCCGAGATACTGTAGTTCTTTCTCCATCAGCAGGCCCGCTGCGGAAGTGGGAACGAAGTGGACGATGCCTTCGGTCGAAGAGTGGGCGCGGTGCGCGCTGCCGAATGCGTCGTTGATATAGACGTCGCACAGAGCCGCCAGCTTCTTCGAAAACTCCGGATCGTTCTTCTCTTCCTCGGCGTGATAGCGCAGGTTCTCGAGCAGCAGCACTTCGCCCGGCTTGGGCAGCATCGCTTCCACTTCCGGTCCCACGCAATCGGGCGCCATCTTCACCGGACGGCCCAGCAACTCGGCCAGCCGCACCGCCGCCGGGCGCAGGCTCATTTCCGGATTCGGTTCGCCCTTGGGGCGGCCCAGGTGCGACGCCAGAATGACGCCGGCGCCGTGGTCGAGCGCGTACTGAATCGTCGGTAGCGACGACTTGATGCGCTTGTCGCTCGAGATTTCCATCTCGCCCTTTTCGTTCTTGACCAGCGGGACGTTGAAGTCCACGCGGATAAATACTCTCTTGCCGTTCAAATCGAGATCGCGTATCGATGGATAGGACATATCAGGCCTCAAAACAGGGTTTCCATATGAGAGTAACACGCGTCGGCGCCCGCTTGACGCCGTCCCTTTACAATGGTCGGGTGAGCTCCATTCCGTTGATCGAACTCGAGAACGTCACCGTCCAGCGCGGCCCGCGCGTCGCGCTCGATGGCGTCACATTGTCCATCGGGCAGGGCGAGCACGTCGCCATCCTGGGCCCCAACGGCAGCGGCAAATCGACCTTGATGAAGCTGATCTCTCGCGACCTCTATCCGCGGCTGAAGCCCGAGCCGTGGTCGCTGCGCATTCTGGGCAGCGAGCGCTGGGACCTGTTCGATCTGCGCAGCCGGCTCGGCCTGGTTTCGAACGACTGGATGCAGATGTGCACGCGCAACTACTCGGGTCTTGAAATCGTCCTCTCGGGCTTCTTCGGCAGCGTCGGCATCTGGCCGTATCACGCCGTCACTCCGGAAATGGAAGCGACCGCGCGCGAAGCTATGGAGACCCTCGATATCGCCCATCTGGCCGATCGCTCGACCGACCACATGTCTTCGGGCGAAGCGCGCCGCTTCCTGATCGCGCGCTCTCTCGTGCACGCCCCGCAGGCCTTGATGCTGGACGAACCGACCACCAGCCTCGACCTGCGCGCCACGCGCGAACTGCGCGAGACACTTTCGAAACTCGCGCGCCGCGGCATCGGCATCATCATGGTGACCCACCATTTGCCCGACATCATTCCTGAAATGGAGCGCGTCGTGACCATTCGCCACGGCAGGATTGCGTGCGATGGCGCCAAGCGCGACGTGCTCCAGGCGGACGTGCTCGGCGAACTCTTCGACACTCCCGTCGAAGTGCTCGAGCGCGGCGGGTATTATCACGTGTTATAGGTCGGACAACTTTCAATTGGCGATAATCCCGCTGGCGCCGGCGGTCTTGCCGATCAAGCGCGCGCAGGATTGCGATAGACCGCCCATGTCGGATCTCAATCTGGCTTACCCTCGCGTGTACAACCCCCTCCCGCGTGAATTTTCCGTTAAAGCCAAAAAATCTCCTAACGCATTGCAATGACTGTGGTTAAGTCACAAACAGTCGACTAAGTCCTAGGTTTTTCGGGATTCGTGTGGGATACTCGATACCAGCAGGCTGCGTATCGCAATTGATTGGGCTCGCCGGTCATCGCCTCCGCCGCCCGGCATACGCCTCACTCTGGAGCCTGAGCTCGCGGAGCCGTGTATGGCGGGCTTGGTACGGGCTTGCGGCGCGAATTCTTAGGCCAGGTAGATTCGTAAGTCAAGCATGTCTCAGTTGGATGAAGCAGTAAGCAAGTACAACAAGCTCCTGGAGAACGGTGTGCACCGCGATCTGGGCTGGGCGGAAGAACTCCATGTGCAAATGGAGGAGGCCGGGCTGTCGGCCGGCGGCCGCCTGGTCTGTCCGTTCCTGCGGCCGAGTTTCATTTCGCGCCGCCAGTACGAATCGCTGGTGAAGACGGGCGAATCCTTAATCGCCGCCATCGACCGGATGGAGCAGTTGGTGCTCCAGGACGCCGGCCTGATGGCGCGCCTCGAACTGCTTCCCGCGGAGAAAATGCTGGCCGCCATCGATCCTGGTTATTCGAGCTTCGAAGTGGCTTCGCGCCTCGATACGCACTTAGTCAACGGCCATCTGCATTTCGTGCAGTACAACGCCGATTCGCCCACCGGCGCCGGTTACGCCGACCGCCTGGCGGATATGTTTTACGACATCCCGCCGATGAAAGAGTTCCGCAAGAAGTTCACGCTCAGCAAGGTATCCGGGCGCAAGCACCTCTTACAGGCGCTGCTCAAGTCCTACAAGCAGTTTGGCGGCGATAAGAAGCCGAACATAGCGATTGTCGAATTCCGCTCGCCCTATCATACCGGCCACAGCGAGTTCGAATTATTCCGCGACCTGTTTCGGCAGGAAGGCTATCAGGCGGAAATCGTCTCCCCGGAGCAGCTCGAATACCGCAACGGCGTGCTGCGCCGCGGTAACTTCGAAATCAACCTGGTCTATCGCCGGCTGGGCGTGCAGGAATTCCTGCTGCGCTTCGACCTATCCCACCCGCTGGTGCGCGCCTACCGCGACCGGACGGTGTGCGTGATCAATAGTTTCCGCTCCGAACTGGCGCACAAGAAGGCGATGTTCGGCCTGTTGACGGACGAATCGCTCACTGCCAAGTTTCCTATCGCGGAGCGCAAGGCCATCCGCGATCACGTGCCGTGGACGCGCCTGGTGGCGCAAGGCAAGACCACCCACGCGGAGGAGACCATCGACCTGATGGAATTCATCACCGCCAATCGCGAACGGCTGGCGCTGAAGCCGAACGACGATTCGAGCGACCAGCACAGTTACTTCGGTTGGGAGATGGATAGCGCGGAATGGGATCGCGCGCTCAAGCAGGCCGCGCGCAGTCCGTACGTGGTGCAGGAGCGCGTCGACCCCGTGCGCTCGGTCTTCCCGCTGATGAGCTTCGGCTGCCTCGAATTCCGCGAGATGCAGGTGGACGTCCATCCGCACGCCTATCTCGGCAAGGTGCAGGGCTGCTCGAGTTGGGTGTCCACGCCTAAGTCCGGCTTCACCACCGCCGCCGGCATCGTGCCGACTTACATCGTCGAATCCAAGTAGCGGCCGCTTTCGTTTCCCGTTCGCAGCCGGTTTGCGGTTACAGTAGTGAGTGAAGCTATGCGGCGGAGCGCGATCCTCGGCTTGCTGTTCGCGGTGCTGGTCTGGGCCGCCAACGTCCGGCTGTATCTGAAGGACGGCAACTACCACGTCGTCCGCGAATACCAGGTGATCGACGATCGCGTGCGTTACTACAGCGTGGAGCGCGGCGATTGGGAGGAGATCCCGCTCGCCCTGGCGGATTTGAAGCGCACGGAAAGCGAGGCCGCCGAACGGCGGGCCGAGATCGCCAGGGACTCGAGGGAACTTGCCGAGGAGAACGCGGCCAAACGCGCGCTCGAAAAGGAAACTTCGCGCATCCCGCAGGAGCCCGGCGCCTACTGGCTGGATGGCAACCAGACCCGGACGATGAAGCCGGCCGTGTCCCAGATTCACATCAATAAGAGACGCCAGTTGCTGAAGGTGCTGACGCCGATCGGACAGGCGCTGAGCGGCAAGGGCACGCTCGAAATCGAGGGCGCGCATTCGGCCACCGTCTTCACCAACCCCGAGCAGGAATTCTACCTGCAGCTCTCCGAGCCGCAGCGTTTCGGCATCGCCAAACTCACCGTCAAGGGCAACCTGCGGATCGTCGAGAACATCGTCTACCTGCCCGTCGATCACGATGTGGAAGAGAATCCAACCCTGGTCGACACCTTGCAGCGCGAGATGGACCCCGCCGAAATGTACAAGATTTGGCCCAAGGATCCGCTCCCCGATGGCGAATACGCCGTCGTCGAATACGCCCCGGACTCGCTGAACATGCAGATCTGGGACTTCGCGATCGAGCGCAAGCCAGCCGGGAAATAGCCCGCGTCAAACCCGGTCAGACGGCGGGCGCGGAAAAGGCGGCGTCTTCGGCTGGTTCGATCGGCTGCGCGGTCGGCTGGAAGCTGAACCATGCGGCAAGTTCCTCGTCGCCGGCGCGGCGGCGGGCCATGATGGCGCGGCGGCGTGCGAGCGCGCGCGGCAGGCAGCGGGCGACGTGCCAGAAAGCCGCCGCGGAGGTGGGCTCCCATATAAAGGATGCGCCCACCACCAGCGCGTCGCGCAGCGTGGCGCGCAGCCAGCAGCGCCGGTACACGCCGGGCGTCACATTTTTCACCCGCATCAGGAAGCGGTTCTTCACCGAATGCATGTTGATCAGGGCGGGCAGCGAGCGCCGGTTCGCCGGCGTGACGCTGCGCACGTGGTAGGCCTCGGCGGCCGGCGTATAGAGCGTTCGCCAACCCAGCAACTGGGCGCGCCATGCCACGTCGGCATCCTCGCGGTAGACGAAGAAATCGGGATCGAAGAAATCGCCGCCAATGGCGACGTCTTCGATCATGCTGCGCCGGTAGAGGGCCGCCGCGGCGGAGGCGCCGAAGACATATTCCGGATTGGCGTAGACGCCGCGATCCGCCTCGCCCCAGCCGCGGTCGAAGTGGCGCAGGTCGGGCGTGAAACAGATGCCGGTCGAATCGATGCGCGCTTCCGCCAGCGGCTGGAAACCCGGCCCGATCGAAAGCAGCTTGCCGCAAACCGTGCCCGCTTCCGGGTCCGCCTGGCCCGCCTCCACCAGGGCGCGGACAAAGCCGGGGCGCAGCAGCACGTCCGGATTCAGCGTCAACACCCACTCCGCCCGGCTGGCGCGGATGGCGCGGTTCTGGGCTTCGGCGAAACCGAGGTTGCGGCCGCAGCGGATCACGCGAATGCGCCAGGCGAACTCGCCGAGCGCGGCGCCCGTCCCGTCCGTCGAGGCGTTGTCCATCACCAGGATCTCCAGCGGCACGCCCCGCTGGCGCAGCACCGCTTCCAGGCAGCGGCGGATGTAGCGCGCGCTGTTATACGTTACGATGGCCACACAAACGGTTGGACCCGGCATGAGATTGGACGTCTGTTACAAAGACCCGCAAATGGCGATTCCAACTACACCTGCTCGCGAAGTTCCAAAAAATATATTTTAAAAAAAGTTGGCCTGGGTGTAGTTGAAAAGCGCGTTTTCGGGTCTTAGGGGTGAGCAGTGTGTATGGCCGCGTTCCAAATGAGCGAGGAATTGGTGGGCATCTTGCGTCAGGAAGGCGCAGCGTCGGCGCTGCAAATTCAAGTAGCTCAGCTATTTGAGGACGCGCGCGACGATGTCTACCGGTACCTGATGACCCTTGGGCTGACCCCCTCGCGGTCGCAGGACGCGACGCAGGAGGTCTTCCTTCGCCTCTATGCCGCGCTCAAGGGCGGCGAAGAAATCGAGAATCCGCGGGCCTGGATATTTCGCGTGGCGCACAATTGGGGTTTGAAAGTGCGCGCCACCCACGCCTCGGAGCACGCTTTCGACGCCGATCTGGAAGCGCGCCTCGCGGCGCCGGAGAACAGCGCCGAAGAGGACATGCTGGAGCGCGAGCGCATGTTGCGGTTTCACCGCTCCGTCGAGGGCCTTTCGGATCAACAAAAACGCTGCCTGTTCCTGCGCATGGAAGGATTGCGGTATCCGGAAATCGGGGCGGCCATGGGCATCAGCGCTTCGGCCGTCGGCGAGTTCCTGCGCCGCGCCATGGAGCGGTTGAGGAAGGTGCGCGATGAGTAACTGGCCCAGCGGACATCCCGAAGCTGGCTTGCTGCTGCGCGCGCTCGATGGCGAGTTGCCGGGGCGTCAGGCGCGGCAGGTCCGTAAGCACCTGGAAGCCTGCTGGCAGTGCCGGGCGGAGATGGAGTCCTTCGAAGCCACCGTGGCCGATTGCGTCCGTTACCGCAAGCAGGTGCTGGCGGTTCTCCTTCCCGAGGCGCCGCACGCGTGGTCTCCGCTCGATCGTGGTTTCGACCGCGTGGATGCGGAGTTCGCCGGCGCGCCTTTCTGGAAGCGTTTACCGCGCCTGGTCCCGGTTTGGCAGTGGGGTGTGGCTGCGGCCGCTGCGGCTGCGCTGCTGGTTGCGACCGTGGTCGAACTCGGCCACGCGCCCAGCGTGCAGGCGGCGTCGCTGCTGCGTAAAGCGGTGGCTGCGGCCGTTTCTCGCCCGGCGCCCGTGCGTACCATTCGTGTTCACATGCGCTCCGGCGCGCCGGTG
The DNA here is from genome assembly GCA_003157745.1 of Bryobacterales bacterium. Lineage (GTDB taxonomy): Bacteria > Acidobacteriota > Terriglobia > Bryobacterales > Bryobacteraceae > Bog-375. The sequence continues at coordinate 3,512 of PMKM01000128.1, read as the reverse complement.
CTGCACACGGTTGGCGGGATGGCGGGAAACTATCTGCCGCTGCCGCCCGACATCCACATGGCGTTTCAGTCGGCGCACTTCGACGATGCCGACCCGCTCAGCGCGCGCGCTTTCGAGACATGGCGCGACGGCCTGGCGCAGAAGACGGATTCGGTCGATACCGAGCCGGCCGCCGAAGATCCGCACGAGGCGTGCTACCGCATTCGCACCCAGGCGGCGGAAGGCGAACTCGCGTCTGCCACGCTCTTCCTGCGCGTGGCAGACTTGACGCCCGTCGAAAGCAAATTCGAGTTTCGCGATCAGAATTGGATTGATTTTACCCAGGTTATGGAGCCTCCTATCCAACCCGACGGTTCTCCCGTTGCGACACCTCACGAGGCTCCCTTGCGGCCAGTCGTACCAAGCCGGCCGGCTGCACTTGCGCCCAGGTCCTCGGCCTCGATTTCGGATGAACTGCAGGTGGTTTCTCTCCTGCACCGGATTGGGGCCGACCTGGGCGATCCTGTGGAAGTCAATTTGACCGATGGTAAGGTGCTGGTGTCCGGAGCCGGAGTTTCGCCCGAACGCCAGCGGCAGATCCACGAACTGCTGGATTCGAACGCCAACGTGGAAGTGCGTTTCTCGCAGCCCGAAGCGACGCTGATTCCGCCTCCCGGAGCGGCTCCTACGACCGGCGGCGATACCGCCAACCTGGGAATACAGACGCGCATCGAGAAGCAGCTCGGCGGGCGCGCCGCTTTCGAACGTTTCAGCGCGCGCGTGCTCGATGGGAACGAAGCCGCCATGTCGCACGCCTACGCGCTGCGTAGCGTGGCGGAGCGTTTCAAGGCCGGAAACGAAGCCGCCATGGCCGCGGCCGAGCGCGCCCAACTGCACCAGTTGGCGCGCGACCACGTGGCGGCGCTGGCGACCCAGGTGCGCGTGATGGAAAACTCGCTCGGCCCCGTGTTGGCCGGTCTCGGTGGCAAGGCCGCTGCGGCCCAGCCGGCGGCTGGCGATACCCAGTGGCAGCAGGCAGCCGAAGACAGCTTCGTCGCTTCGCGGCGCCTGGAAGTGCTGCTTTCGATCATGCTCGGTGTCACGCCGGGTCAGAACGCTCCCGGCGATTTGCCCTCGCAAGTCCTTTCCGCCATAGCGAATTTGCAGGGCAGCCTCGGCCGCTGCCAGACTCTGCTGGCGCAGTAGGACGGCGGTACTTCGTGGGGCACGCGCCTCCGACTCCCGTTTAACGTTCTCCGCGCGCCTCGTTCAGCCTGCCCTCCGCCGTGACGCGGCGGGATAAGACGCTCTCCTCTGTAACCCTGGCGGAACGGAAATCGTCAATACCATTGGGTTGGTCTGGGAATTTTGCGATTTCCACCGCCCGGCCGGCGGGCGTACTTCCTCCGAGCGCCCGCCGATCTCCTCCCGCGTCCACGCGCCTGGACAGGCGGTCCCCAGCTTCCCCTTCTCGCACCACCGCTGCCGGTCTGCGTACCCCCAACCGCCGAACATGCTCGGCACATACAAAAAGGGGCAGACGAAAACGTCTGCCCCTCGCGCACTTCCCAATCCATCCGGCCAGCGGCCCGATGGCTCTTACAGGCCTTTCTTCGTCAGGAACGCAATCAGGTCGACCACGCGGCAGGAATAGCCCCACTCGTTGTCGTACCAGCTCACCACCTTCAGCAGGTTGCCATCGAGCACCTTGGTCATCTGCCCGTCCACGATCGAGCTATTCGAATTGTGCAGCATGTCGGTCGAAACCACCGGGTCGTCCGTGTAGGCCAGGATGCCCTTCAGTTCGCCGGCGGCGGCCTTCTTGAACGCGTCGTTCACTTCCTCGGCGGTGGCGTTCTTCGCGAGCAGTGCGACCAGATCGACCACCGAAACGTCCGGCGTCGGAACGCGCATCGAGTAGCCGTCCAGCTTGCCCTTCAGCTCCGGCATCACCAGGCCGATGGCCTTCGCCGCGCCGGTCGTGGTCGGAATCATGTTCAAGGCCGCGGCGCGCGCGCGACGCAGGTCCTTGTGCGGGAAATCGAGCACCTTCTGGTCGTTGGTGTAGCTGTGNNGATGGTGATGTCTTCGTTCTTGGCTGGGGCCGAGATGATGACCTTCTTCACCGTCCCGCGCAGGTGCTTGCGGGCATCCTTGGCGTCGGTGAAAAAGCCGGTCGATTCGACCACGATCTGCGCGCCCACCGAGCTCCAATCCAGTTCCGCCGGGTCCTTGGTGGCGAAGACCTTGATCTTCTTCCCGCCCACGGAAATGACGTCGCCTTCCACCTTGACTTCCTCGGGAAGTACGCCGAGTACGGAATCGTACTTCAGCAGGTGCGCGAGCGTCTTGGTGTCGGTGAGATCGTTGACCGCCACGAATTCGATGTCGCTGCGATGCAAACTGGCGCGAACGATGTTGCGGCCAATGCGGCCGAATCCATTGATGCCTACTTTTGTTGCCACGAGTTGTTCTCCTGTGAATGAATGGGGGATTTGGGGTGAATACAAAGGATATCAGGATGCGGAATCCGAGGCAACCCCGCCTTCGGAAAGCCGCGTCCGAAGCGCTGGGCTATAATAATTTCTCTGCATTGCACCGTTTCGGAGGGAAACGATGGCGGGCGATTCGAAAGTGAAGATACTTCAGGTCCATCCAGCGGACGCCCAACAGGCCGCCTGCTTTGGCGAAAGGGCGTGTGGCCTGGCCGGCAAGGTCTCGCTGCCCTCGCGCACCTATTACCCAGGCGTCCCGAGTTACCAAGTCGATCAAGTGTACTTTGACGCGGCGACCCCGAAGCTGGAAGACGACGTCCCGCACGTGTATGTCGATCCAAAGGGATTAGTCACCGTTGGAGAAGGATGCATGCTGGCCACCGTGGAGGAGGCCAAGAAGCTCCCATTCATCCGTCGCGATGGTTCAGGGAAGGCCACGCCAGCGGAGATCGCCGCCGATTACTACGCTGTGAAGAAGTTGTGGATCCCAGGTGCCGGACCTGAGCATCAGATGCCGGCCGCGAAACAGAAGAAGTACACCAAGATCGAGCTTCCCGCGAGCGAAATCACCAAGCTCATGAAGGAGTCGATGATGACGCTGTTTGCCGGCCTCCCCGGGGCGTTCGCTCCGGACTGGATGTGGTTCCCCTGCGAGGCCAAGATGGGCCTTATGAGCATGGTCTACGGTCTTGGCTTGGCGGGACTGACCGGCAGCAAGAAGCCGAAGATTAAGGGCTACCCCGTCCTGATGCATGCCGCCCGACAGTTCGACTGGCAGACGGTTGCGCGGCACTGTCGTATGGAGGGACCCAGCGAGAATCGCAACAACTTTACGCGCATGTTGTTCTCTCAGGCCTTTGGGATGCAAGTGATGTTTGGGGACATGGCTAGGATGCGCGATGGGGACTTCCGCGCGATTCGGCGAGTACAGACCCCAGGTTCAGCGGGTTGGACAATATGCGAATCAGACTCGGCTGAACGGTGGGTTCGAGTACGTTCCACCCCAGCGATACTTTTGTCGGGTAAGGGACTGGCGCG
>PMKM01000167.1 GCA_003157745.1 Bryobacterales bacterium | reverse complement strand
AGCTATCGGACTCGGAAGCGCCGGTGACTCCCTATTTCGTGTTCCTTGCCCGCCGGGGTTCGCGACGGTCCAAATGAAGAACAAAGGACTCGCCCAATGGGACGCCCAGTGTTTTCGAGGGCGCCGCCGGGGCATATTATGTGGGCTTTAGCCACTGCGCGCCGGCGCCACCGCCTCGGTGTGGTGGAGATCGAACTTCGCCGAGATTGCCTCCGGGATTCAGGCTTAGAAGATATTGAGAGACGGCAGATCGGCTGACGGCATCGCCACATCAAGGTACTTGGCCAGCGTGGGAGCAATGGAGCGCATGTCGATCTCGCCGGCCTCGCCGGGGCGGATGCCCGAGCCGGCAATCAGGAATGACGCCAGCATCTCGGGATGAGTTGGCGCATAGCCGTGCGTGCCGCCGGGTTTGATCTCCCGCACTAGCGGACCATCCAGAGCGGCCCCGATCGAGTAACCCGGTGTCATGTCGATGGCGAAATCGGGCTTGGCGGATCCTCCCAGCCGGGTGATCGCGTCGCGGTCGAGCACGCCGGCGATACCGTTGGCCGGATCGGCCGCAAGATCGCGCAGCAGCTTCGCCACCGCGTCGCGAGTGGCTTGGTCGCGCGGATCCTTGAGCACGATCATGGACGACCCGCCGGTTCCCCACAACGTGGCCTTCCATTCGGTGACGGCTGGCGCCCGGAGCGAATCCCGTTTCGGATTGGGCGTCAGCAAGCCGGCTTCGACCAGCGCTACGCGCGGGCTGAACTGGTGGTCGATGCGCGCAAAGCCATGATCGGAGACGATGCAGATGGCCGCACCGGGATACTGGCGGCGCATGGCGTCGTTCAGTTTGCCCACCATGACGTCGATCTCCTCCAGTGTTCGATTCGATTCCGCGCTGAACGGACCCGTCTGGTGTTCGAGTTCATCGAGCGCCGCCAGATGCACCGTCATCAGGCGCGGGCGTGTGTGCGCAATAATGGCCTCGGCGTAACGCGTGCGCGACCAGTCGCCGGGGATCGCGTCTTCCAGGTCGGTGACATAAGGACCGATTTGGGCCTCGAACTCGCGCAGCAGGCCGGGCGTCGAGATCGCGTGCATCAACTTCAGATCGTCGGGCGTGGCCGCGCGCCAATACTCGGGGATCAGATCCGTGACTCCCGGCGCGCCTACGCTGACGGGCCAACTCACGCTCCCCACCCGGTAGCCGGCTTTCGCGGCGGCCTCCCAAAGCGTTAACGACTGGATCTCTTCGCTGTACCAATACCAACCTTCGAAGTTAGTTCCCGTCGGGTCGAAAGTAAGATTGTTGAAAATGCCATGCTTGGCGGGCCAGACACCGGTAAGTATCGTGGTGTGGCTGGGGTAAGTCACCGTGGGCAGTACGCCGCGCACGCCGCTGGCATGAGCGCCCTCGGCGAAAATCCGGCGCAGGTTGGGAATCTTGAGGCCGTGCGCACCCGCCGCGGAGACATAGTCAGGCCGCATGCCATCGATCGAAATCAATAGCAGGGCGCGCTGCCCGGCTCGATGGGCTGCCATCGGTCCGCTCGCCATGCTGGCTAACAAAGTCGTACTAAAAAGCCGGCGGGAGAGAGTCATAGGATGTCAGGCCTCAATAACAATGTAGCAACACGTGAAAGTAATCCGGCGGCCACCGCGGGTTCGAGACCCAAGCCGTGGCCGCTGCGAGAGAGATGCGACTTAGCTGGAACTGAAACCGCAACATCATCTGAATCGGGCGAGCCCCGTCCTGCTGCTGGAGTTGGCTTTGACTGATGAGCCCGAAGGCACTGCTGGTGACGTTCCTATTCGAATTGATGACTTCGACTTCCGCTCCGCGACTCGCCGCGGCGGATGGGTCGGTGACGCTACCGTTGATCGAGCCGTAAGTCGACTGGGCGAGCGCCGGGGTCGAGGCGGCGAGACAAACGGCCGAAAGGATAGCGATGTGTCTGCGAATGAAATGTGTGCCGAGTTCCAACAGGAACCTCCTCAAAGTGTTCTTATGGGCGGGGCGAAATCGGAGCACGGCGGAGTGTCCTGTCCCGGGACGCCGGATGGTGCATCTCCACGGAAGAATACTAAGTGGGCGGTTTCATCGATGTGACACTCCGCTGACGAGAGTGTTACAAGAACGAGATCGCCGATGAACAGTTGTTATCGCGACACTTGACATCAAACTGTCATCGAGCGGGTCCATATGGCCAGTCATTCTGTTTGGGACGATCGACGAAACGACACGGGTATTCTCAACCCGATCGAGGCGATCGGCGCCGAGGTGGAGCGCACCAGCGCTGTGTATTTCGCGGATGCCATGAGCAGTTTCGGCGCCATTCCTGTGGATCTCGCCGCGGCGCGCATCGATTTTCTAATCTCGTCGGCCAAACATGTGCATCGAGGGCGTCCCCGGTTTAGGGTTCGTGCTGGCGCGGCGCGCCAGGCTGCTCGAAGCCAAAGGACGCGCGCACGCCGAGCCTCGATCTGCACGCGCAGTGGGCCGGACTCACCGCCGACGGGCAGTTCCGATTCACACCGCCGACGCACGCCCTGCTGGCGTTTCAGTAGGCGCTGGCGAAGCGAATCACATGGCGCTTATGCGCGGCGTGGCGGAGACGGGCTTCGAGGCGTACCTGGCGCCTGAGGATCAGAGCTCCGTCATCGCCGCATTCCGCTATCCGAAGCACCCGGCGTTTCAATTCGAAGCGTTCTATGGGAGGCTGAGCGAATTGGGGATCGTCATCTACCCCGGCAAGTTGACCACGGAGCCCTGCTTCCGCGTCGGGACCGTCGGACGATTGTCACCGCCGGACATCGATGCGCTGCTGGCGGCCCTGCGACAGGTGCTGGAGGAGATGGAAGCAGTTTGCGGCGTACGCGCGGCTTCTTGAGCGGGCGCTTGGCCACGCCTTGGAGTGAGCACTGGCTGTGCGGAATCCGCAGGCCGGCGCATCGCGCAGACTATTTTGCGGGTTTGGCGTTGCCCGGAGGCGGGGCGGCGGCGGATGGCTTGGTTCCCCCTCCCACGCTTCCGCCTGGCGGCGATGCATCGTGTCTGGTGCCGTCGCCGTCGCCGGGCGCGGGCATGTACTGCACAATCACGGAAATCCTGCGATTGGAAGCGGTCATCGGATCCGTCGGATGGCGCAACTGGCGGTCGGCAAAGCCGCGAATCTGGCTCACCTGGTTCGCGCGCAAGCCGCTGTCCTCCATGATCCTGCGGGCGGCGTTGGCACGGTCGGTCGAAAGATCCCAGTTGCTGTAGGTCCCATCGCTACTGTATGGTTTGGCGTCGGTATGGCCCTCAATCATCACCCCGTTGGGCAGTTTGCCCAACTCGCTCGCGAGTACGCCGATCAGTTGACTGCCCCCCTTGGTGGGAACCGGCTTGCCGGATTCGAAGAATACGCCGGCTTCCGTTTCCAGTAGCTCGATGCGCAGGCCGTCGGCAGTGATCGTGATCTCTATGTGATCCTTCAGGTTAAGGAAGTTCGGCACCAGTTTCAGCGCCTCCTGAATCTTCTCGCGCAGCTTGCTCATGTCTTCCTTGGGGATTTCGATGGCATTTCCCACCCCGGCAGCCTCGGTTCCGGCCTGTTTTCCGGGGCCGCTCGGGATGGCGAATTTGACCTGCTGGCCGGGTCCCGCTGGAGTGCTGAAGTACATGGCAATGGCCTTCTGTATCTCCTTGTCCTGGCCCATCAGCCAGAGCACGATGAATAGCGCCATCAACGCCGTGACGAAGTCCGCGTAGGCGACCTTCCAGGCGCCCCCGTGATGCCCGCCGTGTCCAGCGGCTTTCCGCTTGATGACGATGATCGGCCGGACCTGCCCGGATTCCTCGGTCTTGTCAGCCATGGTTTACGCCGCCTTACCGGCCGCTGGCTTACCGGCCGCTGGCTTGTCGGATGGCGCGTCCTTGGCGGCCGGCGCCTTGCCTGCGTTGCGGCAGGTGGTCTCCATTTCTTTGAACGTCGGGCGCACCTCGGACGGAATCGAGCGGCGCGCCAGTTCCACCGCCAGGATGGGGCTCATACCCTTGATGAAGGCCAACGCGGCAATCCGGAGGAAGGCGTAGTAGTTGGCTTCCTCCGTGACCTGCTTGCCCATTGCCGCGGCCAACGGGCCAAACAGGCCATAACACAATAGGATGCCCAGAAACGTACCCACCAGGGCCGAGCCTACCTTGTGGCCGATCTCCTCCTTGGGGCCTCCGAGCGCGCCCATCGTGATAACGATGCCCAGTACCGCCGCCACGATTCCCAGTCCGGGCAAGGCGTCGGCCATAGTGGTAAGCGCCGAAGCCGGCGCCTCCGATTCCCGGTGGTGGACCTCCAGATCGGCTTCCATCATGTTGTCGATGTCCATCGGCTCCACGCCGCCCGAACACGCCATGCGCAGCGTGTCGCAGAGAAATGCCAATGCGTGGTGCGACTTCAGGAAGTTCGGATATTTGCTGAAGACCGGGCTTTTCTCCGGTGCGTCCACCTCCTCTTCGATCTTGGCCGTCCCCGCCTTTCGTGCGTGGTTGTACAACTCGAAGAGCATCTTGAGGTTGTCCAGATACAGGGCCTTGGTGTAGGGTCCGCCCGTGAAGACGCTCGCGATCCCCTTGCCGATACGAATCAGCGTAGGGAGGGGATTTGCCACCACCAGGGTGCCAATGGCCGACCCCAGAATGATGAGCAACTCGGCCGGTTGCATCAGCACGCTGAGCTTGCCATGCTCCATCATGTAGCCAGCCACAATGGATCCAAACACGACGACTATTCCGATAATGGGAATCATTGGATAAAATTCGTCCCGCCTATGAATCTATCGGTAGACCGGCGAATTACTTTAGCCGCTGGGGCGATCCCCGCAAATTGTTCTTGCAATTCCCAGTACTAGCCTGAAAAAATAGGGCTTTGGTGAAGACTATGCGCGTACGCGTGTTGGGCATCGTGCTGGCTGGTGGAAAAGGGACCCGGCTGTACCCGTTGACCAAGGAGCGGGCCAAGCCGGCCGTCCCCTTCGGCGGCAAGTACCGCATTATCGACTTTGTGCTCAGCAACTTCATCAACTCCGGCATCTACTCGATCTACGTGTTGACCCAGTTCCGCAGCCAGTCCCTGCTGCAGCACCTCAGCGAAGGCTGGCAGTTCGGCACCCTGTTGAAATCGCAGTTCATCATTCCCGTCCCGGCCCAAATGCGCTCTCCGGGCGAAACCTGGTACCAGGGAACGGCCGACGCCATCTACCAGAACATCAACCTCGTCGAACAGGCCGATCCCGACGCCGTGGCCATCTTCGGCGGCGACCACATCTACCGGATGAACCTGAACAACATGCTCGATTTCCATCTGGATAAGGGCGCGGAGGTGACCGTGGCGGCGATCCCAGTCGACAAGCGCCACGCCTCCGATTTCGGCGTGATCGAAGCCAGCGACGACGGCCGCATCCTCGCCTTCCACGAGAAGAACCCCACCGCGCCCACCATTCCCGGCGACGACACGCGCGTCTACGCCTCCATGGGCAACTACATCTTTTCCACCCGCAGCCTCCTCCGCCTCCTCGCCGACGACGCCGCCGAAGAGGCCAGCAGCCACGACTTCGGTCGCGACGTCCTCCCCAAACTCGCCGGCCAGGCCAGGATCTACGCCTACAATTTTCGGGACAACCGCATTCCGGGCGAGCCAGACGATTCCCAGCCCTACTGGCGCGACGTCGGGAACATCGAGGCCTATTACGAAGCCAACATGGACCTCCGCAAGGTGATTCCCGCGCTCAACCTCTACAACCCCGAGTGGCCCCTGCGTAGCGCCAGCTACGCCGATCCGCCCGCCAAGTTCACTTTTGACGACGAGAACCGCCGCGGCCAGGCCATCGATAGCATCGTCTCCGGCGGCTGCATCCTATCCGGCGGCAAGGTCCGCAATTCCATCCTCTCGCGCGGCGTCCGCGTCCATTCCGGCGCCGTCGTCGACGAGTGCGTGATTCTCGATAATTGCGATATCGGACGCCGCTCCAAGCTGCGCCGCGCCATTCTCGACAAGAACGTCCGCGTCGCCGACGACGCCGAAATCGGCTATGACCTCGAACACGATCGCCAGTTTCATCACGTCACCGAAAGCGGCATCGTCGTCGTTGCCGGCGAACGCACGCGGGTGAATATTTCCTCGCTGGTGCTTTGAGGCGCCATTCTTAATCCGCGCTCATCCCATGGAACAACACATCCTGGCTTGGATCGCCCAATACGGTTACGCCGCCATCGTCGGACTGCTGATGTTGGGCATCGTCGGCCTGCCTGTGCCGGATGAGACCCTGCTCACCTTCACCGGCTACCTGGTCTTCCGCGGCACCTTTCGCTTGCCGCTCGCCTTCGCCGCCGCGTTCGCCGGCAGCGCTTGCGGCATCACCCTCAGCTACTCGCTTGGCCGCATCTTCGGCCTCAAGCTGATTCACCGCTACGGCCGCTACGTCCGCATCCGCGAAGACCACGTGGAGAAGGCCCACGCCTGGTTCCACAAGGCCGGCCACTGGAGTCTCACCTTCGGCTATTTCATCCCCGGCGTTCGCCACCTCACCGCCTACGCCGCCGGCATGAGCGCCCTCGAAGCCCCCCAATTCGCCCTCTTCGCCTATCTGGGCGCCTGCCTCTGGGTGTCGACGTTTCTATCGCTAGGCTACTTCCTCGGCGATCGCTGGGAGTCCGTCGAGCATAACATCCACCACTACCTGGTCTACCTGACCTTCGCCGGTGTCATCGCATTGGGCGGCTACCTGATCTGGCGAAGACGGCGCGCGCGAGCCAGGTAAGCGCGGTTGCTGAACGATCTGGATTAGTCGCGCAGTTCGCGCTGACCCGTTTTAACCTAACCAATGAAAAAAGTGTAACGCTGCCTCGGTCCGATCGCACATAATAGAAGGTCGATCCGTGAGCCAGCTTCATCAGATCTCGGGCTGTGACAAAGCCGCCCGCAAGGCGGATGTCGTCTTCCTGCATGGCCTCGGCGGCGATCCGCTCGCCACCTGGCGCTACGGAAAGGACGATTCCACCTCTTGGCCGCATTGGCTGGGGAGCGAGTTCCCACAGGTCGGCGTCTGGTCGCTCGGCTACGCTGCCAGTCCGACCCGCTGGGCCAGGATTCCGCGACTGATCGGACTGGGCTCGCGCGATTCCGGTTACAGCATGCCGTTGCCCGACCGAGCCTTGCAGGTGCTGGACCTGATGATCCAGCACGGCCTCGGCAATCGTCCCCTGATGTTCATTTGCCATAGCCTCGGTGGCCTGCTCGCCAAGCAGATCCTTCGAAAATCCAGCGACTCCGCGGAGCCGCACAAGCAGCGCGTGGCCAGTCGGACAGTCGCCGTCTTGTTCCTCGCAACGCCTCACGCAGGGGCCTCGCTGGCATCGCTGATGAATGCCTTTCGCGCCGTCTTTGGCGCGACGGTCAGCATCGAGGACCTTCGCGAGCACGATGCCCACCTGCGCGATTTGTTCGACTGGTATCGCAATCACGCCTCGCACCACAAGATTCAGACAGTCACCTACTTCGAGGAGCGTGGCGTTAAAGGACTGCTCCCCATCGTCAACCCCACTTCCGCTCACCCTGGCGTGGGCGCAGATCCGGTTGGTCTCGACGAAGACCATCTCTCCATCGCCAAACCGCGCGAGCGTGGCGATCAAGTTTGCCGCGCCGCGCGCAACCTCCTTCGCGACTATGTGCTTGCGGCGCCACCGGCCGTCCCGCCTCCAGGACCAGGCGCGTCGCCCTCCACGCCCGCCGCGCCCGCCGAAGTAATCGTCAAGCTGGTCACCGGTTCCCCCGCCGGAAATGAGCCGCCCCGCATTCCGCGCGAGATGCCGGCGGCTGCCTCCAAGTTCTTCGGCCGCGAAACGGAACGGAACCAGCTTATTGAGCGGCTGCGCGCCGGCCTGAATACCGCTGTTGTCGGGCCCGCCGGCCTCGGTAAGACCGCGCTGGCCGCCAGTGCGTTGGCTGACGTCGTAGGCGCGAACGCAGCCAACCTTCCTGGTAGCCCGTTTCCGGATGGCCTGGTGTACCTCGATCTTTACACCTTCCGCGGCCACCTCGAGCCCGCCTGGAGCGCTCTCGCTAACCGGCTCTGCGGCGCGGCATTCCTCGAGAGCCGCCCGGCCCGCGACCGCGCCACCGAAGCCTGCCGAGCACGGCGAATTCTGGTGATCGTCGAAGGCGGCGAAGAAGCCGACGGCATCGATGGCCGTGGCACCATCCCGGACTTGTTCGGCGTCCTTTCGCCGGAGAACCGGTGGCTGCTTCTCACCCGCCTCAGCACCCAGTCGGTGGTGGACGAGAGTGTGTACGTCAGGGAAGCTCTGCCTCCGAATGACGCGGCGGCGTTGCTCGACTGGCTCACCCGGCACCGCCCCTTGGCCGCGGACGTTCGCCAAGCCGAGCTCGGGCTGCTCGAAGGCCATCCGCTGGCGCTCAACTGGGCGGGCAACCTCCTGGCGGGCGATGAGGAAGACCCGGCCGCCTTGGTCGCCGATTGGAAATCGGAGGCTCTCCCCGGACTTACCGATCCCAAACGGACTGAGCACACCCTGCAATGGCTGTTCGGACGCAGCGTGCGCGGCCTGGACGATGCCTCGCGGCAGGCCCTCGCCGCGGCGGGCCTGCTCGCTCGTTCTCCGTTTCCGCCCGGGGCCATCGTTGCCGCGTTGGGTGGGGCCGATGGGGACCACGCTGGCGAGAAGCGCGCCAATGAAGCGTTGAAGATCCTTGCCCGGCGCGGTCTGCTGCGGCGCGCGGATAACGGCCACTGGGAGTTCACCCACGTGCTGGGCTATCGCTTCGCGCGTGTCGAGGATGGTTCCAACCCGGATCTACGGCAACGCCTGGGAAACTGGCTGCACACGAACCTAACGGCCGCGTTGGCTGCCAGTGGCGGAACGGTAACGTCCGCCTCGCCCGCATCACTTCTGCAACACGCCGCCGCCCTGCTCCGTACCGACGTCGATCAGCGGCTCTGGGAACCGCTTGCGTTCGGGCTCCTCTACCAGGTTTCCGTTCGACTCGAAGAAACAGGCCGGCTGGACCTAGTAACGCAAGCTCTGGGCGCTGTGGAGGGATGGCTGACGCGATTCCCTAAAACCAAGTCCGAAGAACCGTACTGGCTCAGGCAACATTGTACCCTTATCGTCGACCAAGGCGACGTGCTGGGTGCCCAAGGCGGCCTTTCCGGGGCGCTGGCAGCCTACCGCGAGTCTCTGGCGGTGATGCGACGCCTGGCCGACGCCGATCCCTCGAATGCGCTTTGGCAGTGCGATCTGAGCGTGAGCCACAACA
>PMKM01000101.1 GCA_003157745.1 Bryobacterales bacterium | reverse complement strand
AGCGGGCGCGCGGGCGCGGCTGATAGAGTAGATAATGATGCGCGCGCGCGTTGTTATCGCGGTCCTGGCAGCCATTCTACTGGCGGGCCGGCCCATGGCCGCGCAGCGCTACGCGAGTCTGGCAGGGCACGTGTTCGACACTTCGGGCGGCGGCATCGCGGGCGCGGTGGTCACGGTGACCAATCAGGATACCGGGTTCCGGCGCAGCGCGGAATCGGAAACCGGCGGAGCCTACGCGGTGGTTCCGCTCGAAGCCGGGATCTACAAGATCACCGTGCGCAAGGAGGGATTCCGCACGCTGGTGCGCTTCGGCATGAGCCTGGCGGAGGCGCAGCCGGCGGCGGCGGACTTCGTGCTGCCGGTGGGGAGCATACTCGAGACGGTGATTGTGGAAGGGACTCGCTCGCCGCTGGAGCGCCAGGACGCCGCCCCCGAGACGGCCTTCGAGCACGACGAAATCACCCGGCTGCCGCTCAACGGCGGCGGCCTGTTGCAACTGCTGGAGACGGCGCCGGGCACCAACGTCACGCCGGCCACGCGCGGCGAGGCCGGCCAATTCGCCACCGCGGGCCAGCGACCGAACACGAACTACTTCACGCTCGATGGGGTGAGCGCCAATAACGGAGTGACGGCGGGCGGCATTCCGGCGCAATCGACCGGCGGGACGCTGCCGCCGGTGAGCGCGTTTGGCAGCCTGGATTCGCTGATTTCGCCGGAAGGGGTGGACGAGTTTTCGGTGCGCACATCGAGCACTGGCGCCGAGATGGGGCGGCTGCCGGGAGCGCAGATCGCCATCACCAGCCAGTCCGGGACCAACCAATGGCACGGTTCGGTGGCCTATCAATGGCGCAATGAACTGCTGGCGGCGAACGACTGGTTTGCCAACCAGGCCAACCTGGGGATCGGCGAGGCGCGGCTGAGCGACATCAGCCAGACGCTGGGCGGATCGGTAATCCCCAATCGCACGTTCGGCTTCATTTCCTTCGAGCACATGGGGCTGCGGCAACCGTTTGTGTGGAACCAGCCGGTGCCCTCGCTGGCGGCGCGGCAGACCGCCGCGGCGTGGGCGCAGCCGGTGCTGAGGATTTACCCGGAGCCGAACGAGGGCGCGCTGACCACGGGGATCGGGGATTGGGCGGGCCGCTCCGAGCAACCGGCGGCGCTGACGGCCGGCAGCGCGCGGTTGGATCAGGCCATAGGCTCCCGCGTGGCGGCGTTCGGCCGCTACAGCAACGCGCCATCGGAAAACCAGTTCGGCACGTTCCAGGTGAACCGCATCGACCTGGGTTTCGAGAGCCTGACGCTGGGGCTGATCGCGCATCCCACGCCGCGGGCGATCCTCACGGTGCGCGCCAATGAGAGCCAGTCGAGCGCCTACTCGCTGTGGAACGGCGGCAACGGGGCGCTGGGGCCGGGTTGCCAATTGCAGCCGCTGACGAAGACGTTCCTGTTCGTCACCGAGAGCTGCGATTACCTGGTGCGCTTTACGATCGGCGGAATCGGGCAATTGGTTTCGGGAGAAGAAGGGAGCCGGCGCCAGCGGCAGTTTCAGACCACCGGGTCGCTGGGGATTCATTTCGCCCGGCACGACCTGCAGGTGGGGGCCGATTACCGGCACGTGATCGCCATCCGCCGCGACGCCACGCCGGCGCTGGGCGTGATCGCCGATAGCGTGGCCGACCTCGCCAGCCAGCAGAACCTGTGGGTGGCGAAAAGCGCAGCGGTGGAAGAATCGGCCGGCGTGGCGGAGTTGTCGCTGTGGATTCAGGATACCTGGCGCGTCTCCTCGCGGTTCACCTTGACTGCGGGCCTGCGCTGGGAATTCAGCCCGGCGCCGGTTCCCAGCGCCGACACCAAGTTTCTGGACTACGCAAGCGGGACGGTGATGCCGTTTTCGGAAATCTCGTCGCTGTGTTGCCCGAGGGTCACGTCGCTGTGGCCGACTTCCTACCGCGACTTCGCGCCGCGCCTGGGTCTCGCCTGGCGTCTGACCAGGGATGGCAAGACGGTCCTGCGCGCCGGGGGGGGCCTGTATTACAACTCGAGTATGAGCATCGCGGCGGACTCGATCAACGGCGGTCCGCTCAGCCTGGCCAGCTACACTGGCTACAGCAATCCTTTTTATGCCTCCGAGCTCAGCTACGCGTTTCTGCCCAACTTGCGGCTGCCCGCCGCCGCGCAGTGGAACCTGTCGCTCGAACGGGCGCTGGGAGCGCACGATATCGTCTCGGCCGGATACGTGGGCTCGGCCGGCTACGATCTGATTCGCCGCGAGGTGGGCGGCGCGGGCAGTTCGGGAACGTCCTGGATTGCGCTGACCACCAACCACGGCCACTCCTCCTACCACGCCTTCGAAGCGCAGTACAGGAGGCGCTTCGCCGGCGGCTGGAACAGCCTGGTGTCGTACACCTGGTCGCACGCGATCGACAACGATTCGAGCGACGCGTTCCTGCTGTGGGCCGGCGCCGGCACGCCGAGCGACCGGGGCGCCTCCGATTTCGACCTGCGGCAATCCTTCACCGCCGCCTTCGGCTACACGGTGCCGCAACGGGAGGCCGAAGCGTTCTGGCGGCGGCTGGCCGGGGGATGGTCGGCCAACGCGATTCTGCGCGCGCGCAGCGGTTTTCCCATCACGGTGCTCGACAGCGAGGAATATACCGGCATCAGCCTGACCAATGCGTTTCGCCCGCTGTTGCTGCAGAGTCAACAGCTCTGGATCGACGATCCGAACGCGCCCGGAGGACGCCGTTTGAATCCGGCCGCCTTCGTCGCGTTGCCCGCGGGCCAGCAGGGCGGACTGGGCAGGAACGCGATTGAAGGGTTCGGCATGGCGCAACTGGATCTGGCGGTCAGCCGCGATTTTTCCCTTCGCGGCAGGCTGGCGCTCGAATTCCGCGTGGACGCTTTCAATGCGCTGAATCACGCGAACTTCGCCGACCCGGTGCGCTACCTGGACAACCCGCTATTCGGCCAATCGGCGTCGATGCTCAACATGATGCTGGGCACGGGCAGCCCCGGCAGCGGCTTATCTCCGATCCTGGGAACGGGCGGCCCGCGCATGATCCAACTGGGGCTGCGGCTGCACTTTTAGCCGCGCAAGTTGGCATGGATCGACTCGCCTGCGGACGTCGTGCGATAGAATAATAATTACAGCTCTGTCGCAATTGGTGTGACGTACATTGCAGAAGTTCATCTTACTCCCGATTCTTGTGTTCGCGTTTGTGGCCGAGACGTCGCCTCTGGCGATGGTGGTTTTGAGCACGGCGGGGCGCGAGGCGGGACGCCTTCCAGCGGGCTGGGAGATTAAGGTGAACCACGGCAAGCCGGTGGTCTCGGTGTGCAAGGACGCGGACACGGCGTGCCTGCACCTGATGAGCCTCAGTTCGTCGTTCTCGCTCGAGAAATCGGTGGATGTGGACCCGGCGCAGATGCCGTACCTGGCCTGGAGCTGGAAAGTGGCGCAACTTCCCGGTGGCGGGGATTTCCGCAAATCGTCGACCGACGACCAGGCGGCGCAGTTGCTGGTGGCGTTTGGCGATCGACACGTGATTTCCTACATCTGGGATACGGGAGCGCCGAGAGGGACGATGGAAAGCGTCAGCGCGATTCCGCTGGTGCACATCGTGGCCGTGGTTTGCGAATCCGGAGCCGGGCAGGCGAACCAGTGGATTTCGGAGAGCCGCAACGTGGCGGCGGATTACGCGCGGGCGTTCGGCAAGCCGGCGCCGCGGGTGAAGGGACTGCGCATCCAGATCAACTCTCAGCATACCGGCACGGTAGCCGAGAGCTACTTCGGCGAAGTCGAGTTCCGCAGCACAGTACAATAGCCCAATGATCCTGCTCACTGGCGGCACGGGATTGATTGGCCGCCACGTTCTGGAACGGCTGCGCGCGGACGGGGCGCCGGTCCGCTGCCTGGTGCGGCCGAAGGCGGGCAGACGGGTGGATGCGGCGTCGCTGGGCGCGACCGAAGTGGTGGCGGGCGACCTGGGGACGGGCGCGGGGCTGAAGGAAGCGCTCGCGGGCGTGGACGCGGTGATCCACCTGGCGGGCGCGACCAAAGCGCTGCGGCGGGAAGAGTACTACGACGGCAACGTGCGCGCCGTCGAGAACCTGCTCGGGGCGATGGAGGGAACCGGCGCGCGGCTGGTTCACGTCAGCTCGCTGGCGGCGATCGGGCCCTCGGAAGCGGCCGGGCAGCCGGTGAGCGAAGACGCGGAGCCGCACCCGCTGACGCATTACGGAAAAAGCAAGCTGGAGGGGGAACGGCTGGTGCGCGCCGGCTACCCCAGCGCGGTGATCGTTCGGCCGCCGGTGGTGTACGGGCCGGGCGACACGGACGTTTTTCAGATATTGAAGACGGTAGCCAAGGGCTGGTCGATTGAGATGGCGGGTGGTGAGCGCTGGTTCAGCGCGATCTACGTGGGCGACCTGGCGGCGGGGCTGGCCGGGCTGGCGGCGACCCAGGCGGGGGCCGGGCGCACGTATTATATGGCACACGAGCGGCCGGTTTCCTGGGGCGGCTTGGCGGCGTGCGCGGCGGGCCTGATGCGAGTTAAGCTGCATGTGTTGCGGATTCCGCCGGCGCTCGGGCTGGCGGTGGGAGCCTGCGCGGAAGCGTGGGCGCGGTTGAGCGGGAAGCCCAGCATCGTTTCGCGGGAGAAGATCCGCGAAGGGCTGTGCGCGGCATGGACGTGCGACACGGCGCGAGCCGGCGCGGAGCTGGGATTTCGCGCGGAGACGGATCTGGAGCACGGGTTGGCGAAGACGCTCGCATGGTACAGAGAGGCCGGATGGCTGAGCTACTGAACGTCTTACCGGCCGGCCGGCGGCTGTGGCCGGTGGACAAGATCATTCTCGGCTACCTGGTGTTCTCGAGCATTCTCCTGGTGGGGTGGTGGGGCGCGATCCCGGATCGGGCGGCGCTGGCGGCGGCGCATGTGGGCGCGGTGGCGCTGCTGCTGATTGAAATCAAGCTGCCGAACCCGACCAGTTGGTTCTTTCGCTTCTGGTATCCCTTGCCCTATGTGGGGGCCTGTTACAAGGAAATGGCCGGACTGGTTCCGGCCATCCGGCACCATGCCGCAGATGGGTGGCTAGCGAACGCGGACCTTCGTTTCTGGGGAGCATACCCTACGGTCTGGCTGGAGCGGATCTACAGCCCGGCGCTGACCGAATACTTGCAGATTGTCTACACGCTTTTTGTCCCGGCGGTACTGCTGGTGGGGTTTATTTTATGGCGCCAGCGGCGTTACGGAGAGTTCCAATATTTCGCGTTTTTGATTGCATTGGGCTATCTGGCGTCATACGTGGGTTACCTGCTGGTGCCGGCGCTCGGTCCGCGATTTCTGTTGAAACCCTTGGAGCACATGCCGTTACAGGGGCTGTGGCTGTTCCAGAACATGCAGCATACGCTGAACAGGCTGGAATCGACGGCCTACGACTGCTTCCCCAGTGGGCACACGGAGCTGACCATTCTGGCGTGTTCGATGAGCCGGCTAGTATCGAACCGGTTATTTGGAATCTATTTCTGCTACACACTGTCGATCATTTTTGCTACAGTTTATCTTCGATACCACTACACGGTCGATCTGCTCGCAGGGGCAGCCTTGGCGGCGGCCCTGATTTTGGTTTCACCATTTTTTTACCGCGTTCTGCGGGAAAGGGCGTGAACGTTTGGGAGGAATCGAGATAGCGGTAGCGGAAGGCAAGGCCGGCTTGCGGCAGTTCATCGAGTTGCCGTACCGGCTCTACCGGGACGATCCTCACTGGGTTCCGCCGCTGCGCATCGCGATGAAGGAACTGCTGGACCGGGAGAAGCACCCGTTCTACCAGGATGCCGAAGCGGAGTTCTTTCTGGCGCGGCGCGACGAAGAAGTAGTTGGCCGGATTGCGGCGATCTGGAACAAGGCACACAACAGGTATCACAGCGAGGAAACGGGCTTTTTCGGCTTCTACGAATCGATCGACGACAAGGCGGTGGCCAAGGCGCTGCTCGATCAGGCGTGGCGTTGGTTGCAGACGCGCGGTGCCAAGGCGATGCGGGGCCCGGTGAACCCCTCGACGAACTACGAGTGCGGGATGCTCATCGAAGGCTTCGACTCCGATCCGCTGGTGATGATGCCGTACAACCCGTCCTACTATCCGGAGCTGATGGTCGAGGCGGGATTGCGCAAGGTGAAGGACCTGTACGCATATGGCAGCAGCGTGGCCGGGGTGGGGACCGAGAAGAGCGAGCGGGTGGCGGATCGGGCGATGGCGGCGGCCGGGATCGTGGTGCGGCCGATCGACATGAAACATTTCAAGGCCGATGTCGAAAAAGTTTGGCAAGTGTACAATTCGGCATGGGAGCGCAACTGGGGATTCGTTCCCATGTCGCACGAGGAATTCGCCCTGATGGGCCAGGAAATGAAGCAAATCCTCAAGCCGGAGCTGGTATTGGTGGGCCAGGTGGGCGAGCGCGTGGTGGGGTTCGCCATCGCGCTGCCGGACGTCAACCAGGCACTCAAACCGGCGGGGGGTAGGCTATTCCCCACGGGTTTGGTTAAAATACTGTATTATCAACGTTTGATCAAGAGTGTGCGCGTGCTGGTGCTGGGCGTGATGGAAGACTACCGCGCGTCCGGGCTGGCGGCTGCGTTTTATGCTACGCTGACGCGCAATGCCCGGAAGCTTGGCTATAGCGACTGCGAGATGTCGTGGATTTTGGAAGACAACGTACTTATGAACCGGTCCCTCGAAATGATGGGGGCGGAACGGTATAAGACGTACCGAATTTATGAATGGAATTGAGAAAGATGCGCCTTTCTACTAGCGACGTCGCGGGCAAGAAAAGGGGCAGCGGGACCAACGACATTTTCGAAAAATGCCGGAACTTCACTCGTCCGGGTGATCTCCAGTCCGCTGGGCTCTACATGTACTTCGAGGTCTTCGGGGATCGCGAAGGGTGCGGGCCCGGGGAGGTCCGTGTCGGCAAGCGCAGGGTGCTGATGTTCGGGTCGAACGATTACCTGGGCCTGGTCACGCATCCGAAGGTGAAGGAAGCCGCGGTGCAAGCGGTGAAGAAGTACGGCAGCGGATGCAGCGGATCGCGTCTGATGAATGGGACGCTGGACCTGCACGTGAAGCTCGAATCGGAGCTGGCGGCGCTGATGCACAAGGACGCGGCCATCACGTTCGGCACCGGGTTCCAGGCCAACTACGCGACCTTGAGCGCGCTGACGGAAAAGGGCGACGTGATGGTGTGCGACCACAATCTGCACGCCAGCCTGGTGGAAGGCGCGCTGCGTTCGCCGGCGCGCACGGTGCGGTTCCGCCACAACGACATGGAGCACTTCGAGCGGTGCCTGGAGAACTGCCCGCCGGACGAAAAGATCCTGATCGTATCGGAAGGCGTGTTCAGTATGGAAGGCGACATCGCCGACATGCGGGGCATTACGCGGTTGGCCAAGCCATACGGGGCGCGCGTATACGTGGACGAAGCACACGGGCTGGGGCTGCTGGGCGCGACGGGCGCCGGCGCGGCCGAACACCTGGGCGTGCTGGACGACGTCGATATGGTGATGGGCACGTTCAGCAAATCGCTGGCCTCGGTGGGCGGATTCATCGCCGCCAACCACACGGTGATCGACTATCTGAAGCACACCTCGCGGCCATTCGTGTTTTCGGCCAGTCTGCCGCCGGCGTCGGTGGCCTCGGCGGGAGCCGCGCTCGAGATCATGAAGCAGGAGCCGGAGCGGCGGCACCATGTGCTGCGGCTGGCGCAGATACTGCGCGACGAACTGGGGGCGCGCGGTTTCTCGGTGCTGCCCGGCGAGACGGCCATCGTCCCGGTGGTGGTGCGCGAGGAGATGGACCTGTGCCGGCTGTGCAAGAAGCTGCTCGAACAGGGCATCTACATCAACCCGGTGCTGCGTCCGGCGGCGGCGCAGAACCTGTTGCGCATCTCCTGTACCGCAGCGCACACCGAAGCTCACGTGGAGCGGCTGGTGAGCACGCTGGTGCGGGTGATTGGGGAATTGGGGATAGAGCTGTAGCTTTGCGCCGGTAGGACGGACCAGCGCTGGGACTCTGTGATGGGTCGCGTCGGGACTGCCGGCGCTTCACGGTCAGTCCATCCCGAGGTCGTCTACGAACGTCGCCTCAGGCCTGATCTGCTCGGGCTTCAGGCCCTGCATCTCCACGAGGAGGTGGCAGATTGTCTCCCAGACCTCACGGTCGCTCCATTCGCGATCTGACTCGGCGAACCTGGGCCGTTGCTTCATCACGAGCCACTCGACCAAGCCTTCTACCGTCCGGCAGTTCCGGTGAAATTCGATCGCGCGAGGTTTCGACAACAAGAAGGACAAGACCGGCAGCCCCACGCCAGCGAGCACCAGCCACAATGTCCAGTCTGCATCAGACCGCATCGCGCCGACCGCGGTCAGGCAGAGGACCGCCAGCGCGGAAACCAGAACGAGAACGCCACACAAGAGATCTGGGCGCTCCAGTCGGGGCAGCGCACACCTCATTGAATGAGCCAATTCGTCCCATATCGCCCGCCGGTGGTGCCTGGGAATCAGTGATTCCAGCGATGTCTTCCGTGCGACCTGGTTCCGGTTAGCCACACCGGACTTGATTAGCGCTTGTCGAAGGCGGTAAAACGCCCTGCTGCTGACACACACCGTCCTCGGTGTGCCTGCTGCGCTACGGTGCGGTTGTTTCCAGCGGATTTCCTTCAACGCCAACTGGTGGAACTCGCCGACAGTCCGGATACGCGAAAGGTCTGCATCGTCGAACGCAATCTCAAACGCGTTTTCCACCGCCATTACATACTCGACAATGTCCAAGCCCATTTTGTCCGGGCTCCCCGATCTCCTATCGCAACTATTGTAAGCTGGTGCACCTCTTGAGGGCTCACTTGACGTCGCGCCGGCCGCTCCCGGAGTTTCCGCTTTTCGGTAGCGCCGGCGGTCTTGCCGCCGGTGTCTTGCGTCCTGCGCGAGCTTGACCTCGGGCGCGGTTCGGTTCCCTCAAAGGGCACCGGCGGCAGAGACCGCCGGCGTTACTGGAGGTCGCGCGAGAATGCAGAACCTTGAAGGCTGGTTGGGAATGCCCGGCCCTTACGGGCGCGCCGCGGGTGATAATGGAACCGGAGGCGCAAGACAAGTGGCTACCATGACGTCGCCGATTTCCATTTCGCTCGAAAACGAGAAGAATCCGTGGATCGCCGCCGCGGCGCGGTTCGACGAAGCCGCCATGCGGTTGCAGCTCGACGAAGGCATCTGCAAGGTGCTGCGCGCACCGAACAAGGAGATCACCGTCAACATCCCGGTGCAACTGGACGATGGACGGATCGAGGTCTTCACCGGTTACCGGGTGCAGCATTCGCTGGCGCGCGGGCCGGCCAAGGGCGGCATTCGCTTCGCGCCGGACGTGACGCTGGACGAAGTGCGCGCGCTGGCATCGTGGATGACCTGGAAGTGCGCGGTCGTCAACATCCCATTCGGTGGCGGCAAGGGCGGCGTGATCTGCGACCCGCACCTGCTGTCGGATACAGAGCTCGAGAAACTGACGCGGCGGTACACGGCGGAGATCATCGATTTTCTGGGGCCGGAGCGCGACGTGCCGGCGCCGGACGTCAACACCAACGAGAAGATAATGGCGTGGATCATGGACACGTACTCGATGCACGCGCGGCACCTGACGACGGCGGTGGTGACGGGCAAGCCGCTCTCGATGGGCGGTTCGCGCGGAAGGCCGGAAGCCACTGGACGCGGTTGCATGATCGTTACTTTGCAGGCGCTGAAGCGGTTGGGGCTCGCGCCGGAGGATTGCCGCGTGGTGATCCAGGGATTCGGCAATGTGGGCGGCATGGCGGCGCGGCTGATGGCGGCGCGGGGATTCAAGATCGTGTCGATCATCGAATACGATGGTGCGGTATATAACCCGCACGGCCTCGATATCGCGGCGCTGCAGGAGCACCGCAAGGAGACCGGATCGATCGTCGGATTTGGCGGGGGCGAGGCGATCGACAAGAGCGAGGCGATGTTCATCGAGTGCGACGTGCTGCTGCCGGGAGCGACCGAGAACCAGATCACGTCGCAAAACGCGGACCGCATCCGTTGCAAGATTCTGTGCGAAGGAGCCAACGGGCCGACCACGCCTTTGGCCGACGAAGTACTTTTCGATAAGAAGGTCTTCGTGATTCCCGACATTCTGGCCAACGCCGGCGGCGTGACGGTCTCCTATTTCGAATGGGTGCAGGACCGGCAAGGTTACTTCTGGAACGAGCAACTGGTTAACGAGCGGTTGCAGGAGATCATGGTCGAGAGCTTCGACGCGGTGGTCGCGTACGCGGAGAAGCACCGCGTGAACAACCGGACGGCGGCGTATATGCTGGCGCTCGACCGCGTGGCGGCGGCCATCACACTCAGGGGAATTTACGCGTGAGAAGAGTACGGGCCACGGATGAACACAGAGGAACACGGATAGAATGACAAGAGGCTTATCCGTGTTGATCCGCGTTCATCCGTGGCTCGGAGTGGGGTCGCTCATGCGGAGGAGACGCGCGCCCGCAAGCGGGCGTTGGCAGGCTGAAGCCTGCCCCACCAGGTGCGATGGCTGACGCTTCGACGCCGCTGATGCGGCAGTACAACAGCATCAAGCAGCGGGTGCCGCACGCGCTGCTGATGTTCCGTCTGGGCGATTTCTACGAGCTGTTCTTCGAGGATGCCGTGGTGGCGGCGCGCGACCTGGAGATCACGCTCACTTCGCGCAACAAGGAAAAGGGCGCGGCGATTCCGATGTGCGGCGTGCCCTACCACGCGGCGGAAGGCTACATCGCGCGGCTGGTGCAGAAGGGGCATCGGGTCGCCATCTGCGACCAGATGGAAGACCCGAGGCTGGCCAAGAAACTGGTGAAGCGCGAGCTGACGCGCGTGGTGACGCCGGGCACGGCGATGGATGCGAGCCTGCTGCGGTCGCACGAAAACAACTTCCTGGCGGCGGTGGCGCCGGCCGGGGCGCGCGCCGGCGTGGCGCACGTGGATGTTTCGACCGGCGAGTTCCGGGTGACCGAGATGGACGCGGGCGAGGTGGCGGGCGCGCTCGAACAACTGGCGGCGAAGGAGGTGCTCTTCCCGGCCGACCTGGCGCCGGAGGCCGCGGACCGCGCGCCGCGCTTCGTGCGCACGGAGGTCGAAGATTGGGTCTTCACGGCGGATTACGCCGGCCGCACGCTGCGCGATCATTTCAAATTGCTCACGCTCGATGGCTGCGGCCTGGGCGGTAGGCCGGCGGCGGTGGGAGCGGCGGGCGCCATTCTACACTACCTGCGCGAGACGCAGCGTGCGGCGCTCGATCACCTGGACCGGCCGGCCTGGTACAACCGCGCCGATTCGATGGTGCTCGATGCGGTGACGGTGCGCAACCTGGAATTGACGGAGCCAGTGTTCGCGGCCGATGCGGATTCGGTGGGCGGCGCGGCGCAGGCGACCGTGCTCGGGGTGCTCGATCAAACGCGCACGGGGATGGGCGGGCGTCTGCTGCGGCAGCGCCTGCTGCGGCCGTCGATGGACGCGGTCGAAATCGAAGAACGCCTGGGCGCGGTGGGCGAACTGCTGGAGCAGACCATCGCGCGGGCGGAACTGCGCGAGCAGTTGTCCGGCATTCTCGACATGGAACGGCTGCTGGCCAAAGTAACGCTCGGGACGGCCGGGCCGCGCGACCTGCTGGCGCTGGGCCGCTCGATCGAGAAGATTCCGGCGCTACGCCGCGCGCTCGGCACGCGCCAGAGCACGCGCCTGCGCGATCTCCACACGCAGGCGGACGAACTGGCGGACGTGGCCAGGCTGGTGCTCGATGCCATTGCCGACGAGCCGCCGCTCAACATCGCCGATGGTGGCACGATTCGCGCCGGCTTTCACGCCGAGCTCGACGAACTGCGCGACTTGAAGCAGAACGGCCAACGCTACATTGCGCAAATCGAGACGCGCGAGCGGACGCGCACCGGCATCGGTTCGCTGAAGGTGCGTTTCAACAACGTCTTCGGGTATTACATCGAAATCACGCGCGCCAATCAGCACCTGGCGCCGCCCGACTACGAGCGCAAGCAGACGCTGGCGAACGCCGAGCGCTTCACCACGCCGGAGCTGAAGGAATACGAACACAAGGTGCTCGACGCCGAGGAGAAGATTCTCACTCTCGAGAAGGATCTGTTCGCCGATGTGCGGAGGCGCGCGGGCGCCGAGGCGCAGCGCATTCGCGGGACCGCGGCGGCTGTGGCCGAACTCGACGTGACGGCGGCGCTGGCGCAAGTGGCGGCGGAGAATCGCTACCATCGCCCCACTTTTTCGGCCACGGGCGAGATGCGCATAATGGCCGGCCGCCATCCGGTGATCGAACGGCTGAGCGGGGAAGAATCGGGCCGCTTCATTCCCAACGACCTGTATTTGAATGGCGGCGCGAACCTGATCGCCATCATCACCGGCCCTAACATGGGCGGTAAGTCGACTTACCTGCGGCAGGCGGCGTTGATCGCGATCCTGGCGCAGATGGGCAG
>PMKM01000070.1 GCA_003157745.1 Bryobacterales bacterium | reverse complement strand
TGGTTACTACTTCTGACGCACTACACTGGACTAATCTCTGTTGAGGAAACGGACGTGATGGGCGACGGCGGGCCGTCCGCACGCGCGGATTCGCCATGGCTGGTCCCGAGCGAATCACGCGCGCCTCGGAAAGAGCTCGGCCGCACATGCGCCCTGCCAAACGCCCTTTCCCGCATCGGCCGCAGCCAAGAGCCATCCGCTGCCGGCTCGCAAACTGACGACCCGCCGCCGGAAAACCCGCGCGACACACACTCCACCTATCGGTATGATCGACGGATTCCACTCAATCCTGCATAGCAACAGGGCGACCGGAAAACCCGCGCGGCGCACACTCCACCTATCGCCATAATCGCCGGATGCCGCTTAATTCTGCATAGCGGCCGCGCGAAAAAGTGCCGATCACACCTCAGATCATTTCGTTGTACAACTCCGGCCGAAAGCCGCCGTGCAATGCCCGGTCACCACACCAACCAACTATTCCCGTATCCTCCAACCCGCCAGCCCCACGGGACTTATGCCCATCTCCCCGCGCAACGAGCCTCATCCCGCATCCCTCCCATGCCACACTGGACACGGGAATCTCGTATGGCCCACGCAATCGTACCCGCGCTCTTCGGTTTCTGCAGTCGTATGGCGCTACAGCCGGGTGCGAACCGGGTCACGGTGAGCCGTGCCGAAGAGCATGGTCGCGGGTCGGGAGCTGGCCCGCCGGAGGCTCGCCGCGGCCGGGGAGACGCCTAAACGGGGCAAATTCACCCCGGATCCAGCCACACAGTTCGTGCGTTTTCAGCGACTTAGCTATCTGATGGCGGGGCAAATTGCCCCGCCATGTTGTTACGAAATGTAACAGCCTCCGGGCAACCACTCCCGCGACAGGCCACCCAAATCAGCCGGGATCACCCGTCGGGCTCTCTTCACGGAATGTCGCCAACCCGGAGACTCGCCACCTCCAGGCAACTCATCTTCGCCGAAGCGCGCCAGAAGAAGCCGGGCCGGCTCGACCAGCCTGCGCCACGTCAGCCCGTGCCAGGGAACCTGGTCTGCCTTTTCGTAATGCGCCTCCTTATCCAATACTCTTCCTTTGCCAGCTTGGTCGGCTGCGTCAGGTGGCACCAGGTGGATGGCAGTTGTTCCAGCCGCGTGCGGAAGCCGTCCCACGCGGCAAAAGCCAGGCCGCGGGCAATCCGCGGGGAGCGAGGCCGGCGCCGCCGGCGTGCTGGTAGCCGAACGCTTCCAGGTGGTCTCCCACGGCCCACTCGATCTGCGACGCTTCTTCCGCCGTGAGTTCCTGCCGCCACCGTTCCAGCCGTCCGGTTGTGACGGCTTCCCAGGCGCGTTCCATCCAGGGAACGTGCGGACGGGACACGGCGGGCTCCGTTGCGTCGAGCATGGAAGGAGAGTACTCCTCGCCCAGGCGTTCGCAGATGCGCGCCACCTCACGCTCCGGTTCGCCGATCAATGTCTCGTAACTTACCAGCAGATACTGAAGATCGGCGCTTCCGCTGCCACCCCGTCCGCCATCGCGCAATCCGCCGCGCTTCTACCCCAATTCCGCAATCTGCTTATACAGCGGTTTCAGGGCCGGATAGAACGCCTGGTAGACGCGATGGGCGCGGGCGTAGAAGGCGGCGTCGGCGTCCAAGGGCGTGACGGAGTCGGTTTCGCGAATCACGGTGCGGCAGACTTCGGGGACGGAGGCGTACGCGCCGGTACCAACCAGCGCGAGCAGAGCCGCTCCATAGGCCGAGCCTTCCTGGGTTTCAAGCGTGACCACGCGGTGGTTGAAAATCGACGCGAGCAGGCCGCGCCAGAACGGGCTCTTGGCGCCGCCGCCCGAAGCGCGCACGCTGGCTACGGGCACGCCGAGCGATTCGACGATCTCCAAACAATCGAGCAGGCTGTAAGACACGCCTTCGATCACGGCGCGAATCAAGTCGGCTCGCTTGTGGCCGGCGGTGAGGCCGATCCAGCCGCCGCGCGCGGTGGCATCGAGATGCGGCGTTCGCTCGCCCATCAGGTAGGGCAGCCAGAACAATCCGTCGGCGCCGCGCTTGGCCTGCGCGGCCTCGGCGGTAAGATCGTCGTAAGACAGGCCTGGAATGAGCTGGTTGCGCAGCCATTGCAAACTGAGGCCCGCGCCCTGGGTGACGCCCATCACGTGCCACTTGCCAGGAACGGCGTGGCAGAAGGTGTGGACGCGGCCGGCCGGATCGTAGGCAACCTTCTCCATGTGCGCGAAAACGACGCCCGAGGTGCCGATGGTGCACGAGACGATGCCGGGCTCGACGATGCCGTTGCCGACCGCGCTCGACGCCTGATCGCCGCCGCCGCCCACCACAGGGGTTCCAGCGGCGAGGCCGGTGAGCGCGGCTGCCTCCGCGCTAATCACGCCCGTGACTTCCTGCGATTCGTAACAGCGCGGCAGAATGGAGCGGTCGAGGCCAAGCGCGTCCACCATCTCCATCGACCACCGCCGGTTCACCACGTCGAACAGCGCGGTGCCGGAGGCATCGGAAACTTCGGTGGCGTAATCGCCGGTCAGGCGGAAACGGACGTAATCTTTCGGCAGCAGCACCTGGCGCACGCGGGCGAAATTCTCCGGCTCGTGGTCGCGCACCCAGAGCAATTTGGGGAGGGTGAAACCAGTGAGCACCGGATTCGCGATATAGCGGAGGATGGCCTCGCGGCCGAGCTTGGCGTTAACCGCGTCCACCTGCGGCTGCGAGCGTTGATCGCACCAGATCAGCGACGGGCGGATGACCTCGCCCTTATCGTCGAGCACGACCAGGCCGTGCATCTGCCCCGAGAGACCGATGCCCTTCACTTCGCTGCCGGAGACGCCGGCGGCGGCGAGCGCCTGGCGAATGGCGGAGACCGACGCGTCCCACCAGTTCTGCGGACGCTGTTCGGCCCACAGCGGGCGGGCCATCGCCATGTCTTCGTGAGGAGCGGTGCAACCGGCGCGGACGACCCCGCGCTCATCCACCAACAGGGCGCGCGAGCCCCCGGTGCCGATATCGATACCAAGCCACATAAGAGACTATCTTGACACGGCGCGGGGCGGGCGTGGGAGACCATCGGGCGCTCGGGCCGGACTGGTCGAGTATACTCGAATCATGGATACGTCCACCGGGCAGCGGATCACCATGAGTCCGGACGTGTGCGGCGGAAAGGCCTGCATCGCCGGTCATCGCGTCCGTGTGCTCGATGTCGTGGTGTGGCATGAGCATCAGGGCATGACCCCGGATGAAATCGTCTCCCACGTGCCCACCCTCACGCTGGCCGATGTTCACGCAGCGCTGGCTTACTACTTCGATCACGTGGATCAAATCCAGCAGGAGATGCGGGACGAGCGCTTGCGCGCGGAAGAACTCCACCGCAGCCATCCGTCCCCGTTGGAAGCGAAGCTGCGCCAGGAAGGCTTCCAGAGAGCATCCTGACCGGTGCCGATTCGCTTTCATCTCGACGAACACATTTCAGCCCAGGTTGCGGCCGGTCTCCGGCGGCGGAACATCGATGTCACCACGACTGCCGAAGCGGGCTTGATCGGCGCGAGCGATATTGCACACATCGAGTACGCGGCTTCATCCGGCCGCGTGTTGGTGACGCACGACGACGATTTCCTGCGCCTGCACGCGAACGGTGTGGGCCACGCCGGCATCGGCTACTGTCAACAGAGATCGACCTCCGTGGGAGAAATACTTCGCCGCCTGATCTTGATCCACGACCTACTATCGCCCGAGGAGATGGCCGGCAAGGTCGAGTTTCTGTGATCGGCTGATTCCATTTGCGCGCCCGATTCCGGCTCCCGAAATCCAGGCGCTATACTGTTGGGCGGCTCGTGCAGATGCGGCTCCGGGAACATTTCGTGCGATGGATGGCGGTGGCGATTGCGTGCGGCGCCGCGACGGGCGCGTGGGCGCTCGATCCGCATCGCAGCCTGACCCAGTATTCGCGCAAGGTCTGGACGCAGGCCGAAGGGTTGCCGCAGGATACCATCCGCGCCATCGCGCAGACCGCCGATGGATACCTGTGGCTGGGCACCGAAGAAGGGCTGGCGCGTTTCGACGGGTACGAGTTCACCATCTTCGACAAGCGGGATGGCGGGCTGCCGTCGAATTACGTCACGGCGCTGGCGGCGACGGCGGACGGAGCGTTGTGGATCGGCACCGCGGCCGGGCTCACCGAGTATCGCGACCGGCGTTTCCGGACCTACACCACACGGGATGGCCTGCCCGAGGACGACGCTATTATGGGGCTCTACGCGGGGCACGATCGCACGCTGTGGATCGTAGCCGGCGGATGGTTGAGCCATTTCGAAAACGGGCGTTTCACCAACTATGCGCCGGGGCCGCTGACGGCGGTGCGCGCGGTGGTGGAAGACAGGCAACACCAGCTTTGGGTTGGCGGCATGAGCGGCGTGGCCCGGTTTTCGGCCGGGGGCTTCGCGCTGGCGATTAGCGAGGCCCAGTTGGCGGCACGGTTCGTCACCAGCATGGCGGCGGGGGCGGACGGCACGGTATGGATCGGCTCGAGCGGCGGCGTGATGGCGATTGCGCCCGAGGGCGCGGTGCACAGCTACCGGGTCGCCGACGGATTGCCGGATCCGACGGTGCGCGCCCTGTGGTGCGACCGCAGCGGTTCGATTTGGGCCGGCACCAACCGCGGCGTGGCGCGCTACAACGGCCAGCGCTTCACTTTCGCGCTGGCGGAAACCGGGCAGGTTTCCGTGCGCTCGATTGCGGGCGACCGCGAGGGCAACCTGTGGGTGGGAGACAACTCGGGCCTCAGCCGGCTGCGCGACGACGCGTTCACCGTCTACGGGCGCAGCGAGGGATGGCCGAGCCTGATTCCGACCACCGCGTTTCAGGATCCGGGCGGGCGCGTGTGGGTGGGATTCCACGAGAGCGGGCTGATGCTGGCCGCGGGCGGCGAGCGGCGCGTCTACACCTCGCGCGACGGGCTGCCCGACAACCAGGTTTATTCGATTCGCGGCACGCGCTCGGGCGACCTGTTGATTGGAACGCGCACCGGTTTCGCGGTGATGCATGGCGACGCGTTCCGCCTCTACCGGCCCGAGGACCGGATGGGCCGCTTCAACGTATACGACGCAATGGAGGATGGCGCGGGGCGGATCTGGCTGGCCACGCCGGCGGGCCTGGAACGGAGCGAGGGCGAGCGCTTTGCGATCGTCCAACCCGGCGACCCGGTGCCGAACGCGTTGGTGGTGACGCTCTGCCTGGGACTGGACGGAGCGGTGTGGGCCGGCACGTCGGGCAAGGGCCTGTGGCGCGTTCGCGGCGAGGAGCGGCGCCGCTTCACCACCGCCGACGGACTTTCGAACGACGCCGTGCGCTCGATTTACCAGGACCCGGATGGAACGCTGTGGATCGGCACCTTCGGCGGTGGTCTGAATTCTCTTCGCGATGGCCGCTTCCGGCACTACACCGAGAAGGACGGGCTGTTGAGCGACAACGTGGCCAAGATCCTCGACGACGGCGCATCGCTGTGGCTGGCTACCACGCGGGGCATCTGCCGGGTGGAGAAGAGCCAGTTGCGCGAGTTCGATTCCGGCCGGCGGAAAGCGCTGGTTCCGGTGAATTACGGCGTGGCGGACGGGCTGCGCAGCGGGCAATGCGCGCCGGAATACCCGGCCAGCGCGGGCGGCGTGCGGCTGCGCGATGGCACCATCTGGTTCCCGACCGGGCGCGGGATGGCGGTCTACGATCCGCGCGCGGCGCCGCGCTCTCACGTCGCGCCGGCGGTGCACGTGGTGGAGATCTCCGCCGGCGGCGTGCCGGTGGATTTGAGCCGGCCGGCCCGCCTCGCCCCCGGCGCCGGGCGGTTGCAGGTGCGCTACACGGCCGTGCATTTGAGCGCGCCGGAGCGCGTCGAGTATTGGTACAAGCTGGAAGGGCTGGATGCGGACTGGGTGCGCGCCGGCAGCCGGCGCATGGTCGAATACAACAGCCTGCCGCACGGCAACTATCGTTTCGTGGTGATGGCCGAAGCTCTTGGCGCGCCGCCGGCCGAGGATTCCTATGCCTTCGTGCTGCTGCCGCATTACTACGAAACGGCGTGGTTCCGGATGGCGGCGCTGGTGCTGCTGGGCGGCCTGGTGTGGCTCGGGTTCCGGCTACGCGTGCGCCAGATCGGTTCGCGCTTCGCGCTGGTGCTCGAGGAGCGGGCGCGGCTGGCGCGCGAAATACACGACACGCTGGCGCAGGGGTTCGTGGGCATTTCCTCGCAACTCGACGCGGTCGCCCTGTCGATGCCGGACGACGGTTCGCCGGCGCGCCAGTACCTGGAGATGGCGCGGCGGATGGCGCGGCACAGCCTGACCGAAGCGCGGCGCTCGATGATGGATCTGCGCGCCTCCGTGTTGCAGGACGTGGACTTGGCGGCGGCGCTCGAAGCCGGCGCGCGAACGTGGACGGCGGGGCTGCCAGTCGAAGTGTCGGTCGCCGTGAGCGGAGAGAAACGGCCGATTCCGCAGGAAACCGAGCAGCAGCTCTTGCGCATCGCACAGGAAGCGGTCGCCAACGTCACCAAGCACGCCGGCGCCAGCCGGATCGAAATCCAATTGCAACGGGAACCCAAGCGGCTGCGTCTGCGGATTGTGGACAACGGGCGCGGCTTCGAGGAGCGCGACGCGTTTGCCGCGCACGGCGGGCACTTCGGGTTGATCGGAATGCGGGAGCGCGCCGAGCGGCTGGGCGGCGAGTTCGATCTGGCCAGCCGGCCCGGCGAGGGAACCCAAGTCGAAGCGAGTGTGCCATTACCATGAGCCAGCCAATTCGCATTCTGGTCGCCGAGGACCACCTGGTGGCGCGCGTCGGCGTCACCACCATCGTCAATATGCAGCCGGATATGAAGGTGGTGGCCGAAGCGTCGAATGGCCAGCAGGCGGTCGAACAGTACCGGCTGCACCGGCCCGACGTGACGCTGCTCGACCTGCGCATGCCCGGCATGGGCGGGGTGGAAGCCGCGCTTGCCATTCGCGCGGAATTCCCCCAGGCGCGCATGATTGCGCTGACTACTTATGGCGGCGACGAAGATATACGGCGAGCCCTGGCGGCGGGAGTGCAGGCATATCTCACCAAGGACGTGTTGCACGATGAGTTACTCAAGGCCATCCGCGCCGTCGACGCCGGCCAGACGTACCTGCCGGCGGCGGTGGCCACGGCACTGGCCGGGCAGGCGCCGCGCCCGGATCTGAGCGCGCGCGAACTCGAAGTGCTGGGCCTGGTGGTGCAGGGTCTCGCCAACAAGCAGATCGCTTACAGCCTGGGCATCGCCGAGCACACCGTGAAGAATCACGTGAAGAGCATTCTCGGCAAGTTAGCCGTGCAGGATCGCACGCAGGCGGCGACGGCGGCCATTCAGCGCGGAATTGTGCACCTATAAGTGGGCGGGGACTTCAGCCGGGAGAGTCGGCTCCACGCAAAAACCGCTCCCTATGGTCGCGGCTCCGATCAGAGCCGCGACCATAGGGAGCGGTGCGCTGTGTAAGACACTCGCGCGAGCGACTTACCGCCGCGCCATGGTGACCTTGGGGATGGCAAGATATCCGGTCACTTCATCCTTCTTTACGTTGTTGACCACGATCTCATAAGGCTGACGATTGCCACTCACATAGAGCTGCACCGGCTCGTTGATGGTCCGGTCGCGCTTCTCCACGCGCTTGTCGTTCGCCACTACACTTAGCGTGAACTGGTTCCGTTTGGGATCGGCCTTGGCGAGTTGTAACTGAATGCCGCCGATCTTCTGCGCCACGCCGCTTTTCTTCAGATCGAATTCCAGATAGTTTCGGTCGCCCATCTCTCTGAGTTGCGCCAACTCGCTGCCATTGGTGGCGATCAGGCCGCTCATCACACCGAGATCGCCAGTAACCCGCTTCAACTCGAAGCCATGCTGGTCGAGCACCGATTGGGCGTTCTTGATGTCTCCCTTGACGCCACTTACGTCGCCGCTGATTTGATCCAGCTTCGAGTTAGTCGTGCTGGTAGCCTGCTTGAGTTCATCCAACTGGCCTGCCACGTGTTGCTGCGCCTGTTGCTGCGCCTCCTGCTGGGCTTGCGTCTCGCGAGCGATCTTGACGGCCAGCCTGGCGCTGGCGTTGCGCACGTCGAGCTTGGCCTGCTCTTCCGCGGTCAGAGCGGAATCGTGCGCTTCGCGCGCCACGGATTCGAGACGCTGGCTGCTGGCCGCATCGCTGCGCGCAATCTCGTCGCTCAGCTTGGCGATCTGCGCCGAGGTCGCATCCTTCTGCCGGTCGACGCTGTCGTTGAGCCGGCGGATATTCAGGAAGAGAATCACGTTCGCAGCCAGCGCCAGCGTGGTTGCGGCGTACCAGAACCGGCTCCATCGGACGGGCCGGCGCTCCGGCACCTCGGTGGGCTTGCTATTCAGAATACCGCTCTGTATCGTCATAACTCACTAACCTCCCGGGCGGGCCGCCTCGGCGTGTCTCGCCACTTCACCGACTTACTAAGCACATTGCCTGCCATAACAGTTACAGACTTGAGAATATTGGAGATGTGTGGATTCACACGTTTCGCCGCAGATGTTTCTAGGGCCTGGTGAGTAAATTGTCCATAGACAGTTGACCAGGAAAGGCCTGCTGTCCCTACCTGGTCCGCCGCCATATCCCAAGCCAGGCATTTACCACTTACAGTGGGAAGGGCCAAAGTTCAAGGCTCCGGAGATCACCTTTCGAGTGATGCCATAGGCCGATCCAGCCAGGACGACGCCGTTGAGATTACTCGACCATCCTCACAAGATCCGTTCCGCAAATCGTGCTGGCGGCGAGCCTGTCACCGGCGGGGCCGCGCCAGTGCGTCTCCAGGCTGAACCAGCCGCGATAGCCGTCGCGGGCGAGGGCTGCGATCTGGCCGGTCCAATCGATGCTGCCGGTGCCGAGTTCGAGCCACTCCGGTGTGTGACCGGCGACGCGGCAATCCTTGGCGTGCACGTGGGCGATGCGCGCGGCGGGGAGTTTGGCGTAGCCATCCGGGAAAGGAGTCTCCCCGGCGACGAGTGCGTTGGCGGGGTCCCAGATGAGTTGTAAGTTGGGATGCGAAACGCGGGCGAGCAGGCGCGCCACTTCCGATGCGGTGCCCAGGTTGCAGGCGTGTTCGTTTTCGATTCCGATGACGACTCCCGCGGGCGCGGCCAGTTCGGCGAGGCCGGCGAGCGCGGCGGCGATCGAATCGAAACACGCCTCCGGTTGCACGGTGCGCCAGAAGGAAAACACGCGCACGATGCGGGCGCCGGTGCGGCCGGCGATTTCGAGCGCACGGCGCGCCAGGCGCGGCTGATCGGCCATGGTATGTTGCGCGGCGAACATGTCCTGCTGAAAGCGCGTGTCCACGTCGCCCGCGTCCGGCAACACGCACTTGAAGACAGGCGAGGCGATGGAGACGACGGCGAGCGAGTGCGCGCGAAGAACGTCGATGGCGCGGTCCACTTCCTGGTCCGTCAGGTCGACGATGTTGCGGCCGGAGACCGTGCGCAATTCGGCTCCCGTCATCCCGAGCGAAGCCATGGCGCGCGCGGCGGTCTCGAGATCGGGCGAGAATTCATCGGTGATGGCGGCGACTGGAAAGCGGGGCATGGAAGTTTTATTGTAGTCAAACCGCCGTCTACTGGAGCCAGATCGTAATCGTCGGCGACGCGGCCGCGCCCACCGTCAACTGCACGGGGACTGCGCCCGAGGGAATGAAACCGCCGGGCATGACGGCGTCGACCTGGAGCAGGCCGGAGAAATTCGGCGCCTCGCCCGCGAAGGTAAGCTGCGCGGCGATTCCGTCGACGGCGAGCGTGACCGGCAAAAGCGGAACCGGATATGGCGCCGCGGCGGCCTGGCCGGCGACGTTGGGGCCGTTGGTGAGACCTTCGCCGGTGCCATAGAATGCAAGCACCGAACCGCGGGCGGCGGGTGCGGTTGACGAGTTGATGCTGCCGTCCTGATTAATGGCCATCGCGAACAGCCCCGGCGCCGAGGGCGCCACCGCCAGAGTCAGCCCACCGACTAACTGGCCCTGGTAGGAGACCACGATCTGGGTGAAGTACTCTCCGGAGACGGTGTAGGGCACCTGCGCGTTGATCTGCGTAGCCTGCACATAGAACAGCGGCGCGGGAACGCCGTCGAAGAAGACCTGCGTTCCCGCCAGCAGGCTGCCGATCAGGCCGGTCGAGTCCGCCGATCCGCTGACCCCGGAACCGGGGCCGATGCCGAGGCCATAAATCGTTACGATCTCGCCTGGCGCTACCGATCCCTGGCTTTGGCTGGCGGCGCTGACCACGGCCAGCACGCCCAACGGAGCCGTCCCAACGGTAACGGCATAGCCCGGCGTGAGGCGCCGCACGCGATTGTTGCCGGTATCCGCGAAGTAGAGATCGCCTGCACCATCCAGCACCATGCCCGAAGGCGAGTTGAGCGAAGCGCTGGTCGCCGAGCCGCCATCGCCCGAGAAGCCGGGCATGCCGCCCTGCCCGGCGATGGTGTGAATGAGGCCATCCGGCGTCACCATCCGAATTGCGTGATTGCCGGTGTCGGCGATGAAGATGTCTCCATAGCTGTCCGCCGCCACGCCGGAGGGAATGTCGAGCGCGGCGGAGGTGGCTGCGCCGCCATCGCCCGAAAAGCCAGTCGCGCCCGTGCCCGCCACGGTCTTGATGAAGCCCGTCGACGCCGTCACCTTGCGGATGCTGTGATTGTAGGTGTCGGCGATGTACAGATTTCCCGAGGCATCCAGGGTGCAGGCGCTTGGCCGATTGAGCTGCGCATATTGCGGGTAATATCCGTCGCCCACGTTTCCCTGGCTGCCGTTGCCGGCGAAGGTCGTCGCGACGCCGCCTGGCGGCACCACCAGGAGGCGGTAGTTCATCGTATCGACGATGTAAACCGAGCCGTCGCTCCCGGTGCAGACGCCGAGCGGCGTGTTCAGTTGCGTCGCGGACGGAGCCGAGCCGTCCTGTCCCAGACCCTCGCCGCCGGTTCCCACAAAGGTGGAGATTATGCCGGCGGTAATCTCACGCACCCGCTCGTTGTAGCTATCGGCCACGAACACGTTGTTCGACGAGCCCACAGCCAGGCCCCCTGGCAAATTGAGTTCCGCGGTGACCGCCGCTCCTTCGCCGTTGTAGGCGCGAGTTCCGTTGCCGGCAAAGGTCTGGATCTTGCCGGTGGTGAGCACGATCCGCACGCGCTCGGTCCAGGTATCGGCGATGAAAAGGTTGCCCGACGTATCGAGCGCGACGGCGGAGGGACGGTGAAGGATAGCGCTGGTGGCGAGACTGCCGTCGCCTATCGCGGTCATGTAATTGTCGCCAGCCTCCGGCGCGGCCGGGGAAGGTTCAGCGGTTCCGGCCGAGGCGATGGCCGAGGCATTCCATTTCCATACCTGCGCACCGTTGGCGACGAACACATCCCCGGCCAAATCGACGGCGAGGCCGCTGCCTGTGAGTGTCGAACTCGAAACGACGCCTGCTGCGACCGAGAAATACCACCTAGCGCGGGCCGTAAAGAATCCAGTGCCCCCGCCACCTGCCACGTAAATCGTGAGGGACTGGCCCGCTCCGCTCACGGCGATGTCGGTCACGGTGGCCACGATTGGCTGGGTGGTGTCGTTCGCAAATGTGGAAATGACCCAGCCGGCGGATGGCGGCGTCGCGGGTATCACCTTGCGCACGCGGCTGTTTCCCGAATCGGCGATATACACGGCGCCGGTGTTATCCACCGCGAGCCCGGCCGGTTGGTTGAGTTGCGCGGCGGTTGAGGATCCGTTATCTCCGCTAAAGCCGGCTGTGCCAGTCCCCGCGAAGGTATAGATCGTGTCCGGACATGGCGCTGGGGTAACCAATGGGTTGGGGCACGGCGCCGTGGCCGACGTCCAAACCATGCGTACGCGCTGGCCATAGAATTCGGAAATATAGAGATTGCTGGCCGCATCGAGGACCACATTGCGCGGCCCGTAGAGCCAGGCATAAGCGGCCCGACCGTTATCGCCGTTGTATCCCTCAGTTCCGTTGCCGGCGAAGGTAGTGATGATGCCAGCGGGGCTGACCATGCGCACGCGGTTGTTGCCGTAGTCAGCGACATACAGACTCCCCTTGGCATCCACCGCGAGGCCATAGGGAAGGCTGAGTTGGGCCGCGGTGGCCGCGCCGCCATCTCCGCTATAGCCGGCTGTGCCGTTGCCTGCGACGGTGGTGACGATCCCGAACGCGTCTACCTTGCGGACGCGATTGTTGTCCGTATCGGACAGGTACAGATTGCCGACCCCATCCACAGCCACGCCCCGAATGGTGCCGAACTGTGCCGCGATGGCCGGGCCGCCATCGCCCATGTTCGAACTACCGGCCACGGTTTGGATGGTGTAGGTTTGAACACCGGCCGCTGGCAAGGCTGGTGCGCAGGCGAGCGCGAGCCACGCACGCCATCTAATCTGGGATCCGAAGTTAAACATCATTGTTGTACCCGGGTTGTATCAGGGCACGGCTTCAGCTGTGCCGCCGGCGCGTATTATGCGGGCTTTAGCCCCTGCGCGCCGAGCAGGGGCTAAAGCCCATCAGGTTACTCCCGATTCGGCACGGCCGAAGCTGTGCCCTGATACAAGCGCGGTTCTCCAAACAGCTTGGGCGGTGGAAGTGCACCTTCGCCGAAGTTGACTTCCGCATTCAGGTTTGATCTTCATACCACACATGGATTAGTGGCCCGCGGCGCGGCATATTCTCAACTGCCGGAGGGTGGTATGGTTGGGCGCCGGTTCCGGCGATCGCGTGGGGCGGACCCCCAGGTCCGCGCGGGACGCCCCCGTCCCGCTACCGCTCCGATTAGCCAACTATCTGAATTGTGGAAGAAGCCGGCCAGGGGGCCGGCTGCGGACGAAGGCGTCCGCCCCACTATGAACGCATGTAGGTTCTGTGGTTATGCGATATCGCGGTGCGTGACTTTGACGTGGTAGCCGGCTTTGCCGAGGTTGCGGGCGATTTCGTCGGCCATCATGACCGAACGGTGGTGGCCGCCGGTGCAGCCGAAGGCGATGGTCAAATAACTTTTGCCCTCGCGGATGTAGTGCGGCAGCAGGTAGACGAGCAGGTCGGAGATGCGGCTGGTGAATTCGGCGGTCTGCGGGAAGGACCGGATGTAGCGGGCCACGGCGAGGTTCTTGCCGGTGAGGTGCTTGAACTTCGGGATGTAATTCGGATTGGGCAGGAAGCGCACGTCGAAGACCAGGTCGCTATCGGGCGGGACGCCGTTGCGAAAGCCGAAGCTGGTGACGTAGACCATGATCTTCGACGCTTCGCCCTGGCCGCGGAAGCGCTCGCCGATGAATTCGCGCAGCTCATGCACGGTGAANNTGGATGCTGCGCGGAATCGAGTGGCCGGTGCCGAGCGGGTGCGGGCGGCGGGTTTCGCTGAAGCGGCGCAGAATGGCGGAGTCCTCCGCTTCGACGAAGATCAGGCGCGCCTTCACGGTGTCGCGGATTTCGGCGAACACCTGAGGGAAGCGGTCGAGGCCGCCGCCTTCGCGAATGTCCACGACCAGCGCGGCGGAGCGGAACTTGGAACTGTCGCGGGTGAGCTCGGCGAATTTTGGGATCAGCTCCACCGGCAGATTGTCCACCGCGTAATAGCCAAGGTCCTCGAGCGCCTTGAGCATGGAGCCTTTGCCCGATCCGCTGAGGCCGGTGATGATGACCAGTTCGGGCGCCGCGGCCGCGGCCGGCGCGGGAGTAGCGGGCGAAGGCGCGGAACGCTTTCGGGCACCGGACGCGGCTGGAACACGGGGGCGCGGCATGGAAGTTGCGGTCAGGCCTCGATCAGGTCGAAATTGCCATCGCGGCGGCGCAGCAGCACGCTGACGCGGTCGGTCGAGGCATCGCGATAGACGACGTATTCGCGCTTCTCCATTTCGAGCACGGCTTCCTCGACCGTCATCGGCTTACGTTTCTTGTGATGATCGACGCGATGGACGCGCGACTCGGGCGTGGCCGCGGCTTCGGCCTCCACCTCGGCTTCGAGCGGGGCGGCTTCGGCTTCCGCCTCCGATGCGCTCTCGCGCGGCGCGCGCCTGTTATCGCGCCACTTGGTGCGCGCCTTCACGGACTGTTTTTCCAACTTCTCGGCGGCCGAGTGGATGGCGGTAAACAGGTCCGTGCTGGAGCCCTCGCCGGCCAGTTGGTGGCCGTAATAATTCACCGTGGCTTCGGCTAGATGCAAATGCCGTTCGAGCGACAGGATGACGTGAGCTTCCACTTCGCGCCTCCCGTCGAGAAGCTTGCCGATCTTGGCGAACCGCGCTTCCAGCTTCTTCAACTCAGCCGGCGCCAGTTCCACCTTCCTGCCTGTGTAGGTGATCTTCATGCTCTCTCTCCCGGGTTCCGGAAACCTCGCCGGAACGTCCCACTTCCTTTATAGCGCGTTTGGCGGGGCGGCTTCGGTTCGGAGTGTACGCTCCGAAACAAGGAACCCGCCGGCTGGGCGCTCTCAGAACAAGAGTGGGCCGACAGCGGCTTTTTTTCATTACAATAAAGGTTCCTCATGCGGCAGATTGTCACGGCAGTGGACGTTCGGGACACTGGCGAGTCGCAAGTTCGGGCCGGTCTCGGCATCACGGAAGCCGGGCTACCGAGTAAGCGCTGGTGAACCCGCGGATCGGATTGGGCTATCATGAAGCGAGCCATGGGGGGAGCGACGGGTATCGGAAAAACGGCGAGCCTCAGGCAGCCCCCGCCCACCCCGCGCACGGCATTCGCACACAAGTTCCCCGTTCCGTCTCGTTTTACGGTGCTTAGGATTGCGCCGACGATTATCGTGGCGATGCTCGCGCTCGGATCCCGGGCTATCCCGGCACAGCCAACGCCAACTATCGTGGGAGATTACACCGCAACCGTCAATTCCACTTTCGTCGTCAGGTTGCACTTGAGACTGGACGCAGAGGGCGCGTTGACGGGCAGCGCCGATATTCCGTCTCAGTCTGAGTTTGGCGACTCGCTCGAGGACATTCATCTGGAGGGACGGGACCTCAGCTTTGCCATTACCCGGCACACCGACGGCGAATGGAAGGGCACAGTTGCCGGCGACGGACGCACGCTCACGGGAGCGTTCATTCAGTGGGCCGGTTCAATGCCCATGAATTTCGTCCGCTCCAGCTCTGTCCCCGCAGCCAAGCCGTCGGCGGTCGACGGCATCTGGCTAGCGCGGGTGGGAGCGGGCAAAGCCCCGCGGCGCATCCAGGTGGTGGTCGGGAGTGACGATGCAGGCCGCGAGTCTTGCGTATTCGACCTCCCCGATCAACGCCAAATGGGCGCCGAGTGCGCGAACGTTGTCTTCGCGGGCGGCGCTTTTTCCTTCGATCTCCCGGTCGCTTCCGGCCATTGGAGCGGCCAGCTGTCGGCGGACGGAAAAGTGCTCGCCGGCACCTGGAGCCAGGGAAAGACGGCGCCGCTGAA
The DNA here is from genome assembly GCA_003157745.1 of Bryobacterales bacterium. Lineage (GTDB taxonomy): Bacteria > Acidobacteriota > Terriglobia > Bryobacterales > Bryobacteraceae > Bog-375. The sequence goes on along the minus strand of PMKM01000070.1, from coordinate 6,328 downwards.
TTTCGCAAGACAGACCGAAGCGCTAACCGCCGTACCTGTTCCTCCGCCTGTCTACAGTGCAGCCATGGCGCCGGTTGCGGCAGCGGATCTTGCATCCGTGCTAGGGCGCGATCTAGCCGAGGCGCTCACGAGCGGAGAGTTGGCGCCCGCAACGGGCGGTGGGGTCTCCATCGGCGTGGTCGAGCATGGGGTTAGGCGGGTGATCGAGTTTGGCTCAGCCAGACCAGACTCGATCTTTGAGATCGGCGCCGTCACCAAGACCTTCACAGGTCTGCTGCTGTCGCAGATGGTTGCGCAGGGCAAGGCTAGACTCGATGAGCCGGTTCGCGAGCTTTTACCGCCCGGGACCGTGGCTAAGCCGGACGGCCCGGAGATTACTCTACTGGATTTGGCAACGCACCGCTCCGGGCTGCGGTGGTTCCCCTCGAACTTTTACTATGCCGACGCTAACAATCCTTTCGCCGATTACAGTGCAGCCAAACTCTATGCATTTCTGGGCCGGCATGGCGTCGCAAAGCGGGCCGACGCCACGATCCGCAACAGCGAACTCGCCTTCGGGTTGCTCGGACAAGCACTCGCCAATCGTGCCGGCACTTCGTATGCGGCCCTGCTGAAAGACGAAATCGCGGGTCCGTTGGGAATGATAGACACGGCCGTATCGCTTTCGCCCGCACAACAAATCCGATTGCTCCCGGGCCACGACGCCGATCACCGCCCTGCTCGTGCCTGGGATTTCGATTCGCTCGCCGGAGCTGGTGCGGTCCGCTCGACCGCCGGCGATATGCTCCTCTACCTGGAAGCAAACCTGCATCCGGAGAGCTTCAAACCAATCCCCGGTTCTCCGGGCGCGGCTACGCTCTCCGCCGCTCTCATCCAGTCGCATCGGCTTCAACCCGCTCTCTCGCCGGAGACGCGCATCGGCTTTGGATGGCTCTATCAAACGGCGACGGGAGACTACTGGCACAATGGCGCAACCGGTGGGTACAGCTCGTATGCATTCTTTAACCCGGAAGGCGATTATGCCGGCGTCGTGCTGATGAACGCTTCACCCGGGCCCGATGGCGCGTTTGTGGATCGGCTGGGCCAGCACATCAGCCAGAGATTGGCGGGTAAACCCGCCGTGTCCCTCGCCAATTAGAGACTTGTCCGGATGCCTTGCCGAGCCGGGCGATTTGGCGATCGAGAGCGAGCGGCCGCATCGGGCCGCTGTTTCCGTGCCTGCCCTGAAAAGAGCGGTGAAAAGAGCGGCCGGGCGCTCGTGTTTTTTTCACTACAATAGAGGTTCCTTATGCGGCAGATTGTCACGGCGGTGGATATTCCGGATAGTGGCGAATTGCGTGTGGCGCCGGGGGCCATCGTCACCTCGGTGGCGCGGGATACGGCGGCGGCGCGCGGGGTGCGCATTCTCGAAGTGCCGGAGGACCAGGTATCGGTGCTGGCGCCGCCGGAGAAAGTGGTCGCCATCGGCGCGGACCACGGTGGATTCCGGTTGAAAGAAACGTTGAAGCCGGTGCTGTATTCGCTTGGTTTGGAAGTGCGCGATGTGGGGGTGTTCGAAGAAAAGCCGGCCGACTATCCCGATCTGGCGCAAAAGGTAGGCGAACTGGTGGCTTCGGGCGCCTGCACACGCGGCATTGTAATCGATGGGGCGGGCATCGGGTCGTGCATGGCGGCGAACAAGATTCCGGGCATTCGCGCGGCCCTATGCTATGATAAGAGCTCCGCCAAGAATAGCCGTGAACATAATGATTCTAACGTGCTTACGCTCGGGGCACGACTGCTGACCGAGAGCCAGGCGGAAGAGGTTTTGCGGACCTGGATCGCGACCGCCTTTGCCGGCGGCAGGCACCAGGCACGGATCGACAAGATCGTCGCCATCGAGCGGCAATACGCGAAAAAGGCGTCCCTGTGACACAGAGCGAACTCGACCGCCTGGTAGCGGAAATCGGCGCGGAACTGCTGGCGCGCGTGGGCGGCACAGCGCCAGTTGCGAAGAAGGGCGAAGGCCTGAACCTGCCGGACCAGGTGTGCCCAGGATGCGTGCAGCGCTGCGCGCAGACCTGCGCGCGCAATACGCGGGAGATTATCGCCGCCGGAGCGGACCGCGTATCCGCTAGCGAGCGGTTGACGAAGATCGACCCGGGCGTGGCGGCGCTGATCGACCACACCATTCTGAAGCCGGAAGCGACGCGCGACGATGTGCTGAAGGTTTGCCGCGAGGCGCGGCAGTACGGCTTCGCGAGCGTCTGCGTGAATCCGTATTGGGTGCCGCTGGTGCACGCGGAGCTGGCGGGCTCGGCGGTGAAGGTGTGCACGGTGGTGGGCTTTCCGCTGGGCGCCACGAGCACGGAAGCGAAAGTGGCGGAGACGGCAGCCGCGGTGCGGGTGGGCGCGACGGAAATCGATATGGTGATCAACGTCGGCGCGCTGCGCTCGGGCGACCGGGACGCGGTGCGGCAGGACATACGGCGCGTGGTCGAGACCGCGCACGAGGCGGGCGCGATCGTCAAAGTGATTCTCGAAACGGCGCTACTCGACGATGCGCAGAAGACGACGGCGTGCACACTGGCCAAACAGGCGGGAGCGGACTTCGTGAAGACCTCGACCGGATTCAGCACGGCCGGCGCGACCGCGCACGACGTGGCTCTGATGCGCGCGACGGTGGGGCCGGAGATGGGCGTGAAGGCAGCCGGCGGAATCCGCACGCTGAGCGACCTGCGCGCAATGACCGAAGCCGGCGCGACGCGGATTGGCGCCAGCGCAAGTATTAAGATCGTGGAAGCGACGGCGGCTTGAAGCGCCATGCCGTGCGGACGAATTGAGTTTTCGTAAGATGCCCATGCAGCCATCGCGAAAGAGCGCCGTACGATTCCGCGAGCGGAGCGAACTGCTCGATTTTCTGCTGGAGGTTTCGGCGGCCACGGCGGAGACACTCGATCTGAACCGGCTGCTGGCCAACGTGGCGGAGATCATCGGGCGCGTGCTGCGCTACGACCTGTTCGCGATCCTGCTCTATAACGAGCGGACGCGCACGCTGCGCATACGGCACGCGGTGGGACATCGCGAGGAGCTGGTTTCAAATCTCACGATCGCGCTGGGCGAAGGGTTGACCGGAGCCGCGGCGGCGCGGCGCGAACCGGTGCTGGTGGGCGACGTGCGCATCGATCCGCGCTACCTGAACGCGGTGGATGCGGTGCGCACGGAACTGGCGGTGCCGATGATCGCGCGCAAGCGGCTGGTGGGCGTGATCGACCTGCAGTCGACGCGGCTGAACGCGTATACGGAATACGATCGGGCGCTGCTGCGGCTGATTGCGGCGCGGGTGGGGGTGGCGATCGACAACGCGCGGTTGTATCTGCGCGTGGAGCGGAATAATCGCACGCTGAAGACGCTGGCCAACATTTCGCGCGAGTTTTCGTCGATTCTCGACTTGAACGATCTGCTGGGCAAGATCGCGAGCACCGTGCGCGAGCTGATCAACTACGACGCCTTCAGCATCCTGCTGGTGGATCACGACGCCAAGGTGCTGCGGCGGCTGTTCAGCATCCGCTACGACGAGCGGGTGAACAAGGACAACATTCCGCTGGGGAAGGGCATTACGGGCGCCGCCGCCAATTCGCGGCAACCGGTGCGGGTGTTCGATACGGCGAAGGACCCGCGCTACATTGCGTCGCACACCGACATTCGCTCGGAGGTGGCGGTGCCGCTGTTGCTGCAGGACCGCGTGGTGGGCGTGATGGACCTGGAGAGCGACCGGGTGGGGTACTTCACGGAAGATCACGTGCGGACGCTGGCGCTGCTGGCGCCGCAGGTGGCATCGAGCGTGGAGAACGCGCGGCTGTACCAGGAAGTGGCGACGCGCGAGCGCCGGATGGAAGAAGACCTGGAGGCCGCGCGCGAGTTGCAGCGGGTGATGCTGCCGGACGCGGCGCCGGAAATCGAGGGGTTGGACGCGATGGTGCGGCTGCGGCCGGCGCGCGGCATTTCGGGCGACATCTACGATATTTTCGAATTGAACGACGGCAAGACGGTGATCGCGTTCGGCGACGTGAGCGGGAAAGGCGCGGCGGCGGCGCTCTATGGTGGACTGTTGAGCGGACTGCTGCGAACGCTGGCGCCACGGCGGCGGCGGCCGGCGGATCTGCTCAAGGCGCTCAACGACGCGCTAGGCGAACGCAAAGTGGAAGCGCGCTATGCGACGCTGCTGGTGCTGCTCTGGGACCCGGCGGCCGGATACATGACGATGGCCAACGCGGGCGCGCTGCCGCCGATGATCTGCCGCGGCGGCGACATTCTGAATCTGCGCGTGGAGGGCGTGCCGCTGGGGCTGCTGGACGCGCGCGAATACGAGGAAGTGGTGTTTCACGCAGTGCCGGGCGACTCGATCGTGCTGTACTCCGACGGCATCACGGATCATATGAACGCGGCGGGCACCGAGTACGGGAAAGGGCGGCTGGCGCAGGTTCTGCGCGCGCACAGCGCCGGCTCGGCGGAGGAGATGGTGAGCGCGATCTTCCGCGATCAGGACAAATTTTCGACGACCGCGTTCGACGATCAGACCGTGTTTGCGATTAAGGTGCGGAGCGAGCGGGTCTGAAGCACTGCGGCGATAATGGAGAAATGATCTCCGCTACCAGCCAGGCCGCGCGTTACCAGACACGGTTTTCCGATGGTGTCCACGAGGGGTTCTCCGACACGATCGCCGATAAGGGAGGGCAGAACTCCGGGTTCCGGCCGCACGATTTACTGGAGGCGGCTTTGGCGAGTTGCGTGAGTATGACGGTGCGGATGTATGCCGACCACCACGCGATTCCGCTCGCTTCGGTGACGGCGAAGGTGACGCTCGATCGCAGCCAGCCCGACGAGATTGTTTTTCGGTATGAAGTGGATGTGGAGGGCGATTTGACGCCCGAGCAGAAGGACAAGCTGTTGCATGCGGCCAGAGCGTGCCCGGTGCGGCAGACGCTATCGAAGAAGATCCGATTCGAGAGCGGCGCCTGATCGTCGGCCTCAGCGAGTCTGTCAAGCCAGTTCGGGCGGGTGGCTTTGGCGGACGGCTTTGAGGCGGCGGAGTTGCCAATCGGAGGAGATGAGCAGGTCCACCAGGAGGCGCTCTTCGACGGCGGACGGCTGCCAGCGGCGGTAGTATTGGGCGGTGAGCGCGGCCAAGCCTTGGTCCGCGTCCGGCAGAGACTCACGAGAGCGAATCACGATGGGCGGTATGGAGGGCGCTCGCTGCGGGCGGCGCCGATCCGATTTCCCGCCATCTCGCCGGTACTTGGCAATCGAAAAGAACGTAGCCATGGAATTGATCCGATGGTAAGGGGCCGTCACGCGAGCGGGGTGGGACGATCCAGGCTAAGCGCGCAGAAACAAAGCGAATAATAGTTTTGAATCCGCCGTGAACGAGGCGAGGTCGCGGCGGTGCTCGCGGAGGGGGCCGATCTGGCTCAACGCAGATTCCACCACCTCAGGAGTTCGGAATTTTCACGGCAGGCCTGGAGGCGCGCGCTACGACCGGGGGGGATGGCGCGGCGTCCGACGGGCGACAGTGCGGCTGCGGGATAATACACAGCAGGCCACCAATGGATTTCGTCGAGCAGCTAAAGGGGCAGGTGCGGATCGAAGACGTGGTGGGGGAGTACGTGAAGCTGCGGAAATCGGGGCCGAGCCGGTTCATGGGGCTGTGCCCGTTCCACAACGAGAAGACGCCATCGTTCACGGTCCACGTGGTGCACCAGTTCTACAAATGCTTTTCGTGCGGCGCGGGCGGGGACGTGGTGAAGTTCGTGATGGAAAAAGAGGGCCTCAGCTTCTGGGAGGCGCTGAAGCAACTGGCGGAGCGGTACGGGATTCCGCTGCCGAAGCGGTCGCAGTATTCGGACTATGACGCGCGGCAACGCGGGTCGGCGTTCGAGATGCACGAAGCGGCGCAGGAGGCGTTTCGCGCGAACCTGGCGGGGGCGGCGGGGGCGACGGCGCGGGCGTACCTGGAGCGGCGCGGGGTGGCGGCGGAGACGATCGCGCAGTTTGGGCTGGGATATTCGGAGCGCTCCGGCAACGTGCTGGCGCGCCTGTTCGCCAAGCACGGCATTCCGAGCGCGCAGATCGAGCAATCGGGGCTGGTGGGCAAACGCGACGACGGGAGTTTCTACGATAGATTTCGCAACCGGCTGATGTTTCCGATTCAAAACGAATCGGGCAAGATCATCGGCTTTGGCGGACGCGCGCTATCGGACGAAGACCAGCCGAAGTATTTGAATTCGCCCGAGACGGCGATCTATAAGAAGAGCCAGGTGCTCTACAACCTGCACCGCGCGAAGGAGAC
>PMKM01000140.1 GCA_003157745.1 Bryobacterales bacterium | reverse complement strand
GCCTGCCAACCCGCGAATCCCAATGCCAAAGGCTGCTCATAGGCCTTCCGAGTGGACTCACCTCGGTCGAGCCGTACGGTTGGCAGGCGAAAGCGCCTGCCCCACGGTGCGAACATACTTGTCGGTCTGTTTGACGCACTACACTAGGTGGGGCAGGTCCCCGACCTGCCAACCCCGCTCCCAGCGCCCGCGCCGCATCCTTGTAGGGGCCCGGCATGCCCGGCCCGCGTCGCCTGGGCGCAAGTCCGGACAACAGCCTCTAATAAATCAGAGATAACTTCACATGCAAGCACTAAGTCGAGTTACTAACATCGTCGTCGCTGGCTTAGGTGGTCAGGGCGTCCTGAAAGCCTCCGATATCATCGCCGGTGTCGCCTTCCTGGCCGGCATCGATGTCAAGAAGAGCGAAGTTCACGGCATGAGCCAGCGCGGCGGTTCCGTCGCGAGCGACGTCCGCTTCGGCGAGCGCGTCTTCAGCCCCATGGTCTCCTCGGGCGAAGCCGATTTCCTCATTGTCCTCGACCCTACTCAAGTCGAAGTCAACCGCGCCATGCTCGCGCCCACTGGCATTCTGATCGACCCCAGCATCCTGAATGGCCGCTCGCTCCGCAGCGCCAAGTCGCTCAACGTGGCACTAATCGGCGCCCTCAGCCGCCACTTACAATTCCCCGACGATCTCTGGACCCAATCCCTGCGCGACCACCTATCCCCCAAACTCCTCGAAGTCAACCTGCAAGCGTTCGCGACAGGAAAAGAGGCCGCCGCCTCGTCGCAGCCAGCGTAAGTGGGGCAGGCGCTTTCGCCTGCCAACCCCGCCACCCAATCCACAGTAGCCGGCCGGTAACATCGGGCGTACTCTGGTGTCATGAATCTATGGACTATCTGTGTGCTCCTGCTATCGTGCTCCCTCGCGCTCGCCCAGCAGCCACCCGCGAAGATGGAATTTGAGGTGGCCTCGATCCGGCCCTCAAACCCAACACCGGACGGCAACGTGCATGTCTGGATGAGTTCCGACGCAGGAATGCTGCGATATACCAATGTCACGCTGAGGGACTGCCTTCGCGTCGCTTACGACGTGAAGGAATGGCAGATCCAGGGACCGGATTGGATCGGGATCACGCGCTTTGACATAGTCGCAAAGCTACCCGCCGGCTCCTCGGAGAGCCAGATTCCTGAGATGCTGCAGGCCGCATTGCGGCAGCGATTCAAGCTCACGGTGCACCGCGAAACAAAGGAAACGGCGATTTATGCGCTGGTGGTCGCAAAGGGTGCTCCGGCCCAGCAGCCAGTGGCCGTTCCTGCGGACGACGCCAACACGGGCACTTCCGTCGCAACCGATGAGTCCAGCGTCCATTTAAAGGCCCCAATGGCGACTCCCGCAACTCTGGCCGAGTTGATCTCCCGGTTCGCCCAACATCCGGTGATCGATATGACGGGACTTCAAGGCGGCTACGATTTCGATGTCGCGCTTTCGTGGGAGACTGTCCGTGAAATGCAGTCGGGGGGCGCGTCGGTCTACGATTCACTAGAGCGTTACGGCCTGAAGCTGGAGTTACGCAAATCGCCCCTGGAAATGTTGATTGTGGACCACGTCGAGAAAACGCCCACCGAAAACTAAGCTACCCCACCACCCTCGGCAGCTCTTCCATCGGCCCCATCCACTCCAGTTCCCGCTCGATGTCCGGGTGCAGCCGGTATTTCTTGCGCACCGCTTCGAGCTTCGCCCCACGAATATCGATCTTGCTCAGATCGTATTGGCCAACCCCGAAATCGCCGCAGAAATTCAGGTACCCCGGCCACTTCGATTCGATCCCCATCAGCTCCAGGCCCACCCGGTCCGCCGCAATGTAGTCGCGCGACGCAATCGCCACGCGCGAAGCCACCGGCGTCCCCGACGATGGCCCGTTGCCTTCCATCCCCTCGTACCCGTCGATCACCGCCGCGCCCCAGAACGGCTTCATCGCCTGCGCCGTCAGGAAAATGTTGTAATGCGTCTGCCGCAGCCCGTTGTGCGTCACCCGTTTGTCGTTCCACCCCGGCCGCACGCCCGGCGCGCTGTGCAGCGGCGCGCCCAGCGCCATATTCTTTACCGTCAGCGACGCCACCACCGTGTTGTGCGTCTTCAACATCGCCGAGCAGATCACGAAAGCGTCCGGGTCCATCAGCCGCGCCCCCAGCCGCGCCGGCTTGGCGTGCAGGTCGTAATCGATCAGCGGCACCGTGACGTACTTCGCCTCGCGGTTCAAATCGACCAGGTCCACCTGCAGCGGCTTGTGCTCGCTCGCAATCTTCCCGTAGCGGAACTCCTCGAACGCCTGCATCGTGTCGCCCGCCGAAGACTCCGCCACCACCACCCGCCCCTTGAAGCGCGGCTCCAGGTAATCGAGTATCCCGTGGATGGCGCCCGCGTGCGTCGCCGCAAGCTGGTTCGTGGTCGAAACGAAATTCGGTTTGATCACCACGTACTTCTTCGCCCGCAGCGCCGGCCCGATCTGGTCGTCAATCGCCTCGAGCGCCGCCTTCACGTTCTTGCGCCGGTCGTCCCCCAACGCCACCGCCACCGTCGCCCGCTGCTGCGGCGCGCTTTGCCCCAGCAGCGGACGCAGTGCCGGCGAAAAAGCGGTCAGTTGGAGCATCGTGCGGCGGGTGAAACGCATGGGGGCTGGACCTCGACTCTGAAATACAATACGATATTATCATCTCGCAATATTTTGCAGGAGCCGCCCATGAATCGCACCGCTTCCCGTCGCAGTTTCCTCGCCGCCGCCGGCCTGGCTTTGCCCGTCGCCGCTTCCGCGGCCCGCTCCGCCGATTCGTCGCAACCGGCACAGCACCCCCATCCCGGCTCCGCAGCCCCGGCAATCGAGTATCGCGTACTCGGCAAGACCGGCCTCAAGGTGACCACCGTCGGCTTCGGCTGCATGATCACCTCCGATGGCAGCGTCATCGAACGCGCCGCCGACATGGGCATTACGTATTTCGATACCGCCCGCGTTTACCAGAACGGCAACAATGAACGCATGGTCGGCGCCGCCCTCAAGGGCCGCCGCAAGAACATCGTGCTGTCCAGCAAGACCCCCGGTCACAACCGCGCCGACGCCCTCGCCAGCCTCGATGTCAGTCTCAAGGAGCTCGGCACCGATTATCTCGATATCTGGTACCTGCACGCCAAATCGAAGCCCGAAGAGATTACCGACGAGTTGATCGACGCGCAACAGACCGCCAAGCAGGCCGGCAAGATCCGCTTCGCCGGCGTCAGCACCCACAGCGGCCAGCCCGTGCTCGTCCCCTTCCTCGCCGCCCATCCCAAGATCGACGTCATTCTCTCCGCGTATAACTTCACCCTCGATCCGGCCGTCGGCGCCGTCCTCGTAGAAGCCGCTAAGGCCGGCAAGGGAATCGTGGCCATGAAGGTGATGGCCGGCGGCTTCCGACGCATGAGCCCGGACGACAAGAATTATTCGAAGTTGAAGCAGGAAGGCGGCATGTTATCGGCGCTCAAGTGGGTCACGCGAAGTACCGGCGTTCACACCACCATCCCCAGCATGACCGATATCGATCAGCTCGAAGAGAATTTCAAGGCCATGTCCGCGCCCTTCGGCGCCGACGACGAGAAGCGCCTCGCCGCCCAGCTCGATCACATCAGCCCACTCTATTGCCGTATGTGCGGCGAATGCCACGGCCAGTGCCGCCAGGGGCTCCCGGTCGAGGACACGCTGCGCTTCCTCACTTACGCCGAAGGTTACGGCCAGTTCGCGCTCGGCCGCGAGCACTTTCTTTCGCTCGCCCCCGCCCACGTCGCCGCCAGTTGCACCGATTGCGATGCCTGCACCGTCGCCTGCCGCCACGGCGTCAAGGTCCCCGAGCGCATGCTCCGCGCCCAGGAGCTCTTCCGTTGTTAGCGGCGTTTTACACGACCACCATGCCGGTCCCCGGCTGCCAACGTGGCGCACGCACTCGTGCGTGCCGTGTCGAGACTCGTCTCGACACCTCTTCCGCCGGGGAGACGCCCATCCGTGGTGGGGCATGCTTTAGCTTGCCAACGCCCGCTTGCGGGCGAGCTGTTCCCCGCTTCCTCCAACTATCGCTCCTCGCCTTCTCGCTCGCCGCGCTCGCCCCGGCCGCCGACGCCCCTGCCCCCACCTGCGCTCTCGTCCCCGGCTGGTCGCAAAGCGGCCCGGCCCGCAGTTATGAAGCCGCCAACTTATTCGAGTACATGGATGGCAACGCCGAAGGCTATCTCATTTACGGCTTTCGTAACATGGTTGGCGTCTCTTGCCATCAGGCGGAGATTAGTTTTGTCATCGACGTCTCCGACATGGGCGATGCCGATTCCGCCTATGGCTTGTTCTCCGGTAATCGCGATCCTTCCCAGCCGGTAAGTCCGATCGGCGTGTCTGCGCAAGTCACTCCGCGCCGCGCCATGTTCGTCAAGGGTAAGTACTACGTCGAGATCGCCGCCAACCCCGAAGGCGATCACACCGCCGCCTTGCGCACCTGGCTTGCCGCGCTCGATCGAGTCGTCCCTGGCAGCACCGCGTTGCCCGAAGCGCTTGCCTGGTTTCCCGCCGAAGGCCGCCAGTCGCTGCGCCTGGTGCCCGAAAGCGTGCTCGGCCTGCGCCTGCTCAAACGCGGCTACGTAGCCCAATACGATTTCGGCAAAGCTTTCGTGGCTTATGAAGCGTCCCCCGAATCCGCTGCCGCCGTCATGCAGAAGTTGCGCACCCGTTTCGATCCCGTCACCGCCGCCACTCTCGCCGACGAGGCCTTTGCCGCCACCGACCACTATCTCGGCCGTCTCTTCGTCTTCCGAAAAGGCCGCTTCGTCTGTGGCTATTCCACTAAGTCCGAAACCCAGGACCCCGCCGCCCTAGCAGCCGCCCTGGCCGCCAAAGTCCACTAAGGTAGGACACACCATCGCCTTTCGTGGTCTGTCCTGCCCATTCCAACCGCGTGGCGCAGCCTGTCCAGGCTGCAGAGCCGAGAGTCATCTCGGCTTTTCTTCGTGGGGCAGTCCCTCGGCCTGCCAACCGGGCGAAGCCCGGAATGTACTCCTCCACCGCACTCGTACGCACCGCCTACGCCCGGCTCGTGACAACCCAAAACCCCGTTCACAACCTATCTCCCCAACCAACTCAATAACTTACCCTGAAACGCCTTGACGCCAAGCGCATACTTGAGTTAGGACTGTGGCGCAATGCTCCGCTGCTGGTCCTTATCCCTGGCCAGGGAACGTTGCATTCAAGTGGTACTGAACTTCCGGCGCCCGTCAACGGCATGCGGGGTCCCCCATGG
>PMKM01000208.1 GCA_003157745.1 Bryobacterales bacterium | reverse complement strand
CGGCCGCCGCAGCAGCAGCGAAATCTCTCGATACGCGGCGGCGTGCTTGGAAAGATCGTCGTAAATGCAGAGCGCGTGTTTGCCGTTGTCGCGGAAAAATTCGCCCATCGCGCAACCGGCGAACGGCGCGATGTATTGCATCGGCGCCGGGTCCGACGCGGTGGCCGCCACCACGATGGTGTACGCCATGGCCCCCGCATCTTCGAGCGTCTTCACCACCTGCGCCACGGTCGAGCGCTTCTGGCCGATNNTGATGCCGGTCTGCAGCGGCTCCTGCACCTTCTGCCGCGCCACCACACCCGGCGCCAATCGCTCGACCGGATTGAACTCGGTGGTTTGAATCGGGCCCTTGCCGTCGATGGGCACGCCGAGCGCGTCCACCACGCGGCCGATTAGCGCGTCGCCCACCGGCACCGACATGATGCGGCGTGTGCGCTTGACCTCGTCGCCTTCCTTGATCTCCGTGTAATCGCCCAGCAACACCGCGCCCACCTGGTCTTCTTCCAGATTCATCGCGATGCCGGCCACGTCGTGGGGAAACTCGATCAACTCGCCGGCCATCACCTTTTCCAGGCCGTGAACTCTGGCGATGCCGTCGCCCACCGAAATCACCGAGCCGACCTCGGAGACGTCGATCGCCTTTTCGTAATGCTCAATCTCCTGGCGGAGAATGCTGGTAATCTCGTCCGCTCGAATCTGCGCCATATTCTTTTCCGTTACGATGAACTTTCCGCGCTGAGCCGCCGCTCCAGGGTCCGCAACTGGCCGCGCACCGAGCCGTCATAAACCGTCGAACCGATACGCGCCACCACGCCGCCGACCAGCGACGGGTCCACCGCGAACCGCGCGCGCAACCGCTTCTCGCTGGCCTTCTCGAGCGCCGCCACGAGCGCCGCGCGCTGCGCGTCGGTCAACTCGCGCGCCGAAGCCACCTGGGCGCGGGCGAACCCGAGCCGCTCATCTAGAATCTGCTCGAAGGCGTTCGCCACGTCGCTGAATCCGGCGATGCGCCGATGGTCGATCAATACAAATAGAAAATTGCGCGTGATGGGCGACAGCTTCAGGATGTCCGCCACGCGGCCCACCACGGCGCGTTTGCGCGCGGGCGGCACGGCCGGCGTGATCAGGGCGTTGCGCAACTCGCGCGAAGCGAGCGCGCTTTCGAAGGAGCGCAACTCGGCCGCCGCGTCCTGCGGCTTCAGCGCGGAGCCGCGCGCGGTCACCACGTCGGCCAGGGCGTTTGCGTATCGCGTAGCTACGGCGGTAACAGGCATAGCGGCTCAGGTCTTCCGGGCGGGCCGCGCCAAGTCGCGCTCGAAGCCCACCAGCAGCCGGTCATCGGTGGCCGCNNGCCGCGCCGCTTTCTGAGCCGCGCGAATCTCCTGCTCGCCGTTGGCGCCGATCTTGGCAATCTCGGCGGCCGTCTGCCGCGCGTAGCGTTCGACCTCGGCCGCGGATTCCCTCTGCGACTCGGCGCGCAGCGCGGCAAGTTCGGAGTCCAGGCCGGCCAGCCGGAGGTCCACTTCCGCCGCGCGCGCCGCCGCATCCCTGGCCACGCGTTCCGATTCCGCCAGGTCCTTGCCGATCCCCGCCGCGCGCGCCGCGTAAAACGGCCCGGCGTGTTTGCGAACCAGGTAACCGAGCCCGCCCACCAGGATCAGAAAATTCGCCCACTCCCAAATCTTGAGGTTGCCTTCGCCGCCCGCTTCGGCTTCTTTCCTGGCGGGCTCCGCCTTGGAAGGCTCCGCGGCCAGCGCGGTGGCGGGCAGAGAGGCCGCTACCGCCGCCAGCGTTACCGCCAACACCAGGCGCTTCATGCCGCTCTCCCGCGCAGGATCGAATCGGCGATCTGGCCAGCCAGCGCATCGCTTCCCGAGGCCAACTCGCGCTTCAGAACTTCGGCGTCCGCCGCAAGCTGCCGCTGCGCCTCACGCACCAACCCCTCGGCGTGCTGCCGCGCTGTGAGAAGTTCGGCGGCCTGCCGGTCGGCCAACTGCCGGTGCGCCTCTTCCTGCGCCTGATAGACTTCCGCGCGCGCCGCACGCAAAGCGGCTTCGAATTGCGCCGTCTTCGCCGCTGCGCGCTCCAGCGCTTCGGCGGCCAACTTGCGGGCGCCTTCGGTCGCGTCGTATCGCTGCCGCAGCACTTTTTCGAGCGGTTTAAAGAAGACGTATTTGAGATAGAAGTTGAGCGCCACCACCAGCAGAAAGGTGGGCAGCGCTTTCAGCATTAGTTGCCCTAGGTCGTGCAGTAGTGCATCCATGGGAACCCGCGGTGTGAGGGATCGGCCCGTCGATTGAAGGCTCAGGTTAGCATCCGGCGGAAATGCCAGTCAACCGCGAGGTGGGGCATGCTTCAGCTTGCCCGCTGCCTCCCCCACCCGCCACCATTCCCGCACCCAGGCGAACTTTGTCGCGCCCGCTAACGTACTATGTTCCTGAATGGCAACCAACGCGCCGCCCAACATTACCATCCCATTACAAATCGATTCGGCGGTGAAGCGCTTCGGCGACGTCACCGCCGTCGACGGCGTTTCGCTCGATGTGCACGAGCGCGCCTGTCTCGGTTTGCTCGGTCCCAACGGTGCCGGCAAATCCACGCTCATCCGCAGCATCATCGGCCGCGTGCGGCTCAATGCGGGCAGCGTCCGCGTCTTCGGCCAGCCGGCCGGTTCCCTGGCCGCCCGCGGCGAACTCGGCTGGGTGCCGCAGGAGATGGCGCTCTATCCGCTTCTTACCAGCCGCGAGAATCTGGATGCCTTCGGCCGTTACCAGGGGCTGCGCGGTAGAGCATTGCGCGACGGCATCGAGTGGTGCATCGAGTGGGCCGCGCTCTCCGACCGCGCCGATTCCCGCGTCAGGACGCTGCCGGGCGGCATGAAGCGGCGCATCAACATGGCCGCCGGGATGATCCATCGGCCGCGCATTGTGCTGCTGGACGAACCGACCGTCGGCGTCGACCCGCAATCGCGCAATCGCATTTTCGAAATGGTCGAAGCACTTCGCGTCCAGGGTGCCACCGTGATCTACACCACCCACTATATGGAAG
>PMKM01000118.1 GCA_003157745.1 Bryobacterales bacterium | reverse complement strand
CCCGCGCCGGCCAGCAACAGGAACGAGGCGGCAATCTGGGTAACGGTGAAAACGCGAATCCGGCGGCGGCTGCCGGTGACACGGCTGGAGCCGCTGGTGAGACCCAGCCCCAGAGAGGCGTCCGTGGAAGGCAGGCGGGGAACCAGGGCGAGAAAGACCGCCGCCGCCAACGCCAGAACCAGGCCCATCCAAAGCACGCTGAAATCGACGGTCAGATCCGCCGCCCGGATCGAGTATCGCAAGGCGTAACGCGCGAGCACTGTGACCATCGGGACGGCCACCGCTACACCCGCCAAGCCGCCGCTGCCGCACAGGACCAGGGCCTCCGCCAGCAGCGACCGGCGGATGGTGGCGGAGCTTGCTCCCAGCGCGGTGCGGAGCGCCAGTTCCGATTCGCGGCGAACCGTCCGGGCCAGGATCAGGTTCGCCACGTTCGAGCAGGCAATCACGAACAGCAGGCCGGAAGCGCCCAAAAGCAGCCACAGTACGGTGCTGGCCTGCGTGTTGATCTGGTCCCGCAGCAGCTTGGCGTCGACCTGGAAGTGATCCTGAGGCTTATACACCCCAGGATGCGCCGCCGTCACCGCCGCGTACACGGCGCGAAGCTCCGTGCGCGCGGACTTAAGGCTTGCGCCGGGCGCCAGCCGGCCAAATACTTCGGTCATGCGGTGCTCGCGGCCTTGTACCATCGTTGCGGACAGGTGGTGCGGGCTGGTGACAACGTTGGCGATGATATCCGTATCGGCGGGGTATGGAATCGATGGTTCCAGAACTCCGACGATGGTTGCGGGGCGAACCTCCCCCATGCTACCCAGCCGAATCACCTTTCCTACTACNNCGGCCCATCGTCTCGCGCGTCGAGCAGGCGCCCCAGCACCGGCTTGAGACCCATCACTTCGAAGTAGGCGCCATCGACCACGCCGGCGTGGATTTCGCGCGTTTCGCTGCCGAACCCCTGCGCCGTGAAGCCGATGGTGGAAAAAGTGCCGAGTTTGCCGATGGTCTTTAAGCTGGCGCCTATGTCCAAGATCTCGGGAATCGAGAACGTGGCATCCTTCACCTGTAACCCGGGCGCGCTCTGCTGGATATAGATCAGGCGATCTTCGTCGCGATTCACCAGCGGTCGCAACAGCACCCCTCGCACTACGCTGAAAATGGCCGCATTCGCGCCGATGCCGAGCGCCAAGGCGAGCGCCACGGTAGCCCACAATGCAGGAGTTCGCCGGAGGGAGCGGACCGCTACCCGAATGTCGCCCAGAAATATGGCTGCCCACTGCAACCGGTACAAAATTCCTACCCGTTTACGTTCTGACTTGTCAGCGGCACTGGTTGTCATTCTGCCTCCTTCAGCGGATTCGGCCTGCGGGTCTAACCGGCTCACTTAGCCGGTAGCATGTCCCCCTCACCTGGCGGGAGGATGTGTTCGCGGTCCGGCGTTGGCGGTCACGCCCGCCGCATTCGACCATCACCGGCCGGCTCCCCGGCAAGGCAGAACGGAGAAAACCGCGCATCGTGGTTGCCGGCCGCGCTTCCCGGTCCGCACGGCCCCCGAATCGCCTTTGCAACATGCATTTCGGCTGCCGTTTTCAGCTTATTCGTAAGTCATTGGAAATCAGGCTAATTGCGACTGAATCAGAGTTCTATCGCGCGGGCGGCAGTGTTCGCTCGCGATACTCGCGTTCCCAATAGCGAACAGCCCGCGCGGCTGAGAAAGGAGGATCTGCGGATGCTTGAGGCTCGAACTCCGGCCCCAGGTCATTGAATGCCTCCCGCCGACTTTGCCGGCGAAAGAACGACCCTACCACCCCTGCGCGCCGACTTTCACGTACCCTCGCGGAGAACTCACGAAACTGCGCAGCGGCCAGCGTGCCTGCGAAATTGGCTACCGATAAGCAGTCTTCTCGGTGACCGATGAAGTCTGAGCTTCAGCCAGCAAGCGGCTTTGACGTTCCGTCAGCGCCACCATCGACTGGCGTTGGGTCCGGCAGGACCGGCGCAGACCCTGTTCCCAGTGTTCCTCCTTGGGGAGATTGTTCCAGGCGGATTCCGCGTCACTAAGGCCATCGACGCCGAACGAGTAGCGCATGTTGATTCTCGAGTTGATGGCGAACTCCCGTGCCTGTTTCGCTATTTCAAGTTCGATCAACTCTTCGGGCTTTAGCAGTTTCAATATGGCAAATCCCCGGGGCAACTTAGTGACACTCGATAACTCCCCGGGAATCAGGCCGTTCAGGGCCTCCTGCAGTTCGGTACGGAGCATGGTTGGGTCGACGTCGCCCATGAACCCACCGTCGTCCGACGTGGGGTCCGTGGACGTCTCCTTGGCAAGCACCGCAAAGTCCATGCCACCCTTGAGCAGCTCCAGTGTCCGCTGCGCCTTCTCGGCCGAATCGACCACGATCAAGCGCAAAGAGACAGGCGTAGCCGTCCTATCGGGTGGTGGCGCCGCCACCGCCGGTGCGCAGGTCCATATTGTGCTCAGGAGCGCGGCCATCGACAGTGACCGAGACTCCGTAAGGAGGTTTATGCGAGACACATATGACATTCTGTTCTCAAGAGACAGTGATGTAACAACGGCTTCCAGCTAAGTCCCTACTATCGGACGGTGTCAGCATCAAAGCAATACTACGTTCACATTAGCGGCAGTGACTTATATAGTGCGCCGCCCTGGAACCAGTCGTAAGTGACACGACAGGAGAAACGCGACTATGAGTACGAGTGTGAGAAGCCGTTTGGCTGTGTTAGGCGGCGGCCGACAGCCGCGGAATGGGCGTGGAACTGTTCGAGTGCGGTGCGCAGAATGTCCGACAGGTGCGTCAAGAGCCAACTCGCCACGGACGAACACAGACAAGCGCCAGCGTGCGCCTATCTGTGTCTATCCGCGGCCCGCACACCTGTGCTAGGTGAACTACACTAGAACACCAACTTGACTGCGAGTTGCATCAGACGCGGCGAACCGGCCTGGAGGATCTGGCCGAACGCCGGAGACTCCAGGTCATTCTCCGGTAGTCCGAAGTTCGGATGATTGAGCAGGTTAAAACACTCCGCACGGAACTGCACACGCCGAGTCTCGTCGATGTTGAAGTACTTGAACAACGAGACATCGGCGTCTTCGATGCCCGGACCGCGCACCACATTGCGTCCCTCGTTGCCGAACTGGCCAGCCTGTGTTTGCGGATTCAGTTGCAGGAAAGGCGCGCGACTCACCCATTCGTTCGCCGTGTGCGGTTGTCCCGCATTTGGGTTGGAAACGAGGTCGGGCCGGCTGGAGTAGAAGCCGGTCATTGAGCGTATCCGCCATTCACGCTGT
>PMKM01000172.1 GCA_003157745.1 Bryobacterales bacterium | reverse complement strand
TGAATGTACTGGACCACGAGAGGATGGATATTGTTGGCGCCTGCCCACTCCAGCCAGTCCCTATGAGAGACCTTCAGATGCACGTGGATCATGCGATTGATCAGGGCGGACGACATTGGCTTGACGATGGCGCTATCCTGCGCGCGATTGCCGGCGCCGACGACGACCGAGCCCTCTGGAAGATGGTATTCGCCGATCCGCCGCTCGTGAATCAGACTGTAGAACGCCTTCTGGACTTCGTGCGAGCAGGCGTTCAACTCATCGAGGAACAGGCAATACGGCGCGGTCCGCGCGATAGCGACCGGTGGACAGAATCGGCTGCATCCGTCGACTATCTGCGGCACGCCGATCAGGTCTTCGGGTGCGAGTTGACTGCCAAGTAGAGACACGCAGGGTAATCCGACTTCGCCGGCGAAGCGCTCGACCAGCGCGGATTTCCCTATGCCAGGTGGGCCCCAGATGAAAACCGGGCGTACCACCGCGACGTTCAGCAGAAAGTCGCTAAGTTGCCTTTGCGTAAGTGTTGTACAAGCATTCATCGGCTAAGTTGTAATTGGCGTTGATAAGCCGCGCGAGGTATCCTCCTCGCTGCGGCGAGTGGTTGTGGCAAGAACGCGAGAGACAGGCCCGTCCAGTGGGCCTCCCCGCTCAGACAGGCGCCGGGGAAACATCATTCGGGCAGTCTAATAGCTTGCTGTTCTTGATAAGAAGTCGAATAGCCCGAGAGCGCGAAATCATGCGGGCTCGTGGCCTGTGCGGACTTGCTTGGGCGAAGAAACCGAGCGAAGAAGAATGACGAACTTATCAATGATAATCCAGACACTGGCTCCAATGCAAGAGAATTCAGTGGCATCTGCTGCATCGCACTGAGCTATCCTGAAATCATCCCCGATGGACCGCTATTTCACCGAGTTTGCGACCGCGTTTGTGCGAGGGCGATTGGATCAGCCGCAGGCGACCATTGATACAGGCCTTCAGGCTGGATTGAGGCTTCACAAATTCAAGCTAAACGTCGAACTGCCTCGTGTTCGTACCGTACTCGGAATGCTGAGGAGCTTGCAGCCCGAGAACTTGCTCGACCTTGGAAGCGGTCGCGGAACGTTCTTGTGGCCGCTGCTGGCGGGATTTCCGAGTCTTCCGGTAACGACTGCCGAAATCGCCGACGGGCGATCAACCGATCTCGCGGCGGTGAGAAAAGGAGGAGTCCAGCGCTTGACGGTCGTCCGAGCGGACGTTCACCGCTTGCCGTTTGCGCCGCGAACATTCGATGTGGTGACCATACTGGAGGTGCTGGAGCACCTGGCAGATCCACCCCTGGCTCTGAGAGAGGGCGTCCGTTCGGCGCGCCGTGCTGTTGTGGTCAGTGTCCCATCGACCGCGGACAAGAACCCGGAACACCTCCACTTGTTCGGCATGGAGCAACTGACGAACATGGCCGCGGAAGCTGGCGCAGGGCGTACGACCTTTGAACATGTGCTGAATCACCGCATCATGCTGGCTCAAGTCCGATGAGGAGCATCGTCAAGTATCCCAGAACTCCGCATTTGGATGGTTCTCGGGTGCAGCCCGGCGACGAGGACTTGGCAGTTGTTGGAGCGGCCGACCTGGAACGCCTGCCCCTGGTGATCGAAGAGAAGTTGGACGGCTCCAATTGCGGGATTGGCTTCGATGCCGATGAGACTCTCGTCTTGCAGAGCCGTGGTCACGTGCTGGCGGGCGGCCCGCGGGAGCAGCAATTCGATCTGCTCAAGCGTTGGGCGAGTTCGCATCGCGAGTCACTCTGGAAGATTCTTGGGAGCCGATATTTGATGTATGGGGAATGGCTTTACGCTCGCCACACAGTTTTCTACGACGACCTGCCGCACTACTTTCTGGAGTTCGACATGCTGGACCGCGAGACCGGGATGTTCCTATCGACAGACCGCCGCCATGCGCTGCTCGCAGGGTCCCCGGTACACTCGGTGCCGGTACTGGCCAGGGGTCCGGTCCCCGCGTGGGAGAAGCTGATCGCTCGATCCCAATGTTCTACGTCTGAGATGATGGAGGGCCTCTACATCAAGTGGGAAGCCGATGGACATGTTCTGGGACGCTACAAATACGTGCGGCAGGAGTTCCTACAGACAGTGGCGGACTCGATGACGCATTGGATGGATCGCCCGATCGAGCCCAACCGGCTGCGCCCCGGGGCGGACCCGTTCCAATGACGTGCCCGTTCTCGCTTCAAGTTCCGGAGCCGCCTGGATGGCGGATTGACTGGGACACTCTGGATCGACGCTTCCAGTGGATCCGGGCCATGCGTGGCTGCCCACAGGATGCGGCTTATCACGCGGAAGGCGACGTTCGGGCGCATGTCCGGATGGTGTGCGAAGCGCTCGCCGGGATGGAAGACTGGCGCAGGCTCCCGGCCGGCGATCGCGAGATCGTATTCGCTGCGGCTCTGCTCCACGACGCTGCAAAACCTTCCTGCACGCGGCACGAGGATGGTAGGATCACCAGTCGCGGTCATTCGCGGCGCGGCGCCATGCTTGCCCGCCGCATTCTGTGGGAGTTGGGCACGGACTTCGCGGCACGTGAACAGGTCTGTGGACTCGTGCGGTATCACCAGAGTCCCTTCCATCTGATCAACCGCGCGGATGCTCAACGCCTGGCCTTTCTGATCAGCCACAATGCCGGTTGCGGCCTGCTGGCGATACTCGCGAGGGCCGATGCATTGGGCCGCCAATGTTCGGATCAGTCTTCGATTCTGGAACGCGTGGCGCTTTTCGAGGAGTACTGCCGAGAACAAGACTGCCTGCTCACGCCAAGGCGATTCCCATCGGCCCACAGCCGCTTCCTATACTTCCGGTCCGAAGGCCGCGACCCCAACTATCTCGCCTACGATGATTCCCGGTGTCAGGTGACGTTGCTGTCCGGTTTGCCTGGGTCCGGCAAGGATACGTGGGTTGCGGAACACTTGAGCGGCTTGCCGGTAGTCTCGCTTGACGCGATTCGCGAGACCCTTGAAGCCGAGCCGACGGGCAATCAGGGCGCGGTCATTCAGGCTGCGCGCGAAGAGGCCCGCGTACTTCTCCGCGAGGCCCGTGATTTCGCCTGGAATGCTACGAACCTGAGCCGAGACGTACGTCGGCAACTGATCGACCTTTTCGCCGACTATGGCGCGCAGGTTCGCATTGTCTATGTTGAAGCGAACCCGGCCCGCCTGTTCCCGCAGAATCGGAACCGCGAGGCTGCGGTGCCTGAGGAAGCTCTGCAGCGAATGATGGAACGATGGGAAGTGCCCGATTCGACCGAGGCCGATGAAGTCGAATGGTGGGTGAACGGCGAGAGAAGGTCGAAGTGAAGCGGTACAAGTCTCGAAATGCCCCACGCAAACGCACGCCACGGCAAGAGATTCCTGCGCATGGCCGGGGGCGAGCCCGCTTGAGAGATCTCAGCACTTACGCGCATCCCTGGTGTCTTGCCGCAAGAGCGAGTGGCTGCTAGGTGACCTCGCGGCGACACCTGGGCCACAGCCGGCAAACATGCAAGGACCTACGCGCTGGGCGTTGTTGAACTCTCGAGTATTTCGGCCGCTGAACCGGGCGGCCTCGGAGCGGAACGCGCGCCTTTCGCACTGTAGCGGAAAATGTAGCGATGCCACCTCAAAAAGGGTCGCTACAGTGCATAAATGAGGCCTGGGACCGACCGACCGAACATCCATGCAAGCAATTGATATATCGCAGTTTATATCAGTATATAGCAAGGCCGCGACGGTCCAACCGGCCTTCTGTTAACCGAAGGGTTGTAGGTTCGANNGGAGCCAATTTAAGTCCTTTCCTTTCAACGTATCCCTTACAGGACACGCCAGTTGCGGCGTTGCGCCCGCGCGGCGGCCGGAATCGCGAATTACCCATCCTTACCCAAATTTACCCATCCGTGGACGGCGGGGTCCCCCCAAAATCCCCCCAGTGCTGTGCGAACGCGGCGAAGAACTGCTCCGAGAACGACCGTTTCGAATACGGCCGGAGTGCTATGCTCGCACCTGCGTAAAAGAGGTCGCCAGAATTAGGGCGTCAATCCATGTGTCGAACGTCTCTTCTGCCGCCGCCGACCGTCGGCGCGAACCGCTGCTGGACAATTTTGGCGTTAGCCGGCGAACTGAGTTCGCTCATCTGATTTGGCCCACTTTGATCGTCTAATTTGGCCCACCTGTACAGCCCCGGATGGGATGATTCCGGGATGGACAGGAGGTCGAAAGTGGAGCTATTCGAAGAGATCCGGCGGGGCTACGCGGCCGGAGAGACGATCAAAGGGCTGGCGAAAAGGCATGGCGTGCACCGGCGAATGGTGCGCCAGGCGATCGCGGTCCACGAAACGGCGCAAGCGGGCCAGGCCGTCGTGGCGGCGTTCTACGGGCAAGGGCCCAATCACTCGTATTTCAATGGCTGTTCGAACGGCGGACGGCAGGCTCTGATCGAGGCCCAGCGCTACCCGGCCGACTACGACGGAATAACCGCCGGCGCGTCGGCGAATTTCATGACGCACCTATTCTCGACAGGGGTCTGGGACAACCAGGTGCTGGCTGTGAATTATGTCCCGCCATCGAGACTGCCCGTGATCGAAGCGGCCGCGCTGGCGGCGTGCGACGGTCTGGATGGCGTGGTGGATGGGGTAATCGACGATCCGCGAAGATGCCACTTCGATCCATCGAGCCTGCTCTGCCAGGGCGCTGAGACCGATGCCTGCCTCACGTCACCTGAAATCGGGACGTTGGAGGC
Source organism: Bryobacterales bacterium (assembly GCA_003157745.1). GTDB lineage: Bacteria > Acidobacteriota > Terriglobia > Bryobacterales > Bryobacteraceae > Bog-375. Next base: position 2,052 of record PMKM01000172.1, on the reverse strand, counting down.
ACTCTACGCGGGGCCGGTGAACTCCGCTGGCGTACAGGTCTTCCCCGGCCACCCCGTGGGCGGGCAGACAGGCGCCAATGGCTGGTCGTTGTGGGTCACTGGGCCTACGCAGGGCACGGGCGCGTTGTTTGGCTTCGGATACTACTACTTCGTGAACATGGTTTACGGCAACCCGGCATGGAATCCCTACGCGTTCAATATCGACAGCGACGTGGCTGCCGCGGATGCGGCGACAGGAGCGACGTTGAACGCCACAGATCCGGACCTGACGGCATTTTGCGAGCGGGGCGGCAAACTCCTCCTCTTTCACGGCTGGAGCGATCCTGCGATTACGGCCGAAAGCACGATCAACTACTACGAGAGCGTGGTCGCGAAGCTGGGCCGAACCCGCGCTCCGTCCTTCATCCGCTTGTTTCTTGCGCCCGGGATGCAGCACTGCGAGTACGGCCCGGGGCCGGACAGTTTCGGGCAGAACGGCTTCGACCGGGGAGACCCGCAACACGACCTGGAGTCGGCTCTGGAACTCTGGGTGGAGCAGGGCACCGCTCCGGAGCGGATCATAGCGACCAAGTACAAGACCGACCTCGATCCTACGAGCGGTGTGGCCCGTACGCGGCCACTGTGTGCATATCCTGCGGTGGCACGATGGGAGGGGCTTGGCAGTACGGACGATGCCGCGAACTTTGCGTGTGTTACGCCGGCCTCTAAGGTAAGACGCCCCCTGTGACGGCCATCGATCTCGGTTAGGCTGCTGTCCGGCAACTCCACCGACATTGGAGCGCGCCGTTCGGGACGGCCGGATCTCCGGGATAAGAGGACCTCACGCCATTCTCATGTTGCTGGGGGCGCGGCCTGCGGAGGCCTTGAGTCCCGCCCTGGAGCCCACCTCACTCCGCGCGAAGCGCTTGCACGGTGTCCACGCGAGCAGCCCTCGCCGCTGGGACCGCCGACGCAAGGACTGCCGACGCAAGGATGAGTACCGCCGATCCGATCAACGGAAGCGGCCCTGGAAGTTGGAGTTCGGCAACGTAATTACCAGCCAGGCGCGACAGCCCCCAACCCACGAGGCCGCCTAACGCAATGCCAATCGCTGCAATCCTCGCGCCGTCGATGAGCACTCCAGCCAGAATCCGGCGCGGCTGGGCGCCGAGCGCTAGCCGTATTCCAAACTCGCGCATACGCCAGCTCACCGAAAAGGCCAGCACGCCGGCAACTCCGATCACGGAGATCGCTAGCGCGAGGACAGCGAACCCGCCGAACACGATGGCATTTACACGGTTGTTGGCCAGAATTTCGGTGCGGACATCTGCGAGGGTGGCGGCGTGCTCGACGGGTTGGGTAGCAGCCGCGGCGCGAATGGTCTTCGTGATGGTTGTGACGAGCGCGTAGGGATCGTTTTTCGCGCGCACAACCAGGCAAGCGCCGAATATCGGCCCCTGCGCGAAGGGTTCATAGATCGTCAGGTTGCGTTGGGGGATGATGTCCGCGTCGTCCACATTCGCCACCACACCCACGATGCGCTGGGGATCGGGGCTTATCATGCCGGCGGCATACTTGAGCATAGGATCGGTCCACAGGATGTGCCGGCCTACGGCGGCTTGGCCGGGGAACAACCGCTGCGCGACGCTCTTGCCGACGATCACTACCGGCTCGGCACCCCTCCGATCGGCCTGGGTGAAGTCGCGCCCCTCGACAAGCGGAATCCCCAGTGTGCCGAAGTAGCCCGGGGAAACGCTGCGGAACCGTGCACGCAGATCTTCCTTGCCGCTCTCACTGGTTCTCCCCTCGACCGCGAATTGCAGAGTGAACTTGAGCATCCCCGTATCGCGCCATGGGGCCATAAAGGTGGTTGCGGCGCCTTCCACACCCGGCAATGCACTCACCATGCGCTGGGTCTCCTGGTAGAACTGGGCCGCTTGTTCTAGCGTCCGGCCGTCGGGAATCAAAGGCAGGCTTGCGATCAGGACATGCCCGGTTTCAAAGCCCGGTTGCGCATTCTGCAGTGAAAGCAACGTCTTCACCAGCACGCCCGCGCCGGCCAGCAACAGGAAC
>PMKM01000003.1 GCA_003157745.1 Bryobacterales bacterium | reverse complement strand
AGGTCGTGCATCTCCCAGAACTTGCCTTGGTCTGCGGCGGCGAGCGACGCTTCGTGGGCGAGCGGGCTTTCTTTGTGCATCGGGAGCGGGTAGTGTTTGAAGGCGAAGCGCACCTGACTCGGATAGGCGAGCAGGAGTTGGCGGACTACTGGGGCGGTTACGGCGCAGTAGGGGCACTCGAAGTCACTGAACTCGACTAAGCTGATTGGCGCGGTTGCGGGGCCGCGCGTGGGGGCGTGACCTAAGTCGATCTGCTGCGCTGGGCCGGCGGCGACGATTTCTTCGCGGACGCGTTTGTCGAGGGGGATGCCGGCGAGGAGCGACTCGATGACGGCGCCGAGCGACGCGTAGCCTTGCGGGCCGACCAGGCGGCGGCCGTTGACGAAGAACGTCGGCGTAGTCGAGACGCCGAGGCCGGCCGCTTCGGCCAGGTCGCGCTCGACGATGGGGCGGTAAGTGTGGTTGTCGAGTGCGCGCTCGAACGCGGCGAAGTCGAGGCCGAGCGACTTCGCGTAGCCGAGCAAGTCGGCGCGGGTAAGATGGGTCTGATTCTCGAAGAGCGTGTCGTGCATCTCCCAGAACTTACCTTGCCCCCCGGCCGCGAGCGCCGCTTCATGCGCGAGGAGCGCGTTGGGATTCGACGCCGCCGGCGCGTGCTTGAAGATCACGCGGACGTCTCNNTCGAAGTCGGAGAAGACGAGGACGGTGATGGGAGCTTTGTCGGAGCCGCGGGAGGCAATCGGCATTGATGGCAGCGTAGCTGCGTTTGCCGATGTGGCCTGGTGGGCGAGTCCAGTGGTCTGCGTGTGACCGGTGGCGAACGTGAGAAGCACGCCAATCGTCAGGCGGCCGGGTAGTTTCGTTCGTCGGGTGATTGGCATTTGGGTTACGTCTCGTCGGCTGCTGCGTTTCTCGTCACCGCACGTCTGCCGCCCTTAGGCGAAGGGCGCGGCTCTTGACCCATGCAAAATCCGCAGGGGACGTGTAGCCAGGGACGCCCCCAAGGACTCCCGCACGGCCATCGCGGCATCGGATCGCAATCACCTTCTTCATCTCCTCGAGCCTAGCGATGTCGAGGGGGGCCTCCCAGACGCCGAGCAAGCCTCGTAGGTACAACAGGTACTCTGAGCTTGGGTCCCACGACAGGCGGCCAACGATGCCGTCCGAGCGGACAAGCCGTTTATCTTGCTTTCCAAATCGGTCCACAACATGGAAGTATCCGTCGGCTGACCTAAATGCAATCCGCAAGCCGTCCGGGGATACGCTTGGATCCATTCCGCTGGCGATAGCTCTGCCGGTCTTTGACGAAATCGAGTGGACGATTATTCTTCCGTTATCCTCGTAGACAAGCTCCCCGCCATCGCTGGGAAAAGAGGGGCTTCGCCCCGCGGCTGCAACCCGAATCGGCCCGTCTGAACCGGGCTGGAAAACTACCAAAGGGCCCTCCCTAGCACTTTCGCCCCACCCTTCATCTAGTGTTACGGCAATCGCGCCCTGGTTCGAGATGGCCCCGTCCCAGACATGGGGGCTGATCTTTAGGCCGCCGGTTACCGATCCACTGTCCACGTCTAGAAAGGACACTGTGCTGCGGTCTTGAACGCCGACTATCGCGCATTTCGCACCATCTGGCGATATCGACACTGCAAGGACATAAGGCATGCGCTCCGAGACGGCTCTCCTCCCGGTAGTGAGAAATACCTGGATCTCGGTGCCGTGGACAGCAACCGGAACAACGTCGTTTTGAGACTCGTTCTCTCGCAGATCGGCCTGCAAGTCCGATGGCAGCCTGACCCGAGTTGCGCTTCTTGTACACGAACAAAGCGCGGCCACGAGCGCAGGCAGCAATAGAGTAAGCTGAGTCGCGCGATTCTTCATGAGCTATGCAGTCACTCCTTTCGGTCGGGTCTACTGCGCGTTGTCTACGCCGCCGAATGTGCCTGGCGGCAGACGGTAATGGACACCGCACTTCTTGCTGACGTTTAGTATGAAGGTATTGCAATTATTGTGGTACCCGTGATATCGACTGCATTCGAGCGGCTGCTGTGCTCCGTTTATTAGGCAACTTACGGTCCCGCACTTCGCATCGTCGTTGTTGTATACGACATCATCGGGGTTGGGGGGAATCCTCCCCCCAAGCACAATTGGCCCACCCTCCAAGCCGCCCGCGTCATTTCCACCAGCCTCAATTCTCGTGATGCCGCAATGCTCGTCTGTCGTAACCATATAGCAATGCTTTATCGGCGCGTACTCCCAGATTGGATCGTCGACCGGTCGGCAATACACCTTAATTCCGCAATTGCAAAAAATGGGGCGCCTGAAATACTGAACTTCCGCCTGAACGGGATCACCGCCGGCGAAGGCGACGTACCCACCCGACTGGATCGTAAAGATCAAAAGTCCGGCCTTTGGCGTCGGGAGATTCGGTGCGAGGATCGTATCCCGGCCGCTTGGGTCAGCCCGATTCACGGGATCGGCGGCTCCGTAAAGGTAGCGATGCAGCGTGGATGGATCTGTTGCCGCGCCCGCCTCGGGATCGCGCGTCAGGAACCTCCCACTCAGCGGGTTGTAGTAACGCGCCCTGAGATAGTAAAGGCCCAAATCGGAATCATACTGCTCGCCGCGATAGAGGTAGACGTTTGGCGTCGAGCCGGTGGTGTTGACCGTGTTGCCCCAGGCGTCGTAATCG
>PMKM01000028.1 GCA_003157745.1 Bryobacterales bacterium | reverse complement strand
GAGAAGATGCCGAAGCTGATGACTTCGTGCACGCTGCCGGTGGCCGAGGGGCTAGTGGTGCGTACGGAAACGCCGCAGGTGGTGGCGGCGCGCAAATACATGCTGGAGTTCCTGCTTACCAATCATCCGCTCGATTGCCCGGTGTGCGACAAGGGCGGCGAGTGCGAATTGCAGGACATGGTGTTCCGCTACGGCGCGGGCGAAAGCCGCTACGCGGAGACCAAGGTGCACACACCCGAAAAACAGTTTTCGCCGGTTGTGTTTTACGATGCACCGCGCTGCATCTTGTGTTATCGCTGCGTGCGCGTGTGCAACGAAGGAATGGGAGTGAACGCGCTCGGCGTGATTCAGCGGGGGGTGGCGTCGGAAATCGCGCCCAACGACGGGGATCATCTCGAATGCGACGAGTGCGGCGAATGCATCGACATCTGCCCGGTGGGCNNCGGCATCTACCGCTACCAGACGCGGCCGTGGGAGATGACGCACGTCGGGACGATTTGCGCGCACTGCTCGGACGGATGCAAGACCACGCTCGGCACGCGCAACGACCGTATCCTGCGCGGCAACAATCGCGACCGCTCCGGCATCAACGGCGAATTCCTGTGCATCAAGGGCCGCTACGGTTTCGATTTCTACGATCATCCCGAGCGGCTGCAATCGCCGCTGATGCGCGTCAACGGCAAGCTGGAAGAGGTTTCGTGGTCGCAGGCTCTCGCCGCCGTAGCCGCGAAATTCAAGGAGACGATTGGCGCGGGCACGTTCGGCGTCATCGGGAGCAACCACACCACCAACGAAGAGAATTACTATTTGCAGAAGTTCGCGCGCGGCGTGCTGGGAACGAATAACGTCGATCATCGTCGCACCGGCGACGTGGTCACGCTGCTTGACGCGCTGAGCGGCAAGCCGGACAAACTGGCCACGGTCGAGGATCTTTACGAGCGCAAGGCGTTCCTGGTGCTCGGCGCGGACCTGGCGCTCGAACATCCGCTGCTGTCTTATCAGATCCGCGCCAACTGGCGGCATCATCAGGCGCATGTCTACGTGGTGACGCCGAACGAGGCGCGCGAAGACAGGTACGCTGCGGCCACTGTGCGCGGGCGCGATTACGAATCGCTGCGCGAGAAGTTGCAGGCGGAGCCGGAGCTGGTGATCCTGTTCGACGATTTCTATCAGGGCGGGGAACTGGGCAAGCTGGTGGAGTTCGGCGAATCGCTCGGGATTCCGGTGCGCTACGTCTGTTTGGTCGATTACGCGAATTCGCGCGGCGCGATCGACATGGGCCTCGTGCCGGAGTTGCTGCCGGGTTACCAGCCATCCGCGCAAGCTGGGCTGCACGTCGACGAGATGATCGCCGCCGAATTGAATGTGTTGTGGGTGATCGGCGCCAATCCGCTCGAACATGCCGAGCGCAAGGCGGGCTTCCTGGTGGTGCAGGATTTGTTCCTGACCGAAACCGCGCGGCAGGCCGACGTGGTGCTTCCCGCGGCCTGCGCTTACGAGAAGAACGGCACCGTCACCAGCGGCACCGGCGAAGTGCAGCGCCTGGCGCGCGCCATCAACACGATGGGCGCGAAGACGGATCTCGAAATCGTCGGCTTCCTGGCGCGCGAAATGGGTGCGGCGGTCGGGCCGTGGACGCCGGACGCCGTGTTCGAGGAGATTCGCGAGAACGTGCGCGGCTACGATGTCGCGATCGAGGCGCTGGCCACGGGCGGCGCGGCGCAGACCACGCCGGTGGACGGGCGGATTGCCGTCGCCGGTGAGGCCGGCCCGGTGCGGTCGGCGCGCAACGGCCTGTTCGCCTCCGGCACGCTGGGGCGCTATTCTAAGGTACTGAACTCGGTACTGGAAAGCCGTTTGAGCCGCTAATGGACTCATTCATCGTCATCAGCCTCATCAAGATTTTCGTGGTGTTTGGCGCGCTCATGACCATCCTCGCCTACCTGCAATGGGTGGAGCGAAAGGTGATCGCGCACATACAGGTGCGGCCTGGCCCTTATCGCGTCGGGCCGCACGGCCTCTTGCAGCCGCTGGCGGACGTGGTCAAACTGATCACCAAGGAAGATCTGATTCCGCCGTACGTGAACAAGACGCTCTATTTGGCCGCGCCGTTTGTGGCGATGACGATGGCCCTGCTTTCGATCGCGGTGATTCCGTTCGGTCCCAAGATCCCTGTGTTCGGCTACCAGACCTATATGGAACTCGCCGACCTGAATTTCGGCGTGCTATTCGTGCTGGCCGTTTCGTCGATGGGCATTTATGGCATCGTGCTCGCCGGTTGGAGTTCGAATAACAAATATGCGCTGCTGGGCGGCCTGCGCAGTTCGGCGCAAATGATCAGCTACGAGTTGCCGCTCGCGCTCGCTATCGCTGCGCCGCTGCTGATTTCGAATACCTTGAGCCTGCGCAAACTGGTCGAGACGCAGGACGGCTGGCTATGGAACTGGAATCTGTTTCACGGTTTTCAATACGTGAGCTTCATCGTCTTTATGATTGCCGCGTTCGCCGAAACCAACCGGATTCCGTTCGATCTGCCCGAGGCCGAAAACGAACTGGTGGCCGGCTTCCACACCGAGTACAGCAGCATGAAGTTCGCCTCGTTCTTCATGGCCGAATACGCCAACATGATCACGGTGAGTTGCATGGCGACGCTGCTGTTCCTGGGCGGATGGGTGGCTCCGTGGCCGGCTGCGTATGGCTCCGGCTACGTGCCAGTTGCGATCTTCGCGGTGGCGGGAGTTGTCACGATCTGGCGTGGGCTGAATCCGCGGCGCGCGCGCGACCGTTTCACTTTTCCCCCATTCGGCGTGGTGTTCCTCGTCGCGGCGGCGGTGTTTCTGGTGCCGCTTCTGCAAAGCATGTTGCTGCCGCTGTTCTGGTTCTGCGCCAAGACCGGCGCGATTCTGTTTCTGTTTATGTGGATCCGCGGCACGCTGCCGCGCTTCCGCTACGATCAACTGATGGGCTTCGCTTGGAAGATTCTGTTCCCGATCGCCATGTTGAACCTGCTGGCTACCGGCCTGGCGGTGGCACTGTTTTCGTGAGTTGCGCGCAATGGATTTAATTCTGTTTATCGTCTTCGCGTTGATTGCGGTGGTGGCCGCGATCAATGTGGTCGTGCAGCGCCACCCAATCTCGAGCGCGGTCTCGCTGATCGCCGTCATGGGATCGCTGGCCGTGTTGTATCTGTTGCTGGGCGCCGAATTCCTGGCCGCCGCGCAGGTCATCGTCTATGCCGGCGCCATCATGGTGCTGTTCGTTTTCGTCATCATGCTGCTGAATGCGGGTGGCGAGACCAAGGCCGGCCGCTCGTTCGTGGCCAGCCTGCTGGGCGTGCCGGTGCTGGTTGCGCTGCTGATACTGCTGACTTATTTCACCGCGCGCATTTACCCGCGCCAGACCGAGGTGCACTTCGGCGGCTTCCGCGGCGGCACGGCGCAGGCGGTTGGGCGCGCGCTGTTTACCACTTATCTGCTGCCGTTCGAGATTACTTCGATTCTGATTTTGATCGCGATCGTCGGCGCCATTGTGCTGGCGCGCAAGGAGCTCGAATGACGGGCCATGTTCCGCTCTCCTGGTTTCTGGCGCTGAGCGCGGTGCTGTTCTCGCTCGGTGTGGCCGGCTTCATTTTCCGGCGCAACATCATTACCATGTTCATGTCGATTGAGCTGATTTTGAACGCCGTCAACCTGACCTTCATCACTTTCGCGTATCAGCGGCAGCAGGTGGCCGGGCACCTGTTCGCGTTTTTCGTGATGGTGGTGGCGGCGGCCGAGGCTGCGGTGGGACTGGCGATCATTCTGACCGTTTTCAAGAATCGGGAAACCCTGAACATCGACGACCTGGACTCGATGAAGAACTGACAACGCGAACAAATGCAACTCTGGCTCATACCCGCACTTCCGCTGGCCGGCTTCCTGATCAACGGCCTGTTCGGCCGCCGCTTTTCGAAGGGGCTGGTCAACGCGTTCGCCATCGGCAGCGTGGTGCTCGCCTTTCTGTGGGTGCTGAAGACGCTCTTCGGTTTGGGCGGCATCGAAACCGCGTACACGGAGCATTACTTCACCTGGATTCAAAGCGGCGCGCTGTCGATCGATTGCGATTTCTCGATTGATCGGCTTACCGCCGTGATGCTGCTCGTCGTCACCGGCATCGGTTCGCTGATCCACATTTACGCGATCGGCTACATGGCGCACGAGGGCGGCTATTACCGCTTCTTCGCATATTTGAATCTGTTCATGTTTTTCATGCTGACGCTGGTGCTGGCCGCCAACTACCTGGTGCTGTTCGTCGGCTGGGANNCATCGGCGATTTCGGTTTCTCGCTCGCGATGTTTTTGATCTTCAAGCAATTTGGTTCGCTCGATTTCGCAGGTGTGTTTAAGCAGGCACCGACCGCGCCGGTCGCGATGCTCACGCTGATCGGCATTCTGCTCATGGTGGGCGCGTGCGGCAAGTCGGCGCAGATTCCGCTGTTCGTTTGGCTGCCCGACGCGATGGCCGGCCCCACGCCCGTCTCCGCGTTGATTCACGCAGCCACCATGGTCACCGCGGGCGTGTACATGACGGCGCGCTCGTGGCAGATTTACGCGCACGCTCCCATTGCGATGGACGTGATCGCGTACATCGGCATCGCGACCGCATTCGTCGCCGCCACGATCGGCCTGGCGCAGAACGATATCAAGAAGGTGTTCGCGTACTCGACGGTTTCGCAACTCGGCTACATGTTCGTGGGCGTCGGCTGCGGCGCGTTTTCGGCCGGCATTTACCATTTGATGACGCACGCGTTTTTCAAGGCGCTGCTCTTTCTCGGCGC
>PMKM01000243.1 GCA_003157745.1 Bryobacterales bacterium | reverse complement strand
CTGCCGCTGCGCGTCGTTGAAGTATGCCGGCACCGTGATCACGGCCTGCGTGACCTTTTCACCCAGGTAGGATTCGGCCGCTTCCTTCAGCTTGGTCAGAATCATCGCCGAAATTTCCGGCGGCGACATCTTCTTCCCGCTGATGTCCACCCGCGCGTCGCCGTTATCGCCGCGCACCACCTTGTAGGGGACCATCTTCATTTCTTCGTTGACTTCGTCCGAGCGGCGTCCCATGAACCGCTTGATCGAAAAAATCGTGTTCTCCGGATTGGTGATCGCCTGGCGCTTCGCCACTTGCCCCACCAACCGCTCGCCACTCTTCGTGAATGCCACCACCGAAGGCGTGGTCCGCTGCCCCTCCTGGTTCGCAATCACCGTCGGCTGGCCAGCTTCAATCACTGCCACCACGGAGTTGGTCGTCCCCAAGTCGATACCGATGATCTTGCCCATACCGCTCCTAATCCTCCCTCGCTTCAATCAATTTCGTGATTTTGAAAAACCTTGGCAATCGCGCCTGCCGCCTATGAGTGCGGCGTCTTAGTCCAAATCTATTATCAAACCTTAGCGCGCAGTTGTCAAGTTTTTCTTGAGTGCGTCGGGCTCAACTATCCAGCGTGGCCTGAATCCGTTCCAGCAGCACGTCCACCAGTGCCGGGTGCCCATCGAGAGGCGCCGCCGCACGGATTCGAACGTTGTCGAATTTGCCAGCCAGGTCATTGATAATACGAGGTAAATCGCGCTCCAGATGGATGCCGAGAGTGAGGAAATAGGGAACCACCAGAATGTCCCCGAAACCCTGCGCCACGAGCGTCTTCACGGCGCCTTCCAGGTCGGGTTCGCCCAGCTCCAGAAATGCGGTTTCAACGGCTGTGAACCCTCCGGCGGCAGCCAGTTGGCGAGCGACGGCGCGCACCGCCTCATTAGCTGGCTCGAGGCGCGATCCGTGGGCGAAAACGACGATTCCGGTGGTCAAGCTCGCTGAATGTACCCGTGTATGTGATGCAGATCGTCGGTCATTTGCGCCAGCAGGTAGTGCATGACGTCGCGCATGGAGAGAAACCCGGCCACGGCGCCCGAGTGCATCACCGGCAGGTGGCGGCAACCGTGCGTTTGCATCGCCTCCATGGCTTGCTCGACCGTGGCGGAATCTTCGACGGTGGCAACGCTGGTGGTCATCACCTGCTTCACCGCCGTCCGTTCCGGGTCGCGGCCATCGAGCACCACGCGCCGCATCAGATCGCGCTCGCTAAAGACGCCGCGCAATTCGCCGCCGCCCATCACCATGATGGCGCCGACGCTCAGCTCCGCCATCCGCCGCACCACCGCCGCCACGCTATCCCCCTCGTCGACAAAGACGGGGTTTCGATTCTGCAGAGTGTCACGCACCAGGGACATGCCACACCCCTCCCGGAGTGGGTTGAGCATATCACAAAACGGAGGGGAATTGAACCGAAAAGTCTGTCTGGGCAGGGCCCCTGACTGCGGCTGGCACTCGTCATTCCGAAGCGGCGATGAATTCGTGTCCACCCGTGCAGTCAGGATAGACGGGCGAAATGTCTATGATCACAAACGCGGTTCGTCTTGGCAGTTGCACGATTTGAACGTCGAAGTAGTCGTCCCACCACGGGGCGCCGATGTAAAGCGTATAGTGGCCATCCGGCAGTGCCCCGAAGTCAAAATTGCCGTGCCTGTCCGTATCGACTCGCTTAATCACCCGCGTCTCATCACGGTCCCACGTCCCTCTGTACTCGTACAGAGTCAACTTAGCGTCGTCCCTGACGACCCGCTGCCGCAGCCATCGCGATATCTGCCGGAGATCGCCTCGATTGACTCCGACGACTTTTCCGCGTAGGCGCGTAACTCGGTAGAAGTACCCTCTGACCCAGGTGCACGGATACGCCAGTGGAGCAAGCGCAAGGAACGCCGCCATCACGAACAGCCGTTGGGTGGATCCAATCGTCACGGGGCGACAATCTGCCTTGTGATCCCACTATTGCGCCTGAGCATATCGCCGTTAGCCTAGTGCTTCTTCTTGATCGGCCCCTTCGCCTTCGTCTTCAGCACGATCGGCGTGCCTTTGAAGTTGAAGCTGCGGCGGAGTTGGTTCATCAAATACCGTTCGTGGGAGAAGTGCAGCGGGCCGCCTTTTCCTCCGGTGAAAATGACGAACGAGGGCGGGCGGATCGAGGCCTGCGTGGCGTAGAGAATCTTGCGCTCCTCGAAGTGCAGTTGTTCGACCCAGCGGTTCAACTCGCCGGTCCCGATGCGCGTCGAGGCCGCCGTGTAGACTTCGCGAATCAGCGGGAACAGCGACTCGACGCCGGCGCCCGTCTTGGCGGAGATGAACTTGATGGGCGCGTATTCGAGGAACTTGAACATGTCGCGGATTTCCTGCTCGAATTCGTTCTTCGAGCTGTTCCGCATCTCGTCCCATTTGTTGACGCAAATGATCAGCGCGCGCCCGCCTTCGTGAGCGTAGCCGGCAATCGTCGCATCGTTGGTCGAGATGCCGTCCACCGCGTCCAGCACCAGCAGCACCACGTGCGCCATGCGGATGTTGCGCCGCGCCATCACCACGCTCAATTTTTCCGCCATGGCGGTGGTCTTGCCCTTGCGGCGAATGCCGGCGGTATCGACGAAAACGTATTCGACGCCGTCGCGCACCACGGTCTCATCGACCGCATCGCGCGTGGTGCCGGCGACGGGCGAAACGATGGCGCGCTCCTGCCCGGCGAGCGCGTTCAGCAGCGTCGATTTGCCCACGTTCGGCCGGCCGATGATGGCGACCTTGATCGGCTGCACCTCGGGCTCGGGCGCGGCTTCGCTGGCTTCGATACCCTCCGTGACATGATCGAGCAGCGCCTCGACGCCGGTCGCGTGCTCGGCCGAAACCGGAAACACGTCGGCGATGCCGAGCCCATAGAACTCGTTCGCCAATCCCGCGTGCGCCTGCGTGTCGGCCTTGTTGACGGCCAGCGTGATGGGCCGGCCGAGGCGCAGCAACATGCGCGCCAGGTCGCGATCGGCGCCGGTGATTTCCGCGCGGCCATCCACCAGCAGAATGATCTGCGACGCGGTCTCGAGCACATGCTGCGCCTGGTGCAGAATCTGGGCCGGGATGTAATCCTGGTCGTCGATGACGATGCCGCCGGTGTCGATCAGCTCGAAGCGGCGTCCGCGGTGCACGGCCTGCCCGTGCATACGGTCGCGCGTAATTCCAGGCTCGTCGCCCACGATGGCGCGGCGCTGGCCGGTGATGCGGTTGAAGAGGGTCGATTTGCCTACGTTCGGCCGGCCCACAATCACCACTGCGGGTGTCGAGTTTGGCATTGCACATCAATCATAGCAGGCCCGGCGCGCACGGCCTCGATGGGGCCCCCCAGCGTGCTACAGTTTGGATTGAAACACTATCCGATTTTCGTCACCCTGCAGGACCGCCCGGTGCTGGTGGTGGGCGCGGGCAAAGTGGCGCTGCGCAAGGTCAAGGGCCTCCTGGAGGCGGGTGCGCGCGTCACCGTGGTCGCTCCCGAATCGGACGATGAGTTCGAATCGCTGCCGGTGCGTATGGTGCGCCGCTCCTTCCGCGCCTCCGATTTGACCGGGCACGTGCTCGTCTTCGCCGCCACCAACGACCGTCTCACTAACCATCGCATCGGCGTGGCAGCCAAGGGCCGCGGCATTTTCGCCAACATCGCCGATTCGGCGGAAGAGTGCGGATTCATCGTGCCGGCGCGCGTCTCGCGCCACGGCTTCCACCTCGCCATTTCGACCGGCGGCGAGAATCCGCGTCTGGCCGCCGATCTGCGCAAGAGGATCGAAGACCTGCTGTAGCCCGCGGCGCAGCTCTGCCGACCGCCTGAATCGGCTCCATAACTCGATTGCGTCGACCACTGTTTTGGCGCATGATGAGCTATGCCGCGCCGCCCCATTCCTGTCCGGATCCAGCCGCCGGATCTGGTTCGCATCGAGGAGCTCCTGCGCTCCGGAGTCCAGCAGGTGCGCGTCGTTTTGCGTGCCCTGGCGCTGCGGCAGTTCGCTCAAGGCTCCGCCGCGCCGCAGGTGGCGCAGTGGCTGCCCCTATCCGACAAGGCCATCCGCCAGATCGCGCACCGCTACCAGAGCGGCGGTCTGGATCGCGCCCTCTTCGACCGCGAGCGGCCCGGCGCCAAACCGATTCTGGACGACGCCCGGAAGCAGCGCGTGCTGGCCATGGTCCGCGCCAAACCGCCCGAGGGAAACGCGCGCTGGACCGTGCGCCTGGTAGCCGAAGAGTCCATCCGCCGCAAACTGGTGCCGCGCGCCGGCCGCGAGACAATCCGCGTGCTGCTGCAACAGCTCAACGCGAAGCCGCGCCAGGAACGAACCGCGGCACGCGTCGAGCATCGGGAGGAAGAGTCGCGATAACTGTCGACTCAGCGGGCCTGGGGGCCCGCGCCACGCGCCTCGGGCCAGTTACGAAGTAACCAACCCAATCGCCGGCAACCACTCCCTAACGGTCGCGGCTCTGAACGCGTGTCGGAGCCGCGACCGTTAGGGAGTGGTTGGGGTACTCATTTCGGAACTGGGTCTTGGCCCCGCCGCTTCTTCCGCCAGCACCAGCGCGCCGAGCACGCCGGCGCGGTCGCCCAGGTCGGGCGGCACCACGAAGCGATCCATTTCCACCACGATCTCCGCCGCTTCGATATAACCATTGAGCAGGCGCGCCAACCCGGTGCGCACCATCGGCAGCAGACACTGCTGGTGCAGGACGCCGCCGCCGATCACGATGCGCCGCGGCGAAAGCGTGCATACCAGGTTGTGCAGCCCGAGCGCCAGGTATTCGGCTTCGAGCTCCCATGCAGGATGTCCGGCGGGCAACTCGCGCGGCGCCATGCTCCAGCGCGCGCGCAGCGCCGGCCCGCTGGCCAGGCCTTCCAGGCAATCGCCATGGAACGGGCAGCCGCCGGCGTAAGGATCGCGCTCGCGATCGTGCGGAATCCGCAGGTGGCCCATCTCCGGATGCAGCAGCCCGTGCAGCAGTTTCCCGTTCACCATCGCCCCGCCGCCGATGCCCGTGCCCACGGTGAGGTAAAGGAAATCGGCGATGCCGCGCGCGGCGCCCCAGCGCGCTTCGCCCAGCGCGGCGCCGTTCACGTCGGTATCGAAACCCACCGGGACGCCCAGGCCGCGGCCAACCGTGCCCGCCACGTCGGTGCCGCGCCAGCCGAGCTTGGGAGTACAAGTAATGTAGCCGAACGTGGGCGATCCGGGGTGCGGATCGACTGGCCCGAACGACGCGATTCCCACCGCTTCGAGCTTGCTGCCGGCCGCGCGCCGGAAGAACGCGACGACCGCCTCCAGCGTCTCCTCCGGCGTGGTGGCCGGAATCTGCTCCGTGATCAAGTCCTCGGGCGAAGTGCCCACGCCGCAGACGAACTTGCTGCCCCCAGCCTCCACTGCGCCTAACACGTTGTCGATTCGCTCCTTGGTGTATCCCGCTGATGGCGATGATAACACCGCGGCCGGCGTCGATCGGGCGGGGCAAAAGGGCCGGCCAGGCGATGCCCCACCATCTCGTGCCCAGTTCCGTTACACTGGGTCTTTCCTTCGAGCCGCCGTGAACGCCGTCGAATTTCAGGCAGTTTCCAAGAGTTACGCCATGTACCGCGCGCCGGGCGACCGGCTCAAGGAACTCGCGTCCTTCAACCGCCTCAAGCGGCACAAAGATTTCTGGGCCCTGCACGACGTCACTTTTGAGATTCGCCGTGGCGAGACGTTTTGCATCATCGGCGAGAACGGC
>PMKM01000046.1 GCA_003157745.1 Bryobacterales bacterium | reverse complement strand
GGTAATCCATGAGCTGCGCGGGCGGGCGTCGAATCGGAAGCTGCCGGCAGAGTTGGAACGGCGGGCGGTAGCGATCCTTTCCGACCCTGTATATCGCGGGTTCGGACCCACGTTGGCGGCGGAATACCTGCGCCAACGGCACGGCATTACGATCAGCAAAGAGACGCTGCGGCACCGGATGGCGCAGGCGGGATTGTGGCTGGCCGGCCGTGGCCCGGTGGTCGAGGTGCACGAGTGGCGGCCGCGGCGCAGCCGGTCGGGCGAGTTGGTGCAGTGGGACACCAGCACGCATGACTGGCTGGAGGGTCGCGGGGAACGGATTTATTTGGTCTCGATGATCGACGACGCCACCAGTCGGCTCTTCGCGCGCTTCGTGCGGCAGGACACGAGCGAAGAGAACCGGCGCCTGCTGTGGTCGTACTTGGAGCGGTTCGGCCGGCCGCTCGGGTTTTACACGGATAAGGCGGGCATGTTCAAAGTGTCGATCAATACGAAACGGCAGCAGCAACGCGAAGGCGGCGACCGGCCCAAAATGCCGCCGACGCAGATCGAGCGGGCGCTGCACGAATTGGGTGTGGTGTGGATCGCGGCGCACTCACCGCAAGCCAAGGGACGCGTCGAGCGGCAGTTCTTGACGGCGCAGGACCGCCTGGTGAAGGGCATGCGCGTGGCCGGGGTGTGCACGATCGAAGAGGCCAACGCGTATTTGGAGAACGAGTATCTGCCGTGGTGGAACCGGACGTTGACGGTCGCGTCGGCCGCTGGGCCAGGAGCACGATCAGCCTCTCGGTCAAAACAGGACATTTCTACTTTGCTGGGAATAGGACGTTTCTACTTTGCCTTGACAGAAGCTGCGGGAGTTTACCGATGCTCCGCGCGGGCGGCTATACTGGGGCTGCGATGCGGGCGAACCGGTTACTGAGGCGGGTGGTGTTGACTATTCTCGCCATCGCCGGCACATTGGCGATCGGCACGGTAGGGTTCGTCGCGATCGACCACTACCCGCCATTCGACGCGTTCTACATGACGCTCACCACGATGACCACGGTGGGCTACGGCGAGATCCATCCGTTATCGCACGCGGGGCGCGTATTCAATTCGTTTCTGATTATGTTCGGCGTCAGCACGATTCTGATCGCGATTGGCGCGATGACACAGACGATCATCGAAATCGAGTTGGGCGATCGTCTCCACCAGCGGCGGAACAAACGCATGATCGACAAACTGAAGAACCATTTCATCGTATGCGGATACGGAAGGGTGGGGCGCGGCGCGGCCGACGAGCTGCTCCACGCCGGAGTGCCCTTCGTGGTGGTGGACCAGAACCCGGAGCGGACGGAGCGCGCCATGCTGGCCGGGATGCTGGCGGTGGCGGCGGACGCGACGCACGACGACACGCTACGCCAGGCGGGCATCGAGCACGCGCGCGGGCTGGTGGCGGCGCTGGCGACGGACGCCGATAATCTGTTCGTGCTGCTGTCGGCGAAGGGATTGAATCCCGGCCTGTACGTGGCGGTGCGCGCGGCCGAGGAAGGCGCCGAGGAGAAGATGCGGCGCGCGGGGGCGAATTCGGTGTTCGCCCCGTATGCGCTGACCGGGCACCGGCTGGCGCAAGCGCTGCTGCGGCCGCACGTGGTGCAGTTCCTGGATTTCACGACGCAGGCGATCGGGCAGGACATCTCGCTCGAACAGGTTGTCGTCGCCGCGGATAGCGAGATGGTGGGGAAGACCATTCGCGACATGCAACTCGGGCGCGACCTGGGCGTAATCGTGATGGCGATCCGCAAACGCGACGGGAAGATGCTGTTCAATCCGCCGGCCGACACGGCCATTCACGGCGGCGACTTCCTGATTGTGATGGGGGGGCAGGAGAGTCTGCGGACGCTCGAAACGCTGCTGGCCGGACATGGTCCGCGGCGGACGAACTAGGCGGAAGCGGGAAAGGCTCCGGCGCCCGGCGGATTCGAGAGACTCTTGCGAGGCGTACAATTCAAGTCATGGGAAAGCTGCGGGCGCTTTTCGAATCGCTGGCGTATGCGGGGCTGAAGCCGCAGCGGCCGGGTGTGGCGGCGGCCAAGCCCGCCGGTGCCTGGCGGCAGCGTTTCGAGAGGTTCCTCACCAGGCCGGCCAACGCGGATCCGCTCTATCTGAGCAATCGCACGGTCTGGCAACGCGTGCGGGTGGGCGTGCTGGTGGGGGGGCCGGCAGTGGTGGTGCTGGCCGTGCTGGTGCTCGCCTGGAGCGGCGTCTTCAAGGATAAGGGCACGCCCAAGATCAAGGAGTTGACGGCTGCGGAACGAGCCGCGCGGGTGCTGCCCAACTTCAACGCGAAGATTCAGCTACCCACCAACCACGACCTGGACGTGCAGGATGCGCACGTGGAGCACGGGACGCCGACGCGAGTGGCGGGGATGGTGAAGAACAACACCGACCACACGATTGCATCCGCCCAGGTGACGTTCGATCTTACCGACGAACACTGGTCGCGGTTGGGCGCGGTGAGCACGGTGGTCGAGAATCTGGCGCCGCGCAGCGCGACGCCATTCCGGTTTGCGGTGGTGCAGGACACGGCGGAACACGTCCTGGTGCGGGACTTTCAGGTGCAGTAACCCAGGATTCCGAAGTCAACTTTCGCGGAGCCGCATTTCCATTAAACGATGCACCGGGAAACGGCAGGTTGTGTATCTGGGCACGGGTTGAGCCTTGCCGGAGCGGGATGAAACTCATGGGCATCAGCTCCTGCGCAGTAAACAGGGGCCAAAGCCCAATAAAGACAGGGCTGTCGGTGGCACCCTTGAATACACTCGGCGTCCCGTCGCTATACAGATTCAATCGGCGTCCGCCGATTATGTCGATAGGTGGAGTGTGGGCCGCGCGGGCTTTTGCGGCGGCAGGCTCGGCCTCCGAGGCCGTACCCTTGAATACACTCGGCGTCGCGTCGCTATACAGACTCAATCGGCGCCCGCCGATTATGTCGATAGGTGG
>PMKM01000238.1:8864-9547 GCA_003157745.1 Bryobacterales bacterium | reverse complement strand
GGCTTGCGGGATGGAGCGCGCCATGGCGAGCATGAGGGCGAGCGTGTGTTCGGCGACCGAGACGGCGTTGCCGCCAGGCGTATTCATCACCAGCACGCCGGCGGAGGTGGCGGCATCGAGATCGACGTTGTCGACGCCGACGCCGGCGCGCCCGATCACGCGCAGCTTGGGCGCCTTGGCCAGCACCTCGGGCGTGACCTGGACCGCGCTGCGGACCATCAGCGCCTCGGCGTCCGCCAGATGCTGTGCATATTCTTTGGGATTGGAAACGATGACATTCCAGCCAGGCTCGCCGCGCAACAGGTCGAGGGCGGCGGGAGCGATAGGCTCGGCAACGAGGATGTTCATAAGCGTAAGATAGCGTCAGCGAAATAGTGCCGGGCGCCGGCGGTTTAACCCGGTTTCTGCGTCCCTGGGAAAAAAGGCATCCGGCAAGCCTGTTCCATAGAATAACATTACATTATGCCTCTCATCGATCAGGTTCAGAAAGACATGGTGGTGGCCATGAAGGCCAGGGAGGAGGCGCGGTTGAGCGCGCTCCGCATGCTCAAGGCCGCGCTGATGAAGCTGAAAGTGGATTCACCCAAGCCGCTCGACGAGGCGGCCGAAATACAGGTGCTCAAGTCGCTGATCAAGCAGCGCATCGATGCCGCCGAGGCGTTCCGCAACGCCGGCCGCGCCGA
>PMKM01000238.1:0-8859 GCA_003157745.1 Bryobacterales bacterium | reverse complement strand
GGCAAGACCGTGGACGGCAAATCGCTCAGCGAGAAAGTGAGGGCGCACCTGCAATGATGCCCGCCAAGCACCGGCCGTTCGTGCCGGAAGACATGAAGATGCGCGAGTTCACCTGGCGCGCAGTGATGCTGGGGCTGGTCATGACGGCGGTGCTGGGCGCGGCCAACGCATACCTGGGCCTGCGCGCCGGCCAGACCATCGCGGCCACGTACCCGGCGGCGGTGATCGGCATGGCGGTGCTCCGCCTGGGCCGCGGCAGCATCCTCGAGGAGAACATCGCGCGCACGGCCGGCACCATCGGCGAATCGGTGGCGGCGGGCGCCGTCTTCACGCTGCCGGCGTTTTATCTGGCGCACGTATGGTTGCCGCCGGTGATACCGAAACACCTGGGGTTCTGGGCCAGCATGTGGGCGTTGGCCGCGGATCCGAACTATCTCAAATCGACGTCGCTGATGCTGGTTGGCTCGGTGCTCGGCGTGCTGTTCGTTTCGCTGATACGCCGCGTGATGGTGGAAGACCGGGAACTGCCGTTTCCCGAATCGGTGGCGGCGGCGGAGATTCATAAAGCCGGGCAGGCCGGCGCCAAAGCCGCCAAGTATCTCTTCTACAACATGGGCTTCGGGGCGCTGGTTTACCTGGGCGGCGTCGCCAATCTGTTCGCGCCGGATCGCGATTTCTTCTTCCGCGTCGGGCAATTGGGATCGAGCACGCTGCGGCTGGGGCCGCTCGGGTCCAAGCAGGTGCTCGGCGCGGGAGGCGTCTCGACCTGCGCCGCGCCCACCGTCAGCCCGGCGTACATCGGCGTGGGCTACATTATCGGTCCGGAACTGGCGGCGCTCAATTTCTCCGGCAGCGTGCTGGCGTGGGGCCTGCTGATTCCGCTGCTGATCTTCTTCCTGGGGCCGCAATTGCGAACCTATATGCCGGCCACCGCCACCGACAACGACTGGCTGGGCCTGGCGAACAACGTCTGGCGCTTCATCGTGCGCCCCATCGCGGTGGGCAGCATGATGGTGGGAACCTGCTACACGCTCTTCCGCATGCGCAAGAACCTGCTGGCCGGCCTCGCGCGCGCCGTTTCCGAGTTGCGCCGCGGTACTCCGGCTTCCGAATCAGTCGCGCGCACGGAACGCTATATGAGCTCGCGAACCGTGTTCGCACTGATCGGCTGCACGTTCCTCCTGATGTGCGTGCTGTACATCTATCTCTCCGGCCTGATTGGCGGCGGCATCGCGGCCGCGCTGGTGATGCTGATCGTCGGCTTCTTCTTCGCCACCGTGTCGGGCTACCTGGTGGGCGTGATCGGTTCGTCGAACAATCCAATTTCCGGGCTGACGCTATCGACGCTGGTGATCGCGGCGCTGCTGATGGTTTCGCTGGGCGTTTCGGGCACCGGCGGCGTGATCGCCGTGCTCGGCGTGGCCGCAGTGGTGTGCGTTTCCTCGGCCGTGGCGGGCGAGTTGTTGCAGGACTTCAAGGTTGGTTACATTTTGGGTGGCACGCCGCGCAGTATTCAGATCACGGAGCTGATCGCGGTGGTGGTGGCGAGCCTGGTGATGTACTTCCCGCTGATGATCCTCTACCAGGGCAACATCAATAAGGGCGGCATCGGCTTCGGCGACAAGGCGCTCTCCGCGCCGCAGGCCGGATTGATGGCGTCGCTCGCGCAGGGCATCGTGGGCGGCGACATGGCTTGGCCGCTGGTGATTACGGGCATTCTGCTCGGCCTCGCCATGATTATGTTCAAGGTGAAAAGCCCCATGTTGGTCGCCATCGGCATGTACCTGCCGTTCGCCACCACGTCGGGGATCTTCGTCGGCGGCATGATCCGCTGGTTCACCGATCGGATGGCGCAGCGCGGCGGGTTGAACGAAGCGCAGCGGGCGCGGGTGGAAAACGTGGGCATCCTTTCCGCCTCCGGGCTGATCGCCGGCGAGGCCCTGGCGGGCCTGGTCAAAGCCATGTACGATTTTCAGGACAAGGACGTGCCGGTGATCTTCCGGAACCCGTCGTACCTGGTGGGAGTCGTGGTGATCGGCATGATCGCATATGCGCTAATCCGTATTCCGCTCTCGGCCGCCGGCGATCCGAGCGAACCCGCGCCTCCGGTGGCGATGATGTAGCGGATGGGGCCGCATACGACCGCAGTAGGCCGGCACGACTCAGGTTGACGCTCCGCCGCCCCTTGTCGGATGCTGAGTTGCTCCGGCCACACGGCTGCTAGCCGCTGCCGCTTTGATGAGCCGGCTTGGCTCGGGGAGTGGCTACCCAGCGACGCTCAAATGCGTGAGCGGCCGGGTCTCGAGGACTTGTCCGGCATTCCGAAACGCTACTGGTTGACTAACAGTTTCTTGGGCACAGTGGTGGCCGACAACTCGATAACACCACTCTCCGCCCGGTGAGTCAGCGCCCAAACTGCCAACTCCGTCCGATTGCTGACGCGAAGCTTCTTGAAGATGCGATTCAAGTACTCCTTGACCGTCCCTTCCGATAGGTGAAGCTGATATGCGATTTCCTTATTTGGTTTGGCCTGGCGTACGAGATCCACGACCTGCTTCTCTCTAAAGCTAAGGTCGGGCCGGATGGGCCGGCACTCCCCCTCTAGCCTTCGACAAGCCTGACAGATCCGTTCCGTGCCGTCGCTCCGGAAATCCGTTCCGCAGCGGGGACAATTCCGCAGAATCGGAATACACGGGTATTCCTGAGTTAGCATTGTTGCTCTCCAGTTCCCTTAAACGCCGGACCTCAGGGGTAGGCTGATGGGCCGGCAAGGATGTTCTAAGAAACATTAGATATGCAACCTAAGGGCCACCTTAGTGCGGGTTGCAATAGAACGACTTCCACAATCTGAATCCAGTGTGATGCCGCGTTTTACACTGGTGAGACGGCTAGTAGGGTCATTTCGCACAAGTGTACTAGACACGAGTTTGCGAAAGTCTGATGCGTCGGACTATCTTCCGTAGGGTCCCGCGTGCTCATTCTGGTGCACGGGACTGACACAGAACGACGACCCGCGTATGGCTCTGATACAGTTGTTACAAGACCAGTCTCTTAGCACGCACTGCGCGCCACCATAGTCTTCGGCGCCGCTTCGGCCTCCACTGGGATTGGATCGGGGCGGTCCTCGACACCCAGCTTCTTCATCTTGTATAGCAGCGCCTTGTAGTCGATTTTGAGCAGTGCCGCCGCTTGTTTCCGGTTCCAGCGAGTGGAGTTGAGCGCCGCCACGATGGCATCCGTTTCGGCTAGTCTCTTGGCCTGGGTGACTTGTTGCAAAATCGGGGAAGCGTCGGCGCCTTCCGGAGATTGGCCGAGGCCCTCGCCCGCCAGTATCGGTCGCACCGGCTTGCGGATCGCTTTCGTATGCAACTCACTGGCCAGTGAATCCGCGTCGCGGAGGATGGCGAATTTGCGCACGATGTTCTCCAACTCACGCACGTTGCCCGGCCAGTGATAGGTCATCATGGCATGTTTCAAATCGAGCGTCATGACCGGCGCGGGCAGCCCAGGCGCGACGTGCTTCTTGATCAGAAACTCAGCCAGCGGCACGATGTCTTCCCTGCGTTCTCGCAACGGCGGAACCTGCAGCGCGATCACGTTCAGCCGGTAATAGAGATCCTCGCGGAAGCTGCCGTCGAGAATGGCCTTCTGCAGATCGCGGTGCGTCGCAGCCATTACTCTCACGTCGACCTTGATCGTCTCCTTGCCGCCGATCCTTTGAAACTCGTGGTCTTGCAGGACCTGCAATAGCTTAGCCTGTAACCGCACGTCCATGTCCCCGATCTCATCGAGTAGAATCGTGCCGCCTTCGGCTATCTCGAACTTGCCGGCCTTCTTTTGGAAAGCGCCGGTGAACGCGCCGCGTTCGTATCCAAACAGCTCGCTCTCGACCAACTCCGACGGCAAGGCCGCGCAGTTGAGTTTGAGAAATGCCTTGTTCGCGCGGGCGGACTGAGCATGCAATTCTCGAGCGATTACCTCTTTTCCGCTGCCGGTCTCGCCCTGAATCAGGACCGGAACTTCCGACCATCCGATGCGTCCCAGCAATAACTGGATCTCTCTCATCCGCGGATTCGTCCCCAGCAGGACTTCGGGGAGAGGCTTGGGATTCGCCTGGGGTACCGGACGAAGCGTGGCCGCGCCCTCGATCGCCCGCCGGAGCCCTTCCCGCAAGTCTTCCTGCGCCACCGGCTTGGCCAGAAAATCCGTGGCTCCTATCTTCATCGCAGTGACTACGTTCGGAGTGGACGACGCGCCCGAGAGCATAATGACCGGCAACTGGCGATCCAGGCGCCGGATTTCGCGCAGTGTGTCCAGACCGTCGCGATTCACCATCATGATGTCGAGCAACACCGCCGCGACGTCGAAATCGGACTTTCGGAGGTACGCCAGTACCTCGTCCCCGTCCCGAGCCGACTCCACGGAATACCCCATGCACTTCAGCGCCGTCTCGAGATAACTCAAGACCTCTGGCTCATCTTCCGCCACCAGAATCTTGCATTTCTGATCAGACAGTGGCATGAACGTCGCTCCTCCGCATTTCTTCGATAGCCGCATTTGCTTCCGCGCTCCCCGCCGGTGACTGAGACCGGTGAAGCGGAAGCACAATAGAAAATCTCGGGCCCCAATCGGTGTTCTCGGCCCACACCCGTCCGCCGTGCTGGGTGACGATCAAGCGGCAGATCGCCAGACCGAGGCCGCCCCCAGAGCGGTCGCGCGCACCCGAGTATGACGCGTACTCCTGGAAAATCGCGTCCAGATGCTCGGTCGGAATCGCCGCCCCGGAATCCGTGATATCGATCCGGTAGCAGTTCGGCTCCCGGTCGTGGCTGCGCCGCCGCTCTCCGCTCCGCGGCACTGCCGATTGACGGGAACGGCGTTCCCAAAAGTCCGGATAGCCGCGGACTTCGATCAGACCCGCCTTGGGCGTGAACTTACAGGCGTTGTCCAGAATGTTAATCAGCACCTGCTCCATCTGTCCGGGCTCAAACAGCAGACATTCGTCGCCGGCTTCCAGGTCGGGTGCAATCGTAATCCCTCTTTCATCGGCGAAGGGCGCAATCTCGTGCAATGCCTGATCCAGACACTCCTGTAAGTCCCCGCGCTCGAAATCGGGCCGCTTCTTGACCTGACGCGCAATACTCAACTGGAACATCGCGGTGGCCATCCGCGACAGCCGCTGGGCGCTATGCCGCATGCGCCGAAGGACTTCCTGTTGTGACAGGTTGATGGGCCCGAACGACTCGTCCAGCATCAGGCCGCAGTAACCGCTCAGTGCCGTAAGCGGCGCCCGGAAGTCGTGAACCGCCCGCGCCAGAAAATTAGTGCGGTCCTGGTCGTACTCCTGTAACGTCAAATTCGTTTGCACCAGGCATTGCAGAATCTCGTCCCGATCCTCCCGCAACGGGTCCTTCCCGCGCGATGAGACGGCAAAACCGAGAAAAGCGGCCAGAGTCACCGGCGTCACCGGCTTAAGCAGGACATGCGCCTCCGCCACTTGGCGGCGGAATCCGGGCAGGTCCTTCCGGCTAACCAGATACAGGTGCTTGCAGCAATGCCCATAGCCGCGGCTGGGAAGCGGGACCTCGGCCTCGCAGTCCCAAATGCACACATCCGCCCGTAATACCCGGTCGTCCGCGCCTGCGGTCGATAGCGTCCATGGTTGATCCAGAATCTCAGCGAGAATTTCCACACACATTCTGTAGAGATCCCGATCTTCGGAAATCAATATTATGTCCATCGAGCCCCCCTCCTGAGGCCCCCCGGCAACTAAATGCGACCGCCCGAATGAGGGCGGATCACATCAAGTGTTGGCAATTGCCCGCCGGAACTCGTCACTTACATAGTGATCGCTCGGACGAATCCCCCGGACGAAAGCCGTACCCCACGTTCCTGCCATCGCAAGGTTTCGGGACATCTTCCCGTTTCTCACGATTTATGATGCCGCGTATGTCATTAGATGATAACTCAAGAATAACGAACGTCAACTGTTTAGTAAAAGTTATGGGTTTTGGTACTCTTAGACCGCAACGCCCCCATAAGTCCCCTCAAGTGACAAAACTTTGGGTTTTCCTGAACCTGCCCTCAGGATAATCCCGCTATCTGCGGGGCGATATCGTCTCGTCGGTGGGCCCAGGCCGCGGAATTCGAGAATTTGTACCAGCCGATGGTAATGTCTAGTACCCGCCGTGTGCCTGAGATTTGGATTCGCAGCCGGAAGATTTTCAGCTCTTGCCAGACCGGGCTGCGTCGCGTGCGATGCAACCCCTTTGTAAGTCCGCATTTGCGAGCGAGACGCCAATGTTACGCGATGGCCACAAAAGTGCCCTTGAGAAATGGCTGAACCATGTCAGCCGATCATGCCTACTCCATACCCGAAGATTTGAACCAGCGTGATCGCCGTCGGCGAGACCGGGCGCGTGTGCGTTGGCGGGTCCAGTTCCACATGCCGGGCGCCTCGTCTCTCTTGGTGACCGAGACTCAGAACCTGAGTAGCGATGGGTTCTACTGCCGCTTGGATGCCGCCTTCGCCCCAGGCGAGATAGTCGACTGCACGCTGCAGGTTCCTGCACATCGTCCCCAGGCGCCGGAAGGCACGCTCGCCGTCGAATGCAGGGTGCGCATCGTACGCATCGACGAGCCCGACAGCCACGGCCTGTATGGTGTTGGCTGCCGAATCGAAGACTATCATTTCCCGTCCGTGCTGCGATCCGCAAGTTGAGACATTCGGGCCCTTCGGCTTGTTGGTGGCGGAGGTGCCGGGCCGCGGACCCGGCACTCCTTTCCGCAGTGGGACGTCAGGATCCGCCGACGCCCACTCACTTCTCCTCGATCGCGATGGTGACCATGTTGCTCGCCGCCGACGACCCGTCAGGAAGTCGCACCGCGATGCCGAGGCGGACCGAGTTGCCCGCGACTGCATCATCCGGGACGACGGCCGCAATCTGCGACACTCCCGGCCTGCCAACGACGGAAACCACCGAATCGGCCGGAACCTCAGTTTCGCCGATCCGCACCAGGACATTCGACGCCGTGCCGACGCCGGTTGCCAGGATCAGTATGCGGTCGCCTGGGCGGACCGGCTGAGTTGCGTACCGGTAGTTGCGGACCATCGCCGGTTTCGACTCGCCGGCGAGCGAGACCAGGCCCTGTCCGGATCCCGAACCGTCCAGCGTGAAGATCCCCGGTGCCGCGGCATTCTGAGTGGTCGCGACGGGCTCGGAAACCGATCCCGGTGTTCGTACTACCAACTGGATGGGCAAGCCCGCAACCGCATCCGGGCACAGAATATCGATTCGGGTTGGCGAAGCGTATAGGATCGGCACCGATGTTCCGTCCGCCTGCACGGAGGTGCCGGCGAGTTCCGTCGAAGCGCCCGACCCGTCCGACGCGGTCTCACCTTGCGTGAGCCATCGGCCCTCGATGCGAGCGATGCCGCCGGTGCTGCACGCACCCTGAACGGAGCCGCTGGCGCCATTGGCGATGCGGTCCACCACCGGTTCACCCGCGTCCACCCAAACCGCGGAGTCAGCGGTGCCGGTTTCGCCGGAAGCGTTGGCGGCGGTGAAGGTGAGACGATACTTGCCTTGCTGGGCTGTGCTTGGCGTCCAAGTGAATACGCCCGTCGAGCCATCGAACGTGGCTCCCCGTGGCAAAGTACCAGCGGTCAACGCAGCGAACGGGTCGGCGGCCGAGACCTGGAAGCGGAGTTCGCTGCCGGATCTGACAATTGGAGATGCCGGAACGGCCAGCGCCAAGTCATGCGACGGTGCTAGCGACACGGTCTCTTGCATCGTGTCCGAATTCAATTGTGCCGAGATGACGGCTGTCTCGTCTTTCGCGCTGGCAGCCGAATCGATCTGGAACTGCACGGTGCTCTGGCCCGGACGGGTAGAGATCGTGGCGGGCAACTGCAGCGCCGCATTCGAACTGGACAGGCTCACGAGGGCGGTAGCATCCTCGGCGACCTTGCCGAGTGTTACGGAGCAGAGCCCCGCAGTCCCCCCCGGCAGCGTGCCCGTCGTGCAAGCGAGCCCGGTAAGACGGACCTGCGTCGACGAGCTCTGTTGCGTACCGCTTAAAGTCAAGCTAGTACTCTGAGAGAAGCCGTTCAGGCTGGCTGAGACGAGGGCGGCCTGGCTTGTCGCGATCGTTCCGGCGGTCGCAGTGAACTTCACGCTCCGCGTACCACGCGGCAGTTTCGCGGACACGGGTACGGCGAGAAGAGCGTTGTTGCTGGTAAACGAGATCCTGGCCCCGCTCTCGGACGCGCTGGAGACCGTGGCAGTACACGTGGCCGATGCGCCGGAAGCCAGAGTCGTCGGCGAACAGGAAAGTGACGAAACGTAGACGGAGGCCGCCAAGCCGACGCTCGCCGTCGCCGAGGCGCCATTGTAAGTGGCCGTCACAATCGCCGTCTGATTGCTCGTGATCGCGCCGCTGGTGGCGCTAAACGTTGCCGTGGCAGACCCGGCCGTCACGGTCACCGACGCCGGTGTCTTCAGTACTGCATCGTTGCTCGACAGGGTAACGATGGCGCCTCCGCTCAAAGCCACCTGCGTCAAAGTAACCGTGCAGGTGGTGGACGACGCGCTCCGTATGGGACTGGGGCTGCATTTGAGCGAAGAGACCTGAACCGCCGCGGTCAAGCTGATGCTGGCTGTGGCCGACGTGCTGTTGTAAGTGGCTGTTACGGTCGCGCTCTGGTTGCTGGCAATCGTCCCGCTGGTGGTGCTGAAGGTTCCCGAAATAGATCCGGCGGCTACCGTCACTGTCGCTGGCACTGTCAGTGCCGCAGCGTTGCTCGATAGTGTCACGCTGGCGCCGCCCGTAGGTGCGACCTGAGTTAGCGTGATCGTG
>PMKM01000170.1 GCA_003157745.1 Bryobacterales bacterium | reverse complement strand
CCGGCCACCCGTAACGCACTTATACGTCTTACTAACTCTCCAAGCCCCTATTCCGCCCGTAGGGGCCGGGCATGCCCGGCCCGCGAATTTCGAACCCTTATCGCGCCGCTGCCAAAGTGGGGCGGGCCCTCGGCCTGCCAACCCTCAGCCCATCTCTCCACTGCAACCTGCCAAGCGTGGCTCTCCACAGCCTTCGCGGTGACCTCGATACCGGCCAGTAATACTGCCCCCATTTCCATGTCGCACACGTGCCGCTTCCAGAAGCCGCCGCGCATCGGTGTATGATCGTGGCAGGAGGGTTGGCATGGCCAGTCGACCGGTTCGCCGCCGCGTGCGCGACACGTGGACGGCTCTGAGCGAACTTACTTGACCGCACAGATAACTTATGACTAACTCGCTGGCAGCAGTTACCGGCGCCTCGGCCGGCATAGGAATGGTGTTCGCGCGCAAGCTGGCCGCGCAAGGGTACGACCTTTTGCTGATTGCGCGCCGGGGCGACCGACTCACGCAGCTTGCGGCGGAGCTCGAACGCGCGCACGCGATTCACGCGGAGGTCTGCGCCGCGGACCTGTCGGTCGCGGCGGACACGGAGCGGGTCGCAGCGCGTTTGGCCGCCGAGCCGCGCCTCGATTTGCTGGTCAACAACGCGGGATTCGGCATCAAGGGGCGTTTCTGGGAAGCGCCCCTCGACGAGCAGCTCAAAATGCACCGGCTACACATCGGCGCCATTCTGCGGCTTACTCACGCGACGCTGCCGCCGATGGTCGCACGCGGGCACGGCGGAATTGTCAATGTGGCTTCGGTGGCCGGCTTCGCGCGTAGTCCGGGAAGCGTGAGTTACTGTGCCACTAAGTCCTGGGTGAATGCATTTACCGAAGGAATCTATCTCGACTTGAGGGCCGCGCATTCTCGGGTGGTGGTGCAGGCGCTGTGCCCCGGTTTCACTTACAGTGAGTTTCACGACGTGGCGGGCGTGGACCGCGCGTCCATTCCCAAATCGCTGTGGATGAGCGCCGAAGACGTGGTCGACGCGTCGCTCGACGGCCTGCGGCGGGGCAAGCTGTTCGTGGTCCCCGGCTGGAGATATAAGTTAGTGGTGTCGCTGGTGAACCGCATCCCGGTCCGGCTGCGGCTGCAGCTCGAAGCGGGCGCGCCACACAAACGCGCCCGCGTGCCTGAAGCGAGCAATCCGGGATAGACCGCTCGCGTTCGCCTAAGTCGCGGCCCGGAATCGCGGCCCGGAAAGTCCGCGCCACGGGCCCCGGGCGATTAGTGCATGATCTGGAGAAACGTCCCCGTGGTCGCATCCACAAAGACCGAGAAGCCGGACGT
Source organism: Bryobacterales bacterium (assembly GCA_003157745.1). Classification (GTDB taxonomy): domain Bacteria; phylum Acidobacteriota; class Terriglobia; order Bryobacterales; family Bryobacteraceae; genus Bog-375. The sequence goes on along the minus strand of PMKM01000170.1, from coordinate 4,948 downwards.
GCTGACCGAGTCTCCCCAGATCACGCGCCACGCGGGATTGGGAAACTTGGTGGTTTTCTCGAGCAGATAGATGACGGGCTGACCCGGGTTCTTCTTCTCGTAGTCCGTCTCTTTGACCTTGGCCGTGTCGAGCGCGGCGACGCTGTCGATCTTGACATCGCCAATCGCGAACGGCGCCGTGGTGCCGTGAGAATAAGACTCTTCGGCACCTGGGAAAACGCCCTTGTGGATGGTCGGTTCCTGATCGACGGCGTACCATGTGAAGCTACGGGACGAGCTGCGCCCGGAGGAAACGAAGACAGCCGCCCAACCGCCGGACTTGCCCGGCTGATCGGTCACGCCTTCGACGTGCGCGCTGGTCAGTTTCAACACGGTAGCATCGGGTGCCCAACTGCGCGCCACCTGAAACATCTTGAACAGAGCGCTCTGCCCGGTGATCGGTTCGGGCTTGGCCTCTTCTTGTTTGGTCGCGGCCGTCGGCGCGGGTTGTTCTGAACAGCCAACCAGGAGCAGACCGGAGGCGAGAATGGTGAGGAAGGTTTTCATGTGGAAACCCCATTTTAACCAATCCTCGCCGCCCTTCGCTGTGGTCCGCTCTTAGGGCGCCGGTTTGAATATGCACTTACGAACGGCGCAACGGCGCCTGGTGCGTGGACTGGCGTGGGTGCGCGCGGGAAAATGGCGGGCGTCAGCCGCTACTTTCTTCCCGGCCGGAGGTCGACGGCTCCGCCCTGCGTGGCGCCGCCCGTATTGGTGGCTGTGCCAGTCTGGCCGTTGGTTCCGGTCTGTCCGTTGGATGTTGCCTGGCCCGTGGTTCCGGTTTGCCCCGATTGGTTGAACGCCCCAGGCTGCTGCGTGGACGGGGTTGCGGAGCCGGGCGTCGAATTCGACGGCGTGCCCATCTGGTTGCCAACCAACATGTTGCGCGGGTCCTGCCGCGGGCGATCCTTGGCTGGATCGTAAACGAACTCCCACTCCTTGTAATTGGTGCGGTCGTTGTAGACCATCAGACCATCGGAATCCATCTTGCTCGCCACGCCAGCCATACCACCCGCCATCGCCACGCCTGCTTGCGCCCCCCCAAGCCCAGTCATGCCGCCCGGACGCGCGCCCATCAGTATCCCGTTAATCAGGCCGGCCGCCGCGGCGTTCTGGCCCGGACTGGCGCCCGGCACCGCGCCATTCGCCGCATTGGCGGCGTTCGCCGGATTAAGGCCGCCGGTGAGCGCGGCCGTGTTCGGCTGGTTCCCGGCCGTCCCACTGCCGAACGCCGAACCATAGCCGCCGACCGAGGATCCGCTGTCGCTCGAGCTGCCGCCATTCGCCCCACCGGCGTTGGCCGCCGAAGCCGCCGCAGGCTGCCCCGGCACACCCGGCGTGCCCGTCGCAGAGCCGAACGGCGACGCGGGCCCACCCGAGGTTCCGGAGGATCCCGGCGGCGCTCCACCGGCAGTGTCGCCCAACTGCGGGCCGCCGCCTTGATCGCCCGGTTGCCCACCCGGGGCGTTGCCCGTGCCGCCTTCGCTCGGCCGGCGCCGGTTCATGGCGTTCGGCTGCGCCGTGCCGGCATCGGCGACCTGTCCGAGCCCGGCCTGCGCGCTGATGTTCTGGCCCAGGGTCGAGGCCTCCTGCTTGTCCGAGTCCTTCGGCTTGTTGAGCAGCGAATCGATCAGGACGCCGCCCTGCATGTGGATGATGCGCCACTCATCCTTGCCGGTCATCGGGTCCTTGTAACGGTGGCGCAGGAAGCGCATGTTGTTGTAGCCCCGATCGAGATCGTCCATGTCGACCGGGTAGCGCGTCCCCTTGTTGGCGCGCAGGTAGAGTTGAATGGCGCGTTTGAACTGCTCGCCGCGCTCGACCAGCAGTTGTTCCTTCGCGCGCTGGGCCTGTATCGCCACCCGCGGCAGTTCGGCAAAGAGCGCGATCCCGATAATCGCCGCCATCAGGAACACCAGCAACAGCGCGAAGCCGCGCTCGCCATCGCGAGCCGCCACCTTAGTGCGTGCCGTCTTCATGCCTGCGCTTCCTCGGCCAGCGGCACCGTCTGCTGGCGCTTCGACTGGGCGTCCTCGACCACAGCCGAGGTCTGGCCGATGCTCACCAGTTTGTAGCCGCCGGCCACCACATCGCCCACCGCGCGAATCAGGATCTCCTCGCCGTTCATGAAAAACGCCGTGCGCTTCCCGTTCGGGCGCACGGTGGTGAGCCCGTAGTATTTGAACGTGATCGGCGGCAGCGGCGGCGGGCCCTGCGCCGTGACCACCGGCGCCTCATGAAAGACATCGGGAGGTCCGGGCACAGGCTTCGCCACCACGATCTTGGGTTCCGGCCCGATCGGCTTCATGGGCGGTGGGGGGCCGGTCTGAAACAGGTTACGCCCACCGCCGGCCGGCGCCACGTTCTGCAGTTTGGCCAGCAGGTCGAGGCGGATTCTGGGGTCCACGGTGTTGGGATCGATCTGCTCTTCGGGGTTCTTCGAATGCAACACCGGGTGAAACTCCTCGCTGCGATTGCGCTCGGCTGGACGCGCAGAGCGCGCTGCCACGCGCGGCGCGGGTACCGATTCACGGGCCGGCACGGCAGCAGCGGGACGCGCCACAGGCACGCTTGCGGGAGGCGCTTCCACAGCGCCAGTCGCAGCCGCGCGCTGGCTCGGCGGCGCCGGTGCGCCCTGCGGCGCCAGCACGTTCGAATAAAAGAAGTACGCCGCTCCCAGCCCCAACACCACGAGCGCGGCGACCTTGCGTTTGTCTTCGAGGCCGCTCTTCACTGTGCCTCCTCCACCGCGCCGCGCACGAAAGTGTGCAGCTTGAGCTGGACGTCCATGGCCGCCGTTTTCCCCTGCGGCGCGGCAACTTGTATGCTTTCGATCATCAGGAAGCGCGGCGACTTGTCGATCAGATCGACCAGCCGGGTCAAATTCTGGTAGGAGCCGTTGAAGGCGGCCTGGATGTTGACCATCTGGAGCGTGTCGCTGCCTTCGATGCTCTCATATTCGTAGGCCATCTGGCCCGGCTTGACGCCGGCCACCTGCGCCATGTGGAACAGCTCTTCGTTCAATGCCGAGGACGCCGTGCGGCGGTCCACCACGTACTGTGCCAGGAAGTGGTCGCCATCGTGGCGGGCGGCTTCCACCTTGTCCACCAACCGGTGCGTGATGGCCACCCGTGCCTGTGCTGCCGCCAATTGGTCGCTCAGGTCGCCGGCCCGCCGCCGCAGATCGTCGGCCGAGCCGCCGAAGGGGTGAAACGCGAACACGGCCGCCGCCAGGTTCGCCGCCACCAGCAGGCCGATCAGCGCGCGCGTCACCACGCGCGGCTGCTTGATTTTCGCCCACTCAAAGTTTCTGATCATAGGGCACCGTGATGCGGCTGCGGTATTGCGGCTCGGCTTGCGTGGGCGGCAGCGTGCTGTGCTGGTAGACGTAGCCGAAAACCGGCGAGGCCTCGAGCGCCTTCAACAAATCCTGAATTCCCTCCGGCTGGTCGGCGGCCACCGTCATGTCCAGCATCACCTGGTTGCGCGAATCGATGGTGGGGTGCAAGGCGGTGATGCGCACGTTGTAGGGCGCCGTCTTTTCGAGGTCGGTGAAGATGCGGTTCCAACTGATGGCCTTGTGATCGATCAAATCGTTGATGAAGACGCTGCGTTCGAGCACGGTCGCGTTTTCGGGCAGGCGTAGCACGGCGTCCAGGCGCGCCTGCTCGGCCTGCACCACGCGCAGGCGCGTCTGCAAATGGCTCACGTCGCCGCGCAGGCTCTGCAATTGCTCGCGGTCGAGCAGTGCCAGGTAGACGAGCAGCACGAGCGTGGCCACGAGCGCGACGGAAACCACGGCCGAGGCCAGCAGGATGGGCCGATCGCGCCGGAAGGGCTCGCTGGCCAGATTGATCGGAATCCTCATCTCAATTATTTCTCGCGATCGAACGCAGATAGCCGAGCAGCCCGGCGTTCGTTTCGCCGGGCACGCCCAAGGGTGAGCGCACGGCGTCCACCGTCACGCCCAGCTCTTCGGCGAAGCGGCGGGCGGCCTCGTCCGTCTCCGCGCCGAAACCGCACAGGTACAGGTTCTCGGCCTTGCCTCCCAGGTTGTCCTCCAGATACACGAATGTCGGTGCCAGCACCGCGCATACCTCCTCCAGGTCGGGGACCGGCAGCTCGATGCACCGCACCAGTTTCGGCACCCCGGCCCGCCGCGCTACCACGGTGAGCACGCGCCCGGTCAATTTCGCCATCACGCTCAAGCCATTGTCCGGCGCCAGCTCGATCGCCGCCAGCGACGACGGGATCACCAGCCCCGGATTCATACCAGCGGCGCGGAAAGGCGCTTCGTAGCGCGCAACGACTTCGAGCGGCGCTAGCGTCACCAGCACGTCCACTTTCTTCCCCGCCGCGCCCGGCTCCGGCCAGTAGCTCAGCGCGGCCGATTCGGCGTCGAACGGCACGCTCCGCTTCAACCGGAAGCGGATCAGCGAGGCCTGCTCTTTCGCGTCGCCGGGGAACGAATCGAAATCGAGCACGGCGATGCGCGTGCAGTAGTCGGGTAACAGCAGCGCCACGCTGCGGCGCTTGCGGCCTGGCTCGGCGCCGGCCACCGAGCGCACGGCGCGCGCGAATTCGTCCTCGTCGATCAGGTTTTCCTGCACCGGCGACACCACCAGCGCGCCCGCGTGGAGCGGCGCGAAGCCAAGCTCGGTGCGGGCGCCGAGACGCGCCGCCGCCAGGCCGGCTTCGGAAATTTCGACCGCCAGATCGGGCGGCGGGTCCTGAATGTAAGCCTTGAGGCGGTCTAGAAACACGCGTGGCCTCCGCCCTCAAGTGGGGCAGGCGCTTCCGCCTGCCAACCTCGCCGGATCGAATGATTGGCAGGCGGAAGCGCCTGCCCCACTTGGCTTGCGGGAATTGGGATGATCTTCGCCAGGAGCCGGACCAGGGGGTCCGGCGC
>PMKM01000030.1 GCA_003157745.1 Bryobacterales bacterium | reverse complement strand
CGCGAGATCTGAGGAAGCTCTTGTGACTTGCCCTTGACATTAAGGTGTATAGCTGATAACCTAAACCCTTCGCCAACTCTTAATAGCGTGTCCAAGTAGCCCCACTGAGCCTTGCGGATACCCCTCCGAATCTCAAAAGGCTTAGCCGGAGAAGACTATGAGGCAGGAATACTTCGTCCTGGTGCTGGCCCACTCGTTGCGTGGCCGGCTCCGCCGCATTCATATTCCGCATCAGGCTGTCTATGCCATTCTTGGGTTAGCCCTGCTCGGCTGCTTCACGGTTTTCGGGTTTGTTGCCAGTTACGCGCGGATGGCGTGGAAAGTGGCAAATTACAATTCCCTTCGGCGCGAAGCGGAGACCCTGCGCTCGCGCTATCAGAATCTTCAAAAAGTCGTCAATCAAACCGATCAGCAATTGGCCAGCCTGGAAATCTACGCCCAGGAAGTTTCCATCGCCTACGGGATCAAGCAGAAGCTGGAAGGCCCGTCCGATATTTCGGGCGAAGGAAAGCTGACGCCGACGTTCGCCGAGAGCGTGGATGAGTACAACTTTCTGCGCAGCGCGAATGCGATGGAATTGCACAGCGACCGCACGCGCTGGATTCAACCGGCCAACGCGCGGCCCAGCATCTGGCCGATCGCCGGCCGCTTGACGGGATCTTTTGGCGGACGCATGGACCCGTTCTCGGGTGAAGGCGCGTTTCATACCGGCGTCGATATCGCGGCGTCTCCCGGCACCGGGGTCCGCGCCACTGCCGATGGCGTGGTGGTCGGGTCGAGCTGGGAAGGCGGTTACGGCCTGATGGTGCGGCTCAATCATGGCGGCGGCGTCGACACCTGCTATGCGCACCTCTCGCATTCGATGGTGCAGACCGGGCAGGCCGTGCGTCGCGGCCAGATCGTGGGCGAAGTCGGCGCCACCGGGCGCGCTACTGCGCCGCACCTGCATTACGAAGTTCGCATCGGCGGCGTGCCCGTCAATCCCTATAGCTATCACCTGGCCAAGTCGGGCCTCTACCAGCAAGTCGCCCGCAGCGAATTTTCTTTCTAGGTGCAATGCTGTTCACTTAGCTTTTCGCGAAGAAGAAAAGCCGAGGTGACTCTCGGCTCTGCAGGCTCGACCGCCTGCGCCACGACTTCTCCTATGCGCTTTCTGATTCTGGTCACCGCCCTGGCCGCGGCCGCTTGCGGGCCCGCCACCGAGGCCGGCTCCATCCCGGAGTACTCCTGCCAGGTCGTGCACACTTACCCGCACGACAATACCGCCTTCACGCAGGGCCTGTTCTACCTCAATGGCTTTTTGTATGAAAGCACCGGCCTCAACAATCAGTCGTCGATTCGGAAAGTCAAGCTCGAAACCGGCGAGGTGCTCGAAAAGCGCGACCTGTCCGGCGAGTACTTCGGCGAAGGCATCGTGAATTGGAAGGACCGCCTGATCGAGCTCACCTGGCAGGCGCAGGAGGGTTTCATCTACGATCTCGCCACCTTCGCCCCGCGCCGCGACTTTCATTATCCGGGCGAAGGCTGGGGACTTACGCAGGATGGCAAGCGCATCATCATGAGCGATGGCACGCCGCAGCTTCGTTTCTGGGATCCGGAAACGCTGGCCGAGACCGGCCGCATCACGGTAACCGCCGATGGGCAGCCAGTCAAGGAACTCAATGAGCTCGAATGGGTGAAGGGCGAAGTCTATGCCAACATATGGACGACCGACCGCATCGCCCGCATCGACCCGAAAACCGGCCACGTGGTGGGCTGGATCGATTGCACCGGGCTGCTCAACCCCAACGACACCGTGGGCGGCCAAGGCGCCGTGCTCAACGGCATCGCCTACGACGCCGCCACCAATCGCCTTTTCGTCACGGGCAAGCTCTGGCCCAAGCTTTTCGAGATCAAGCTAGTAAAGCGCACCGCTCAGTAGCCGATCGTGGCGCAGCCTTTCCAGGGGGCAGATCCCGGAGCTTTTCTTCCTGCGGTCCGACGTCGAAACCACTCCCGCGCCCGTCCGCTACTGCTCCGTCGCGGCCTCCTCGGCTTCCGGCTCTGGCGCCGCTTCTTCCTGCGCGAATACGGCCTTGCGCGGGTGTTTGAAACCGGTGAGCCGCGCCCGCACCTCGCCATTGGCGCCGTTCAACACGGCCACCGAACCATCCACCAGAGCGAGCGCGCTCTGCCCATCGGGCGAGATGCGGAGATCCAGCAGGTTCTTCTCGAAGGTAATCTCCGGCAGCGCCTTCTGCGTCCCGGTGTCGATCCGGTGCAGCGAGTTGCGCCCGACCACCGCCAGCACGCCGTTGCCGTTCAAAAGCTGCAGCCGCCGCCCGCCCGCGGCGATCTTATCCACCACCGCCGACGTGCTCGTGCTGACGATGGTCACGTCGTTGGTCTGGCTGTTCAGCAGGTAGACGAACGCGCCGTCCGGTTTCACCGCGATCTGGGTGTTGGCCGGCGCCACGGTGAAGACCTGGTACGGTGCGTAGCCGACGCCGCCCGTCGCCACGGACATGTTGTAGGCCTGCCCGTAAGCGGCCGTCGCCGATGCCGCGGTGGCTGCCACAGCCGCGAGCCCCTTGGCAAACTTGATGCCGCCCCGACCCGTGGTCACCGACGCCAGCGGCTTTTCGCCTTCGAGGTCGAGGATCGACAGCTTGCTCGATTCCGGGTGCAGGGCGTAGCCGCGTTTTCCATCCGGCGCAAAGGCGAGTTCGCTGACGGCGCCCGTGTGCGGGATGCGGCCCAACTCGCTCAGCGGCGCGTAGTCGATCGCCGTGAGTTCGCCCCAGCCGACCACGTAGAGGCGCTTCCGGTCGGGCGAGAGCCGGATGAATTGCGGCGAGGTGCCCACCTTCACCAGGTTCGCAATCGCCGCGCCGCGGATCACGCGCAGTTCCCCGTCCACCTGCTTCTGGCCCTTCACCGCGGCCCCGTTGCTCAGCAGAAGCGTTTGCCCGGCTGCGTCGTCCGCCAGCACGCCCTTCGGGTCCAAACCGGCATCGAGGATGGTCTCTTCCTTCATCCCCTTGATCGAAATCACGTGGATGCGCCCGTTGACGCGTTTCTCGGGCTTGCCCCAAGGCATCCCTTTTTCGATCAGGTAGAGGTAATCGCCGGTGGGCGCCAGCACCGGCAGATCCGGCGCGCCATCGAGCGTGATTTTGCCGGCGATCGCATGCTGTTCGATTCCGACGAACTGCACCTCGGCTGGCGTCTCGGCTTCGTGTCTCTCGCTCTGCTTGGCATAGAGCAGCATCGCCGTGGCGCCATCCTTCGATAGGACCGAGGCGGATGGCGGACGCGGCAGTTCGATGCGCCCGAGCACCTCTCCCGTCGCCATGTTCATCATGACGATCTCGCTCGCCAGCGTCTCTTCCGGTTTCTGCGACCGGTAGCCGGCGCATATGGTCACGAGAGTCTTCTTGTCGGGCGTCAGGTGAAACGCGCTGAGTCCCCATCCGAGGTCGACCTTGGCCGCCACCTGCATGGTCTTGGTGTCGATGATTGTCGCCGTCGACTTCTCCTGCGGATGGAGACCGAACCGCATAGTGAACCTCTGCGCGCCAGGGTCGAGCCGCACCAGGCGCGATCCGTCCGGCGTCAGCAGCAGCGTGTCCAACTGGGCTCGTATCAACATGGCGAGCGACTCCCGTCCGGTCACGGCAACCGTGCCCGTCGACTTGCCGCTCGCGAGATCCACGGCCGTGACCGTTTGCCCCGCCGAATCGAGCACGTAGGCTAATGACTCCGCTGGCGCGCCCGCTGGATTGGGCGCCACGCCGTACATGCCCAAAGGCAGCAGAAGAAGGAACCCGATCGCCGGCCGTTTCATTTTAGTGATCTCCCCACGAGTAGAATCGCCATCTCAAAAAGTCACGAACCAAGATTCTGCAACAAAGGCGGGCTTTGTTTCAAGTTGTAATCAGTATTGCAGGCCCGAAATCCTCGTATTTGTGGATTTTTGCAACGCTCAACAGTCCATTCGCGGCCAGCCGCCATGGGAATCGGGCGATATCGGGCAGCAGGAATTGGGCCGGCTGGCTCGCGCCGCGCGGCACAAGTGTCCACGCCGGAAACGTCCCGTCCGTTACAGTGCTGCCGGTTCACTTGGGCGATGCCGTCGAATGTACCAAACGGGCACGGCAAACAAGAGGCCGGCAAGCGCGAGATAGCTGATCCAGCGGCACAGGCGCAGTTCCCAGCCGCCATCGTAATCCATGCGCACGACGCAAGGGCCGTCGCAGTCCGGTCGAAACCAGATCAAACCGAGGCCATCCTTTTGCAATCGCGGGTGACGATTGCCAGCGGTGACATGCCACCCGGGATGGTAGGACACCTGTACCGAGATCGCCTGGCCCGGATCGGCGACGGTTTGGATGAGGATCCGGTTGCGCCCCTCCCAGTGGAATTCAGCCAGCGGCAAAGAAGGATCGTCCAAGGCCGCTACGTACCGTTCTATTTCGGCTTTATCCGATGGGCCGCGCGGCGAATGACGAATCACCGCGGACTTGGGCACGACGTGAGCCAGCGACGCGGTGCGTTGTGGAATCCGGTAGATGGAAGTGTCGTCGGCGCGCCAGAGCACGGGCAGCATACCCTCAAACTTCCCGGGATGCCGGTAGGGTTTCCAGAACTCGGGGCTCTTCGGCCCGGAAACGCACACGGCTCCGACACCATACGCCCTCAACCACGCGAGCGCGATGCGCGCGTCCTCTTCGGGCGTGTCGCCGCTGTTGAAGGCGGCGTCGAATCCAAGCTGCTGAACGGGATTGTAGGCCATGCTCCAGGAACTGCCTGTGACTTGCGGCACCTGGGTAAACGCATTCGTCCATTGCGCGATGGTCCCGGGCATCGCCATGCGAACGCCGGGGAGATTCTGCGCCGCCCAGGTGGCGGCTCGATACTCGATGGTCTGTTGCAAATCTCCGCGCGGAACGACCGCCTTGGCGTAGTGGCGGAAACTCCCCACCTGCTCCGCAGCCAGCGCCAGGCACAGAAACAGCAGCGCGACCTTCACGGCGCGGGGCGTTTTTTCGACCCAATAGCGCGCGCCGAAGGCCGCCAGCAGCGCAATCGCGAGTTCCATTTCGAATTTATAGCGGTTGGGTTGGGGAAGGAGGTGACGGTTGAGGAGGGTCGCGAGCATGGGCGGGGCGCTGGTGGAATACGCGAACAACGCGAAGAACTGCAGGCGCCAATCGGAGGTCCAACGGGGCAAGTACTGCCACAGCACGACCCAACCGAGCACCACGATTGCCAGCGCCGTGAGGGACGCCAATGTCCAATTGCCCTCTTCGCCTCTCCGGCTTGCGATGCGAATGGCATTGAGCAGCGCGGGGGGAAGGAAGCGGGCGCTGAGCGCGTAGGCGTAGGCTCCGATTGCCACGGTGAGCAGGACGTTGGTCTTGTAATCCTGCCGGCGCAATACGAACAGCAGGCAGAAGGCCGCCATGGCCACCATGGTGGGACCGAAGGTGCTGATCGACGTTGCGCAGGCGATCGAAACCGCTGCAGCCGCATAGTAGACGAGCCGGCGCTTGCGAATCGAGAGAGAAAGAAACAGAATCGCCAGCGGCAGAAATCCGAGGGCGAGCACGTGCGGCGTGTCATCCCAGACGGACACCGTGTAGAAGCGGCGTGCGTCCCAAAAGCCCCGCCACAGGAAGGCGTTATCCGGCGCGAGAATCTGCGTGGGGCTGGTTAGCGAATAGAACAACCCGGCCAGGAAGCTGTAGCCGGGAGATCGGGTCCAGAGCCACGCCAGCAGAAAAAGCGTCACTGGTGCCAGACAGTAGGCCAGCACCGTGACGGATTGAAACGCGAGGTTGTGCGTCACGTGGAATATGGCGGCAATCAGCGCGGTGAGAGCGGGCACCGCCGGCGCATAAGTGAATTCGAAAGGAATGCCGCAGTCCCAGTAGGGCCACCAGTTCGGCGCGAACCAGCTCCCGCCCGCCCACCTGGCAATCGCCGCCCAGAATCCATGCATCGAGGCCATGGCACTTGTCTGCGCGGAGACCAGGTCGCGGGAAACGTACAGATTCATCCAGGCCAGCGTGATGGCGCACGCCGCGGCGCAAAGCGCTTCCTTCCAGCCGATGGATGTTTCGCAGACGCAGCGTTTCTGGCCGGGCTCTGTGTCGACTACGGGACTACTCATGCCGGATGCAACGTGAGTTTCCATCATTGGGGCTCACGTGAAACATAACACAGGCCTGTCTGCGATGCACTTGCGCATCGCGTGGCCGGGCCTACGCGATATAGGCAGGAGGAATTCGGGGGGCTGGTTGGCGGCGAGCGGTCATCCCCTTGCGGTGACGCGGTGGACCCGTATCGCGGTACACCATCGGCAGTACGAGCACGACAGGGTCGAGGTCGAGCCATCTACCTGGACTGGATACCAGCGATGAAAACCCAGCCAGCAGATTACGTCTTTTAGCCAACTGGATTCGTGGGCTCTGTTTGGCCACAATCGCCTCAGGCGGTTCCAATCGATTGGATCGACGGGGAACTTTTCGAGCGGCGCCAAAGGGCGGCTATGTTGGAAATCTGTCACGGTCGAACCTTCCAGAGCATCTGCGGCCAACGCAGTTATAGACACTGACTAGGCGCGAGAAGTTCCCGCTGGCCTCACGCGATATCGGGCAGGAGGAATCGGGTGGGCTGGTCTGCGGCGCGCGCCACTGCCTCGGCCGCGATGTAGCCGCTGCGCACGGCTCCTTCCATCGTTGCCGGCCAGCCGGTGCGGGTCCAATCGCCGGCCAGGAACAGGTTGGGGATACTCGTCTGGGTTCCCGGCCGCAAGGACTCCGTGTCCGGCGCGGCGGAGAACGTGGCGCGCTGCTCTTTCACCACGTGCGCGCGCACCAGTTTCGCGTCGCACACGCGCGGAAAATAGAGGCGCAGATCGCCCAGCGCCATCTCGACGATCTCCTCGCGCGAAAGGTTCGTCAGATCGCGCGAGGCGCTCACGACAAGTTGCAGGTAGCGCCCGCCATCCTTATTGAACATCCATTGCATCGTGCGATCGAGCAGAGTGGCGTGGGGCAGCGTGGTGATTTCGCGGTCGAACCAGAGGTGGACGCCGGTGATCGGCGAATGCTCGAGCGCGGGCGCGGGAAGTCCTACGGCCGCCAGCCGCTCGAAGGGCAGCGCCGAAATGTAATAATCGGCCGTTCGCCGCTCGCCGGCCACCAGGAAGCCCTCTGCGCCAATCGCTTCCACGGGCGCTCGAAGATGGATGCGCACGCCCGGCAGCCGCTGCCAGGCATCGGTTCCATAGAGTTCCGCCAGGGGCACCGCGGAGACGCCCATTTCGTAGGCGTCCGAGCGCGCCAGGAATCCCAACCACATCGCTTGGAAGCCATGCACGGCGGCCATGCGGTCCAGATCCTCGTTGATCGCGCTTACCAGCACCTGGCGCCAGAAACGGTCGATGGCGCGCGGTGTTTGCCGTTTCTGGAGGAGCCAGTCGCCCATGCTGATGCGGTCCAGGTCGCGCCGCCGGGTGCGTTCGCGGCGAATCGCCCACAGCGCGCGCGCGATGGCCAGCTTGTCGCGCAGCCCCAGGAATTTCAATTTGATGAATGCGCCGGTGAAGTGGAACGGCGCCGGCAGCCGTCCGCGGCGCAAGACCGAAGCGCGCCCGCCCGGCTCGAGAAAGTAGAACTCGCGATGGAACCGTATGCGGTCTCCGACGCCCAGCCGCGCATAGAAATCGAGCAGGTTGACGCAACTGCGCAACAGGATGTGCTGGCAGTTGTCGATGGTTGCAGCGTCGCCATCGCCCGCCGGCACCGGATACGATGTGGCGCGCCCGCCCAGAAACGGCCGCGATTCGAATAGTTCGACTTCGAATCCGGCCCCGCCAAGCGCAGCCGCCGCCGCCAGTCCGGCCAGTCCGCCGCCCGCGATCAGAACTTTCGGCATGTGATGTTAGTTCTCCCGCCGTGTGACGATTGGTTCCTCAGCAGCAGCGAATCCTGCCGTCATCGAGTTAGTCCACATTCGCGGCGTCCGCCGCGATCTTCGCGCGCCCGCAAAGACTCATAGTGACAAATCGTACAGAGCGGGCGGATACCCGCCACCAGCGAGCGATTGAGAAAACTCCTGCGATCCATGTCCCTCCCATTCTCGCATTGGTGTGGGATGGCCAAGTTCGCGAATTGCTTACAAGATCCGGTCTGTACTAATAAGGCCATCACATAACCAAGGCGAGTATTGCGCGGTACCAGGGGAGCCGGGCAAAATCAAGTTACCCTCCCAAGGAGATCTGGAATGTATACGCTGATTCGGCTACGTGATGGCCGGACTATCGAGGCTATCGTACTAGCCAACACGCGGTCCTGGATGCGTGTCGTTACGCCTGGCCATAACGACGCAGTTGAACTGCAACTGCGCGGATTGGAATGGGTCGACGAACGAGACGAACCGGTTCAGTTCGAATTCCTGACGGCGGAGGATGGATGCTCCGCTGTGCCGTGGCAGCCCCGTGTGGCTCGCGCGGGCGCGGGTCGCGGGAGCGATCTTGCGTATGGCTAAATAGCCCGGCATCCGGCTCCGGCGAGGACAGACGAATGATCTTGCGTCGTCCGTTGCGGAGTCATAGCGGGGAGCGACGGACCACGAAAACGCCTGGTCCGTCCTAGTGTTGTTCTTCCGATTCGCGTTCGCCTTCCGCGGCGGCATCCGGGCCGGCGGCTTGCGCTTCGGCGATCAGCCGCTGCGCCTCGTCCAACCGCGCGCGCGGCACGCGCACGGTCACGCCGAAACTCGGGAACTGGGAACGCGAGAGGACGGCCACGATTCCGGTGTCCGCCAGCACGCCGCAAATCATGTCGCCTTCCATCTCCGCATCCACGGTGGCCGAGGTATAGACCGGCACCATGTCCAGATCGTGCGATACGTCGAGCGTTTCTTCGCCTGCATCCTGCTCTTGGTCGTGCTCGGGATCTTGCGCCATGCCTCAAGGATATCGCAGAATGAAGAGTGGAGCCGCCTTCGATTCGAGGCTCCCGCGGAGGCGGCGCATGCCGGCAGTATCCATCGGTAGGACGAATAGAAGCGGGCGGGAGCAAGCGGTGAGCGCCGTCGCGTGGTTTTTGACCGGCACCGCCATCGGCGTGACGGCCGGGATGTTGCTGGCGCCCAGGAGCGGGCGCGATACGCGCCGCTACCTTTCCAACAAGACGCAGCAGGGCAGGGAAGCGGTCACCCAGACCGGCTCCGACCTGGTCGATGCCGGGCGCGATGTCTTCGAGCGCGGTCGCAAACTGGTCGAGGACGCCGCCGATCTGTTCGAGCGCGGCCGCCGCCTGGTCCGCGGCTGAGTCTTGCGCACGAATGCCGCTGATGTGGACGAATGGACTGTCAGGGAATAACCGTGCCACTCTACCGTGGCGCACGCACGAGTGCGCGGCAGCTACATCGACACGCGGAATCTGGCACTGTTGTTTCGTGACAGTCGCTAACTCGATGACGGCAGGATTCGCTGCTATTTTGGAAAGCAGCTTCCCGAAATCGGCAACTAAGCCCTTTGGATCCGAGAATACTCGGAAAGATTCTTTCGGTTTTGAATTAGCCGTTTATGGCTGCGCAGAACAGCCGCGCCACGCGTGGGGCGTCGAACTGATCGACCCAAGCGGAGCCGGTTCGCGCTTGCGCGGCACGAAGTTCGGGCGAGCGATATAGGGATTCGATGCCGGCGGCCAAGGCTTCGGCGTTGTCCGGCGCGACCAGTGTGGCGTGCGGCACGACTTCCGGGATGGCCGCCGCGCGCGCGGCGACAATCGGTTTCGCGGCCGCCATGGCTTCCAATAGCACGATGCCGAAACCCTCCTGCACGCTGGGCAGGCAGAACACCGACGCGGCGCGATACTCCGCCACCAATTGGGTTCGGGAAACGTCGCCGAGAAACGTGACCGTGCCCTCCAACCGCAGCTCGCGGGCAAGGCGGCGGAGCAGCGCCGCGCACGGTCCATTGCCGACGATGTGCACATCGAGTTCCGGGATGCGCCCGCGCAACGCCGCCGCCGCGCGCAGCAGCACGTCCACGCGCTTGCGCCGGTAGAGCCGGCCCACGAACAAGACGACGAACCGGCCGGCTTTGGTCTGCGCGCTGCCCGCAGCGAGCGCGGTGCGCCACTCGGCGAGATCGATCAACTCAGGCACGATCACGGGCGCGCGTGTTGCTCCGTAGAGTGTGCGCACCTGCTCGGCGCAATATTGGCTGGTCACGATCACGCGGGCGGCGCGGAGCACGTGAAGCCGCTCGCAGCGCGCCTGGAAGCCCATGGTGAGCCGGGTGAGCCCGCGTTCAAAACGAACTTCGTCGGCGATCACGCCCTTCAACGCTGCGATGTGGCCGGGCGCGCGCGCGATCCGGTAGCCGTCCATGTCGAAACCGACTGTGCAATCGAAGCCGGCCGCCGGTTTCAAACCGCGGTTGAAGAGCAGCCGCTCGGCCGTGTAGAACGGCAGCCGGGTGCGCGGCGTTTCGATGACTACTTCGTGCCCGAGTTCACCGAGCGCGCGCGCCAGCACGGCGATGCCGACGTAGGTCCCGCTGCCGCGGCGTACATCGAGCGGCGTGCTCGAGAGGAAACGAATGCGCATGGGTGGCCGAATGCGGGCAAGCTAAAGCATGCCCCACCGACGACGTGGTGGGGCATGCTTTAGCTTGCCCGTGCAAATCCGGGCTGGCGCGGCTGAACTGCGGCGTCTCACTTGGTGCCGCGCTAACGCGAAACATTATAATTATACGGGACAACACATTTGGCAACTCACGGGAAAGCAGTTTGTTTATTATCGGGCGGGTTGGATTCTTCCACCTGCCTGGCGCTGGCGCGGCGCGACGGATTCGCGTGCTACGCGCTCACCTTCGACTACGGGCAGCGCCACAAGTTCGAGCTGGAAGCGGCGACGCGCGTGGCGGCGGCGTTGGGCGTCGACGGGCGGCTGGCAGTGAAGGTCGGGCTTGACGTTTTCGGCGGATCGGCGCTGACGGCGGACGTCGCGGTGCCCAAGGCGCGGTCGCTCGACGAGATGAGCCACGGCATTCCGGTGACTTACGTGCCGGCGCGCAACACGATTTTTCTCTCGCTCGCGCTGGCCTGGGCGGAGGTGCTAGAAAGCACCGACATTTTCATCGGCGTTAACGCACTCGATTACTCGGGCTATCCGGATTGCCGGCCGGAATACATCGAGGCGTATGAGCGGATGGCGAACCTGGCGACGCGAGCGGGAGTGGAGGGCAGCGCGCGGCTGAAAATTCACACGCCTCTCATCGGGCTCACCAAGGCGCAGATCGTGACGCTCGCGAACGAACTGGGCGTGCCGTTCGGCCTCACCCACAGTTGCTACGATCCGGGCCCCGGCGGACGGCCCTGCGGCGCTTGCGACGCCTGCCTGCTGCGGCGCAAGGGATTCGAAGAGGCCGGCATTGNNGATCGCTGAGCTGTTCTACTCGCTGCAGGGCGAAGGCGCGCTGGTTGGTGTGCCATCGGTTTTCATCCGCACGAGCGGCTGCAACCTGCGTTGCCGGTGGTGCGATACGCCGTACACGTCGTGGTCTCCCGAGGGGACGGATTTCGATCTCGACCGGATTGTGGACGAAGTGCGCGCGCACCCGGCGCGCCACGTGGTCGTTACCGGCGGCGAACCGATGATCCAGCCCGAGCTGGTGGCGCTTACCGAACGGCTGCGCGCGATCGAGCTGCACATCACCGTCGAGACGGCGGGCACCGTGTTTCAACCGGTGGCCTGCGACCTGATGAGCATCAGCCCGAAGCTCGCGAATTCCACGCCGGCTGGCGCGTTCGCCGCGCCGCACGACCGGCTGCGCATACAGCCAGCGGTGCTCGCGGAGCTGATGGAGCGCTACGAATATCAACTGAAATTCGTGGTCGAAAAACGGGCCGATATCGACGAAATCCGGGCGCTGGTGGCAACGCTCGATGCGCCGCGCGAGCGCGTGATTCTGATGCCCGAAGGCACCGAGCGCGAGCCACTGGCCGAGCGCGGGCTATGGCTCGCCGAGATCTGCAAGGACGAAGGCTTCCGCTTCAGCCCGCGGTTGCACATCGAACTGTGGGGCAGCCGCCGCGGCGTGTGACGCGGAATGGGCGGCGCTTACGCCAGCAGACGATTGAGTTCGCGCACCACGGCGAAGGCGTCGGCGACATACACCACGTCGGCTTTGCCGCGGGCCCAACCGCAGTTGGCGTCCAGGTTGACGGCGCGGCGTTCGGTGACGAAGCGCCAACCGACCACGTGCGGTTCTTCGCCGTGGCAGCACGTGGAGAGGCCTTTTTGATGGCGCGGGGTGGAGCCGGTCTGGCCCACCTGGTTGAGATGCGTCATGAAGGGCAGCACGGCTTCGCCTTCGCCGGTCGAATCGACCAGCGACTTGCTGCCGCCGAGCGAGGCTTGCGCGCCGCGCAGTGCGCCGAGGATGAGCTGCTGCGCTTCCTCGATGTGTACGGCGCCATCGGGCTGCTTCTTGGTCCAGCCGGCGCCGGCCACGAAGAGCAGCTTGGCGTCGGGGCGTATGGTCTGTTCGTCGGCCTTGGGCGCTTGCACGCCGGTGACGGTGGTGCGCGATTCGGGTGCCGCAACCGCGATCGTTTCGAGCTGCGCCGATGCGGCGGGCGCGCCTTCCCACGGCGTGACGCAGCCGACGTCGAGCAGCACGAACCAGGGGCGCGCGGTGCGCGTGAGAACGGCTTCCATGCGCTGGCGGTAGAACCAGCGGGTGACGGCCGGCGCGCCATCGCGCACGGCCAGGCCGGTGGCATGAGTATCGATGCGGCCACCCAAGCGGTAGGCCGCGCCGGGCAGCGCGCGCGACCAACGCGCGGTGGCGGGCGCCAGCACGATGGCGGCGCCGGCGGCGCGGGCGATGGCTTCGGCAGCGGCGGCATCGGTCGCATAGCGCGGTTGGGTGAATTCGTCGCCCGAGACGGCTAGAATCCGCAGCGCTCCGGCGGCAGCGGCAATCCTGGCGGCGGCCTCGACCGCACCGCCCACCAATCCGACTGTCAATTCGCCGCCCAAGGCGAGCGCGGAGGTCAACGCTTCGAGCGCCGGTTTGGCCAGTGCGCCATCGGCTTCGGTATGAACCAAGAGCAAAGTGGATTCCATGTTAGTCCTCCCGTATCCAGGCGGCGATTTCGCGCGCGATTTCTTCCGGCGTCATGTTCTTTTCAATGCGCGTTTCGCGCTGCTGTTTAGGCAGGCTGACCGAAACGTACGCGAGGCCGGGATCGGTGGCCGTGGCTGGCTTGGCGCGCATCAACGCGGGCATGATGGCTTTCATATTGGCCATGCCGACCTGCGGATTGTTGCGTGGTTCGGGGAGGAAGCCGGTCGCCCAGCCAAGCGCGGCCGGGGGCGCCGTGCACACCGAAACCTGGTGACGGCCGCCTTCGATGCGTTCGAGGATTTCGAAGCTGCCGTCCTGGCGCACCGCGATCCGGTCCACGCCTTGGAATTGTTCGGTGATGCCGAGCCGCTCGGCCGTCATTTGAATCGTCGAACCCGCGCCGCGCGAGGCCGATTCCCAGCCGCCGAACAGCAGCAGCCGCGACTTATCGAGGCCCGGTATAGCTTCGATCGCGCCCGCAAGCGCCGCCGCGGTGGCGAACGAATCGGCGAAGCCGGAGGCTGTGCCATCGATAGCCACCAGCTCGAATGGCACCTTCTGCGCCACCGTCATCATCACCTGTTGCAGCTTGGCCTTGGGACCCATGCTGACCAGCCAGACCTTGCTGCCGGGGTGCGCCTGCGCCAGGTGCGCGGCTTCATAGAGCGCGTGCGAGGCCCAGGGGTCCAGCACGGCCGGCAACATCATTTCATTCTTGAGAGCGGGACCGCCAGGACTGGTGACCGGCTCGAGGGTTTGTAAGGGGTCGGGGACAATGCTGCCGCAGACCACGATTTGAAGGGGTGTGCTCATCAGGCTTCCCTCCAGTATAAGCGGACGTCCGCGTTGGTTTCTATCGCCCGGGTCCGGGCGCCGGCTTCGACCGAAGCCTCGCGAGTGCGCGGGGCTTCGGCTCGATCCTCATTGGTAAGGTGGGTGGGACAGAAGGGCAGGAGGGGAAGGCAAGCGGTTGTTCGTCGAATACTTTCGTTTACGGCACACGCACGACGGAATAGTGCTGGAGGGCGATGGTATCGGCGCTGGCGGCGACCGAACCGAGGAACGTCAGCGTCAATCCGCCGCTGTAGGAATCCGGTGCGTTCACGATGCCGGTGGTGAAGGCGGTGGTCGCGCCAAAGGACTGCGAGCTAACCTGTGCGCCGGTGGACACGATCGAGCCATCGGCTCGCCCCGTCAACATGGTCTCCGCGGCGGCAGCGCTCGCGCTCAGTATCGTCGTACCGCCCCAGACGACTGCGATGGCGGCGGCGTCCGCGCTGCCCACGTGAGCGTAATCGACGTGAATCTCGATCCGGTCGCCCGGCGCAAGCAGGCCGCCCGGAATGCTGCATGTCGCGAGCGTCGTCAGATTCGACAGCGACAAGGCGACACCGGTGCCGCTGCACAGCACCTGCGGCGAGGGGTACGAAGTGGAATCGCTGCCGGCGGTGCGATAGCTGGCCAACAACACGTCGGTTGGCTGCGGCGCGGCGCCGGCGACGAACTGGATCGAACCGTTCGAAAAGGTGTAGTCGAAGCCGAGCTTCTGCAGGACGCCGTTGCGATAGAGGGCCAGGCTGGTGGTGGGATCGGGCACGCCGTTCAGCGTGAATGTCGCGTTGGTGCCGTCGATCGTGCCGATCGGCGTATCGCCATCGACGAAGTTGCCTGCGGCGCCGCTGCCATTGCCGCACGGGCCGGAAGCGCCATTCACGTATACGCAGTCGGCCGGGTTGCCAATCACCGAATCCACTTGGCCGCTCGAATTGATCATCGCTACGTGGCCGGGCGCAAAGCCGGGCGCCTGGAGTGGCCGCGCGCCGAGGTCGGCCACCAGGCCGATCACGTTCGATTCGGTAACCGTGGTGCTGGTGTCGGTTAAATCCGAGACGCCCGACGACGCGGTCGCCATGCGTACGTCGCGTACATGCAGCGGCACCAGGCTGGACGGTACGCTCCAGGATTCCTGAAACTGCACGTAGCCATCGCTGTTGTATGTCACCGTGTAGAGTGACGCCGGCGTGGCCGTGGTGTTGGGAACCAGCTCGACGTGCAGATTGCCGTTGAGCACTCTGACGGTCGAGTTCTGGGTGAAGATCGAGGAGTTGTCGACCGCTTGAAAGCTGGTCCAACTGATGGTCAGGGTGCCGGAGAAGCGAGTGCCATCGGCTTTGTACAGCACATCCTGAATGGTGGTCAACGGCGGACCGGCAAGCAGCGGAACAATCGACAATGCGGCGGCGACGAGCAAGCGGCGAATCATGAAACCTCCGGGCGAGACGAGCGGCTGCGCGTCCGTCGGGACGCGAGTGGAAGGGGAAACCCTCCTGCCGATTTCAGTCTAGCCACGAGGCTTCTCCACGGCCGCGTCCGCGCGTTCGCGTTCGCGCGGCTAAGCCAAGGCAAAACAGGGACTTGCGCTCCCATCGGATTTTGTCCACCGCTGGTGACCGGCAATCCCGTTGAGCGGGTACGGCGGCGAGCGTGCTATATTCGTGACGGTTGAGAGTCAAGGTACGCAACGAGAGCCGCGGCGAAGTTCTGGGTGACGCCGTGACGGTAGCCGATACCAGTCCCACGCGTAACGTCGGCCTGCTCAAACATACAAGTCTGAAGGCGGGCGAGGGACTCTGGATTATCCCCTGCCAATCCGTCCACACCTTCTTCATGAAGTTCGCGATTGACCTGGTGTATCTGGACAAGCGGCGGCGGGTGCGCAAGGTGTGCCATGCCGTCCGGCCGTGGCGGGCGAGCGCCTGCCTGGTCGCCCACTCCGTGCTGGAGCTGCCGGCCGGCAGTGTAGCGCCGACGGGAACCGAAGTTGGCGACCAGTTGTTGTTCGAATAAGTCCACGCGCCGCCGTCGGGCGCCGAGCCCGTTCAAACCCGCGTCAGTTTGTTGATGCCGTTAAAGGCGGCCATCTTATAGCACTCGGCCAGGGTCGGGTAGTTGAACACGGTATCGACGAAGTAGTTGACGGTGCCCTTCAGGATCATCACGGCCTGGCCGATGTGCAACAGCTCGCTGGCGCCTTCGCCGATGATGTGGATGCCCAGCAGTTCGCGCGTTTCGCGATGGAAGATCAGCTTGAGCCGCCCCGTGGTATCGCCGCGAATCTGCCCGCGCGCGGTCTCGCGATAATAGGCGAGGCCCACTTCGTACGGCACATCCTCCTTCGTCAACTGCTCTTCGGTCTTGCCGATGAAGGAAATCTCCGGGATGGTGTAAATGCCGTAGGGGTAATTGGCGCGATTGGATTCGATGGCGAGCCCGAAGGCGCGCGCGGCGGCGATGCGGCCCTGCTCCATCGAAACCGAAGCCAGGCTGGGAAAGCCGATCACGTCGCCGGCGGCATAAATGTTGGGCACCTTGGTGCGATAGTTCTCGTCGACGGCGATGCGTCCGCGCTCGTCGGCATCGAGACCGGCGGCGGGCAGATTCAAATCGTGCACGTTGCCCTGGCGGCCCACGGCGTAGAGCAGCGCGTCGCCGGCGACGCGCTTGTTGCTTTTCAAATTGGCCACTACGCCGCCGTCCGGCGACTCCTCCACGCTGGCCACTTCCTCGTTCAACCGCATCGTCACGCGGTGGTCGCGCAGGTTGTAGGAGAGCGCTTCCACCATCTCCTGGTCGGCGAATTCGAGCAGCCGCGGCCGCTTCTCGACCAGGATCACACGTGCGCCGAGGATCGCGAACATGCACGTGTACTCGACGCCGATCACGCCGCCGCCGACCACGATGAAGGTCTTCGGAATCTCCGGCATGTCGAGGATCTGGTCGCTGTTGATAATGTTGCGGCCATTGATGGGCACGGCAGGCGACGAAGCGGGCTTGGTGCCGGTGGCAATCAGAATCAGCGGCGCCTCCAGGTCCGACTGTCCGCGCGCGTTTTGCACCCGGATGTGCGTCGGGTCGAGGAACGAAGCGCGCGCGTAGATCACCTCGACGCCATTGCGCGCGAGCTGCGCCTGGGTGACGTCCACTTCGGTCTTGATCACCTGATTGACGCGGAAGCCGAGATCGGCGATGGCGATCTTCTCTTTGACGTGGTAATTGATGCCGTAGATGCCCTGGTATTGATACCCGGAGAGGTGCAGCACGGCCTCGCGGATGGTCTTGCTGGGAATGGTTCCGGTGTTGACGCAAGCGCCGCCGACGATCTCGCGCCGCTCGATCACCACCACGTTGCGCCCGCACTTGGCGCCTTGAATCGCGGCCCGCTGTCCCGCCGGACCGGAGCCGATGACGATGAGGTCGTATTTTTGCATGTCGAACCGGTGACGCCGCTATTATCGCAGGACCGGGTCGTGCGCCGCGCGGGGGTGGGCTCAAACACTCTCGTTACCGGCTGCTATCGATGGCCCGCAGGGCCACGGCGACTCCGTCACGGTCGCGGCTCCGTGCCGGCAGCCCGAACTCCGATCGGAGCCGCGCCCAAAGGAAGCGGTTTTTCAATTGAACCGAATCGCGCGGTCGAAGAGCTACTTGTGAGTGGGCTTGTGAACCGGGTGCGCGGGCGGCGGCGCGGCGGGCCAGCCGGAGATCTTCGACGGATCGGAAACGGCCGTCAATGCGAACGGGCTCCTGACGACGGCATCGGCGGTGCCCTCGAATTCGACGACGGTACCCGGCGGGGCGTCGTTGGGAAGCGCGGTCGAGAGCTTGAGCACGATCTCGGCCTGGGCCGGATCGATGAGGCCAATCGTCAATTCGCTCGGATTGCCTTTGGGTTCGGCTTTGATGAGCGTGCCTTTCAACTTGGGAAGCGGGTTGTTGTGGAGGGTGTCTGCGAAATACTTGTCGCCTTCGGGAGCCTCCAGGTTCTGGCGAATGCGCACCCAGGCGGCCAGTTGCGGGTTGATGCGGGTGAGCGCCTCGTCCTGCCGGCGGAGGGCGGCGGCGGCCACCGATTCGATGTCGAACTTATCCGGCGGAAACGGCGCTGCCGCGGCGGCGGCGCGCAGTTGATCGAGACCGCTCGCGTCGCCATGGTAGGCGGTGTATAGGCGATCGAGAACCTCGCCGTACTGTCGGCGAAGGCCGTCGGACAGAGCACCCGAATCGCGGTAGGACGCGGCGCGGGCAAGCTGCCACAGCGCCGGCACGCGCTGGTCCGGCTGCCCGGCGAGCGCGAGCACGGTGCCCAACCAGGCGGAGATTTCGGCGTCGGCGGGATCCACCTTCAGGCACTCGAGGAATTCCGCTTCGGCCGGCGCGTATTCGCCGCGCTGCCAGTGAATCCAGCCGAGGGCGCGGTGCCCAATCAGAACGACGCTCGAATCCGGCCAGGCGCCGGGAACCAACCGTTGGGCAGCTTTCTCGCCGAGCGCCAGTTGCTCGGGCGAGGCGGATTTCGCTTCCGGCAGCAGCAGGGTGAACCAATACGCACCCACCAGGTTGTCGGGTTGGACGGCGAGCAAGTCGCCGGCGGCGCTGAATGTGTGCGGATTGTCTCCGAGGGCTTGATAAGCCGCCAGGTACAACTCCTGGCGGACCGGCGCGAATTCGCTCTTGGGATAGGCGCTCTTCCAGCGGTCGAGCGACTCGATCCGCTTCTGCGGCGAGATCTCGGCGCGGACGTTCAACGCGAGGTCGTATTCCTGGCGGTCGGTCCAGTTGGCCGCGCCGGCCGAAACCGCCAGCAGCAGCGAAAGAGCGAGGGTTCTCATGGGCGCTTCACCTGGAATGTCTGGGTCGAAAGTGGCGCGACATCCAGATCCTGCTGGCCGACCACTTTGCCCTGGTCCACGGTGCGGATTTCATACTTCCCGGCGGGGAGTTTGAGCTTGGCCGGAAGCACCAGCAGTTGGCCTTCGAACATCACGGGGGCAACGCCATCGGGGCCCTCAAACTGGACGTAGCCAAACTCGCCTGGTTCATCGGGGCGAAGCCGCAGATTCCTGGTTTCGGCGGTGGGAACCACCTCGACGTGAAAGATGGCGTTCGATACGGCAGCGACCTGCGCGCCGGCCGCCTGATCGGGCGTCGCGGCAGTCTGCGCGGTGGTGGCGGCGGGCGGCGGCGCGACCAGGGCCGTGGCGAGCAGCACCGGCATGGGAACCTCCATCTTCAGATCGCGGGTCCAGCGGGTGATGTCGACCGATGCCGTCTGCACGTGCTGGCGCCCGGCATTCCAATCGGGAACGCCGAAATGCACGGCGCTGAAAAGCTCCTCGATGGGCGGCGGCTGGGGCGGCGCGGCCTGGGCTTCTTTGGCGGCGTCGGGAGAAACGGCGGCGAGTTGTTTCAGCATCAGCTCGGCGGCATGGACAACATCGGACGTTCCGCGCAGGCGAATGGCTTTGAGGAGCGCGACGGCTTCCGGCAGGCGATCGGCAAGCAGGTAACTGTCGGCACCCTGCAAGGCGGCGTCGGTCGCGAACGGGTCCAATGCAAGAGCCTGTTCGTCGGCGCCAGCCGCGGCGGCGTAATCGCCGGCATCGAAACGCACCTGGGCCAGCTTGCGAGCGGCGAGGTAGGAGAGCTTCTTCCTGGCAAACTCCGCGAGGGCGTCGCCGGGTTTGCCCTGCGCCAGCACCTGGGCCGTGTCCTTTTGCACGACCTGATTGACCAGGTCGATAGCCTCGTTCCACTCTTCGCGCCGCTCGCGCACGCGGGCGTCCTCCATCCACTTCTCGGTAAGCGTGGAGTCGTTCTCGGCGCCGGCGTTGAGGGGCTGGTGGAAGTAGAAGCTCGCTGTAAGGTTGGACGTGGTCCAGGGCGTTTGGCGGCCTTCGGTGGCATCGGACACGCGCTTCTTGACGCGGGTCAGGAGCTCGTTGATTTCGACGGTGAGGCCGGCCTGCGAAATGTAATCGGCCAGCGTTTCGGTGAACCAACTATTGCGGCCATTGGGATTATCGGTGGCGGTCTGGCCGGGCCCGGTCGAGAAGGCGAGGAAAACTTCCTTCGGCGCGTCCTGCGGTTTGGCGAGACCGGCTTCGAGCGAATACTTGGCAGCGACCGGATTGCTGCGGCAGGCGTCCAGAATCACGATATTCCGCTTGGCGCGCTTGCGTTTCAACTCGTCGAAGATCTGCGCCATGGACATACAGGCGAACTTGGCGGCGGAGATGGTAGCGACCTGGGGAAAATCGACGGGCACCAGGAAGTTCTCGTTTTCGATTTGCACGCCGTGGCCGGCATAGTAGAACAGCGCCGTGTCGTCGGGACCGAGCTTGTCGAGGAACTCGCCGATGACGCGATCCATGTCGGCTTTGCGGGCGTTCTCGAGAAGAATGGTCTGGAAGCCGGCGGTGCGCAGCGCCTGGTCCATGGCGCGTGCGTCGTTAACCGCATTCTTGAGCGGACTGATCGTGTAGGCGTCGTTGCCGATGACGAGCGCCACGCGCTTGCCGGTATCCTGCGCGACGAGCGCGCTCGACAACGCGGCCAGCAACAGGGCGGAGAGAACGATTCGCATTATTTCACCAGTGTGGAGGGTGAGTTCCCGACAAACGCCACCTTGCGGCTGCGATTATCGAGAGTTGGATCGACGGCCGCCTCCGCGGTCATCAGCCGGTCGCCCGCGTAATTGTACTTGATGTGAGATGGCTTGCCCTGGCCCTGAATCTCTTCCGACACAAGCCGGCCGTCCTGATATTGCAGGCTGCGCACGTAGTTGGCGGTCTTCCCGAGGTAGCCGTGAATGGCGGTCAGTTGCATGCCGTTCCATTCGAATTCGAGGGTCTGTTCGGCGGGGGCGCCCTGCGGGCCGCTCAATTGCTGGGCGCGGGCGATGCGGCCGCTATCGTCATAAACGACGCGGAAGTAGTAGAGCTTCTCCCACACGAAGGGATTCAAGAACGGATTGCCGGCGACGACCATGGCGACGTTCTTTCCAGTCGCCCGCTGGATGGCGACGGGATCGACGAGCGGGCTATTGAGCGGCAGAACGCTCGCGCGCTTGTAGGCTTCATCGGGATCGGCGGAAGGAGTGGGGCGGGCTTGATCGCCATCGCCGGCCCACACCACTTGCGGCACGCGGTCTTCATAACCGAAGGAAACCTTCTTCTCGCCGGTCGCATGCGCGGCGTTCTCAAAACCGGGAGTGATCGACCGCAGGCGTTCGCCATCCCAGTCGAAAGCGAGGTGAAACTTGTTGGATCCGTCGACGCGATCGATGTGCGGCTGGAAGGCGAGACTGAGGGGCGAATAGAAAACGCCCTTGGGCAGCTTCTCGCCGGAAAGCCAGTTAGGATCGCCCGCCGCGGCGACAGAGGGATTCGCCGCGGAACGGAGCAGGCGGCCGGCCAGCGCGCGCTGCTCGGGGTTGGCATCGAGCGTGTCGGAGACCTCGAGGTAACGCGTGAGGAGGTCGCGGCCCTCCTTGGGATCGCGCTCGATCAGCGCCACCATGCCGGCGCAGTAGAGCAAGTCGGCATCGTCGCCGCTCATCTTGAGGCCGCGCGCGGCCATTTGGCGGGCGGCATTGAAGTTCCCGTCGGACCAGGCGGCGGGAATGCCGGATTTCAAATTCTTCAATGCGGCATTGAGATTGAACAGCAGCCGATTGCGCAGCGCATCGGCCGGAGCGCGCTCCTCGTCGACGGCACGTAGATCGTAGGCGTCGAGCGCCGCCATGGCCTCGGCGGCGCGATCCTGCGCCGCCAGAATGTCGGCTTCGGCGTACCACACCTTCAGGGTCATGTCGCTGACAGTCGAGGGGGGCAGGGAAGCCCGCAGCACGGCTTCGGCATCCTGCACGTTCTTCAAGGCGTCGTCGAGCTTCCTGGCCAGCTTGTTCTGATCGGCGAAATAGAGATCGCGCTCGACCGCGCTCTGCGCGCCGGCGCCGAGATGGGTGCGCTTGGACTGCAGGTCCGCGGCGTTGCGGCGCGAATATTCGGTCCAGGCCTGCATGGCCTGTTCGTGCAAGCCGGAATCGGATGGCTTACGTAGGTTGGCCAGTTGGAACTCGCGATAGGCGGCAGCGTAATCGCCTTCGCGCTGGCGCGCGGCACCGGTTTTCACGTGGAGTTGGAGGCTCGCCTGCAAGGACTGGCGATGATCGGTGGCCAGTTCGGGAAAGGCCCGCTGGTAACGCTCCAGGTCGCGGTCGCCGAGGAGAAACGCGTCCCACTGGGCAGCCGCGGCGAAGGCCTTCTGCACGGCGATCCGGCGCTCGATCCACGCCTTCCGCACGCGCAGAAGCTGGCGCAACTTGTCCTGCTCGGCGGAATTCGGGTACACCGCCTGCGACAAAGCGGCGAATTCCAGGCCCTGGTTGAGCACATCCACGCCGCCCGCGCCGCTTTCGAAAATGTCGTACCGGCTGCGCATGGCCTCCGCGACGTACCTTTCGAGCGGAGCCAGCGCCGGATTGGCCGGATAGGCCTTCACGGCGGCGGACATCAGTTCGACCTGGGTCGAAAACGTCTTGCCCTTGCCGCCGATGAACTCGAGCGCCTGGGCACCGGTGCAGAGCGCGGCCAGATCTTCGACGCCATTCGGGAGAAAGGCCACCATGTTGGAGATCGAAATCTCGGTGCCGGCCTTGTCGGCGGCGGACTGCCTGTAGGCGATCCGGGCGGTCTTCCAGATGGACGCCGGGTCGACCGGCGCATTCTTGGGCAGTCCTTCGGGAAGCAGATACTCCGGCTTGCCATCCTCGTACTGCAGCAGGACGCCCGAATCGGCGTCCTTCAGCAGAGTCCAGCCCAGGCGCACCGAGGGAAGCTTGGAGACCTGACCGCCGGTAACTGGCTGGTCACCCAAACCAATAGCTTTGTCTTTGCCGTTAATCGCGATGGACGCTGCGTCGACGAATTGCAGACCTTGCGCGGAGCGCAGGACCACCACACCGGCGTGTGCTGTAGCGCACAATAACAGGCTCGCCAGAGCCTTGTGCAAAGGGAGCATCTAACTCGAACACCCCTCTCCAGTAACTCAACCGTAACGGCCGGCTCACAGGCGCCCTGCGAGCGCTAACTGCATTAATAATAAACCGAGTTTACACGCACGCAACGGGTTTGGCAATCGGGCGAGTCCTACCTGATCTGGTACTATGCGAGCGTATGGACGCGATACGGATTTCGCACGTGACCAGGAGTTTCGGCAGCGTCACCGCGGTGGACGATCTGTCGCTCACGGTGCCCAAGGGATCGATTTACGGATTCATCGGACCCAACGGCTCGGGCAAGACCACCACCATGCGGATGATCGTCAACATCTTCTATCCGGACAGCGGAGAGATCCGGCTTTTCGGCGACGGCCTGCCGGAGAATAGTTCGGATCTGATCGGCTACCTGCCCGAGGAGCGTGGGCTGTACCAGAAGATGACCGTGCAGGCGCTGCTCGAATTCTACGGAGAGCTGCGCTCCGCGCACGGCGTCAAGGCGGAAGTCGCGACCTGGCTGGAGCGATTGGGTCTGGCGGACCGTGCCGCCGATAAGACCGAAACCCTCAGCAAGGGGATGAGCCAAAAAGTCCAGTTCATCGCCACCGTGATCCCAGAGCCGAAATTGCTGATCCTGGACGAACCGTTTAGCGGCCTGGACCCGGTGAGCGCGGACGCCATTCGCGCGGCAATTCTGGATCTGCGGCGGCGCGGCGTCACGGTGATCCTGAGCACGCACGACATGCACCTGGCGGAATCGTTGTGCGATTACATCCTGATGATCTTCCGCGGCAGAAAGGTGCTGGACGGCACGCTCGCCGAGATTCAGGATCGATACGGCGAGGACACCATACGGGTGACGGCCGAAGGCGGCGTGGCAGCGGTGCGGGACCTGCCCGGGGTGGAACAGATTCGCGACCTGGGACAGGTGCAGGAACTGCGGCTCCAGCGCGGCGCGGACCCGCAGGAGGCGTTGCGCGCGCTGGTGGAGCGGGCGCGCGTGACCAGCTTCTCGCTTGGGAAACCGTCCCTGCACGACATCTTCATGCGCATTGCCGGCCCGGCGGCCGAGGAGGCGAACCATGAGACTGCATAAGGTCTTCACCATCGCCAAGCGCGATTACGTCGCGACCGTGCGCACGAAAGCGTTCGTGTTCGGCCTGGTGGTGGCGCCGATTCTGTTTGGCGGCGGATCGATCGGCATGGCGTTCCTGAGAGGCAAACCGGATCTGCGGGATCGCCATGTCGCCATCGTCGATCATACGGGCGTGGTGGCGCAGCCCCTGATCGACGCCGCGCAGGAGAAGAACAAGCGCGAGATGTTCGATAAAACGACGCACCGGCAGATCGCGGCGCGCTACGTCTTCGAGGTGATCGCGCCGGCCGCCGATCGTCGGCAGCAGTTGCTCGAGCTCTCCGGCCGCGTCCGCGGCAAGAGCTTATCTGCGTTTCTCGAAGTCGGAAAGGACGCGTTGCGGCCGCCCAAACCCGGCGACGATGACGACCCACTCGACTTGGACGTGGGCAGGAAGACCGGCCCCGACCAGCGCGTGTCCTATTACACCAACGCCGGCGGGGTCGACGAAATGCGCATGTGGCTCAATGGTCCGATCAGCGACGGCGTGCGGCTGGCGCGGCTGGCGCAGCTCGGCGTCGACATCAAGCAGAATCCTTTCCTGGCGGCTACGGTACGAATCGAAGGGCTCCGCCTGGTGGAGCGCGACGAAAAGACCGGGGCTATCGGGGACGCCCGCAAGCGCAGCGAACTCGAATTCTTCGTGCCGCTCGGAGTCGCCATGATCCTCGCCATGATCGTGATGGTGGGCTCGGCGCCCATGCTGCAAAACGTCACTCAGGACAAGAGCCAGCGCATCGTGGAAACGCTGCTGGGCGCGGTCACGCCGCTAGAACTGATGACGGGCAAGGTGCTCGGTTCGGCCGCCGTCTCGGTGACCAGTTCCCTGCTGTACGTGATTGCCGGGGTAGTTGCGGTGAACGCGATGGGCGTGGCCGGCCTGTTGCCGCTCACCATCATCCCCTGGTTCTATGTGTACCTGCTGACCGACGTCGTGATGCTGTGCGCCTTCGCGGCGGCGCTCGGCGCGTGCGCGAGCACTCCACAGGACGCGCAGAACCTGGCCATTGTGCTGCTGACGCCGGTGATGCTCCCCTTGTTCATGCTGGTGACCGTGCTGCGCGAGCCCAATGGCGCGCTGGCCACGGCGGCGTCGCTGTTTCCGCCGTTCACGCCGATCCTGATGCTGTTGCGGCAGGCCATGCCGAACGGCGTTCCGGCGTGGCAGCCGTGGGTGGGATTGGCGGGCGCGCTGGTTTTCGCCGCGGCCACCGTGTGGGCTGCGTCGCGCATTTTTCGCGTGGCGATTTTGATGCAAGGCAAACCGCCGCGGCTGGGGGAAGCGCTGCACTGGGCGCTGAAGGGGTGAGCGGGGATAACGTGGCGCCGGCGAAAAGAAGGTGTCGAGAAGAGTCTCGACACGGCACGCACGAGTGCGTGCGCTACGGTCGCCCTATCGCTGCAGCGGGTCTTCCACCCAGGGCGGCGTGGCTTCGATCAGGCGGCCCAGCTCGGGCTCGAGCGCTTCCATCGCGCACTTCATGTCCCAGGCGATCTGGCGATAACTGAAGTGGCCTTTCACGCCGCTGCGCAGGCGGGAGATGTACTCGGCCTCCGCGAAGTCCATTTTGAACAGAAAGCGCGACCGCGCGCCGAACGGGAGCAGGTACTCGGCGCCGGGCGCGGGCAGCGCGCGCATGGAAGCGAATGCGGCGTTCATGGCGCGATTGAAAACCTCGGTCGCGCCGGCTTCGTCAATCAGCGCGGGCGTTTCGTAGCCCAGCGCGCCCGAGAATGCCTGGCGAAACTTCTGGCAGCGGCGGTGGCGTTGCAGATCGCGGAAAGCGCCGACATCGATCACGAAATCGTAGGCGTAGAGTCCGCCGCGGAATCCGGCCAGAATCTCGTCGCGGCGTCCGCGGGATTGGAGTGCGACGTCGATCACTTCGGCGCGGCGGGCGGCGCTCCACTCGCAGGCCATTCCATACAACTCGCGGAATGGGCGGTCGGTGACGGGATAGAGCAATGTCGCGACGATATCGGCGGGCGTGTGCACCGGGCGCAGCAGATCGACGCGCGGCGGCGCAGCGATTTCAGCGCGCGGCGGCAGGTTCTCGGCCGCCCACTCGATCAGATCGCGGCGGGAGCGAATGGCGTGCTCGTCAGCTTCGGCGTGGCGCGCCAGCGTGGGCGCCAGCGGTTCGGAGGCGGCGTTTTCGTCCCATCGGCAATCGGGGACGCGCGCGCAGGCGGCGGCGATCTCGTCGCCCAAGCTTCGCAATTCGGCATACCCGGAGGCGCGCAGGCGGCGGATTTGTTTTTCGACTGTGCGGATGCTCGCCACCTGGCCGACGTTGGTCGGCACGCCCCAGAAGAGCAGGTAACGCGCCACGTCGAAGGCACGCGCGGCCAGATTGCGGCGATACGCCTCCGGCTTCATTTCTTCCGGACGCGGCAGGCGCGCGGAGAGGCAATCGAAGGCGAGGTGGTTCACCTCCTGGTACGCGGCAAGTAGCGCGGCACCGGCGGCCTGGTAGCGAGCGGCGTCATCATCCTCGAATTCCGGCGGCGTAATGAAGCCGGAGTGGGAAAAATCCTGATAGCGCGAGCTCTTGGCCTGGCCGTCCCAGAGCGGTTCGGCTTCGATCTCGGTCGCAGCCAGCTCGGAGATGCCTTCGAAGCACACCACGGCGTGGCCGAGATCGGCGATCGAAGCGTGGCCGTACTGGAAGTAGAAACTTTCCAGGAACTTTTCCGAGTTGTGAGTGCGTACCCACTCAATAGAATCGCGAATGGAATCGGGCGACCGGCTGTAGCGAGCGAGAGCGAATGCCGATTTCTCGGGCGGCATGGGCGCCACCGTGACGACGCGTGTGGAGTGGGTCAAGACGTTATGATAACGAGGAATGCGCATACGAATCCAACCCATCCACCCGAACGCGGTGCTGCCCGAATACGCTCATGGAGCCGGGGAAGACGCCGGCATGGACTTGCGAGCGGTGGAAGACGCCGTGCTGGAGCCGGGCGTGCCGCGATTGGTCGGGACCGGCCTCACCATCGCGTTGCCGCCGGGCTACGAGGCGCAGGTGCGTCCGCGCAGCGGATTGGCGCTGCGCCACGCGATCACCATGCCGAACGCGCCGGGCACCATCGACCCCGGCTATCGCGGCGAGATTCGCGTTATTCTGATCAACCTCGGCCGCGAGCCCTACACGGTGCACTCGGGCGACCGTATCGCGCAGATGATCGTGGCGCGCTACGAAGCCGTCGAGTGGGACGCCGGGGAATTGCCGGACTCCGTGCGCGGCGAGGGCGGGTTCGGCTCGTCGGGAAGATAGGAAGCCGCGGAGACGCGCGTCCGCAAGCGGGCATTGGTATAGTGGAAGGGCCCTAGGCGCTTCATGCGATTTCTGCCCCTCATTCTCCGCAACTCGTGGCGCAACCGCCGGCGTACGCTGCTCACCATCGCGAGCATCGGCGTCTCGATGTGCCTGCTGGGCGTGATGATCGCCCTCTACAGCGCGTTCTGGCTTTCCAAGCCGCAGGATAACCAGGCGCTGCGGCTGGTGGTGCGCAACCGGGTTTCGCTGGCGGTGTTTTTGCCCCTGGCCTATCGGCAGCAAATCGAGAAGATCCCCGGCGTGCGGATTGCCACGCCGGCGACCTGGTTTGGCGGCACCTACAAGGACGCGCGGGAAGCGCGCAACAACTTTGCGCGCTTTTCGGTCGAGCCGGAGAAACTGTTTCCCCTGTTTGCCGAATGGAGCATTCCGGAAGACCAGAAGCAGGCTTTCATCCACGAGCGCACGGCCTGCGTGATTGGCCGCGATCTCGCCAACGCCTTCAACTTTCACCTGGGCGACCGCATTCCGCTCCAGGGCGACATTTTTCCCGGCAATTTCGAATTTACCGTGCGCGGTATTTTCGACTCTCCGTCCAACAGCAACCTGATGTACTTCAACAAGGAATACATCGACCAGGCGATGCCGGAGCGGCGCCGCGGCTTCGTGGATACGTTCTACATTTTGATCGACGCGCCGGAACACTCCGCGCGCGTCGCCAACGCGATCGACGCGCAGTTCCGCAATTCCACCGGGGCCACCAAGACCGAATCCGAGCAGGCCTTCGTGGTCGGTTTCCTTTCGATGCTGGGCGACGTGCGCATGTTCCTGGTATGGATTTCCGCCGCCGTGATGTTCACCATCCTGCTGGTTTCGGCCAACACCATGGCCATGTCGGTGCGCGAGCGGGTGCGCGAAGTGGGCGTGTTGAAGACGCTCGGCTTCACGCCGGGCACGATTCTCTTTTTGATCCTGGGTGAGGCGGTGGCGATTTCGATTGCCGGCGGCGCCATCGGCTACCTGATTTCCACCGTGTTGCTGAAGGGCGTCCAGCGCAGCCCGATGGGAGGGTTCCTGCCCTCGCTGCACGTCGTCGACCCGGTAATCGCGGCGGTGTGCCTCGCGCTGGCCGCATTGATTGGATTGCTGAGTTCGCTGGTGCCCGCGCTGGGAGCCTCGCGCGCGCCCATCGTCGAAGCACTGCGGAGCACGGACTAACGCCCATGGCTATCCCACTCACATACAATCTGCGCAACCTGGTGGTGCGGCGGACTACCACGGTGATGACCGCGCTCGGCATCGCGCTCACGGTGGCCGTGCTGCTGGCCGTGCTGGCGCTGGTGGACGGATTGCGCGTCACGCTGGCCACTTCGGGCGACCCGCGCCACGTGCTGGTGATGCGCAAGGGCGCCACCTCCGAATTGACCAGCCTGGTGACGCGAATGCAGTTCCAGGATCTGAAATTCAAGCAGGGCATCGCCACCGGCGCCGATGGACAACCGCTGGCCTCGGTCGAGTTGATTACGATCATCAGCCTCGCGGCCGAAGGCAGCGACACGGGCGACAATGTGACCATACGCGGTTTGATGCCAGCCGGCATTGCCATGCGGCACAACGTCAGACTGGTGTCCGGCCGTTGGTTCCGGCAAGGCGTGTACGAGGCCGTGGTCGGGAAGAGTCTGTCCGATCGGTATCCGGATGCGCGTCTGGGGAAGAAGCTGCGGATGGGCCGCAGCGATTGGACCATCGTCGGTGTGATGGATGCCTCGGGCGGCGCGCAGGCGAGCGAAATCTGGGGCGACGTCAACCAGGTGTCGGCGGACTGGAATCGCGTGCTGTATCTGAGTTCGGCGCTGGTGGAAGCGCCCGACGCAGTAACGGCGAAGGCGCTGGTGAATAGCATTGGCGACGACACGCGCCTGGATCTGGGCGCGCAGATGGAAACCGATTATTTCGCCCAGCAAACGCAATCCGCCACGCCGATCGAGTACACGGGCATCTTCGTCGCCGTCATCATGGCCGTGGGCAGTTCGTTCGCCGCCATGAATACGATGTACGCGGCCGTGGCGCGGCGGGCGCGCGAGATCGGAACGCTGCGCGTGCTGGGGTTTTCGAAGCTCAGCATCCTGACCAGCTTCTGGCTGGAATCGGTGCTGCTGGCGGGCCTGGGCGGGGTGGCCGGCTGCCTGCTGGTATTGCCGCTAAATGGCCACACCACGGAAGTCGGCGCCAACTTCTCGCAGTTGGCATTTGCGTTTCACATCACACCGGGCAGCATGTTGGCGGGCGTGCTCTTCGCGATTGCGCTCGGCAGCGTGGGCGGATTGTTCCCGGCGGCGGCTGCCGCGCGAAAGGAGATTCTTTCCGCGCTGCGGGAAACCTAATCGACTATGGATGCGGAACTGAAAAGCTTACGGATCGATCGCGGCCAGCCCAGCCGGCGGTCGCGGGGCAAGGCCGGCTGGATCGTGGCGGCCGTGGCGCTCGTGCTGCTGCTGGGCGGCTGGTACGTCTTCTCGGATAAGCTCGATGCCTCGCCCGTGGTGGATGTCGAACGCGTGCACAGCGTGAGCGCGGCTAGCGCGCCGGAAGGCGTGGTGCTCAACGCGTCGGGCTACATCGTGGCGGCGCACCGCATCGAAGTCGCCGCCAAGGTGATCGGCAAGGTGAAGTGGATCGGCGTCGAAAAGGGCGACCGCGTGCAAGAGGGGCAAGTGATCGTGCGTCTCGAAGACGACGAGTACCAGGCGCAATTGCAGCAGGCCAAGGGGCAACTGGCCAACCTGGATGCCAAGCTGGCGGAGGCCATGCACGGCTCGCGCCCGGAGGAAGTGGCGCAGGCGCAGGCCAATCTGGATTCCGCCAAGGCCGATATGAGCGACGCCAAGCTCAGCATCGACCGCGCCCTCAAGCTGCGCCAGGAAGGCCTGACGCCGCAGCAATCGGTGGACGACGCGCAGACCCGATACGATGGCGCCGTGCATCGCGTGAACTCGTTGCGCAAGACCTTCGAACTCGTGAAGCTAGGACCGCGGCAGGAGGAAATCGATTCGCTGCGTGGCCAGGTCGAGCAGGCCAAGGGCGCGCTGGCCTTCGCCGAAACCACGCTCGCCAACACCATCATTCGCGCGCCGGTGACCGGCACCATTCTCGAACGCGAAGTCGAGAAGGGCGAATTCGTAACCACCAGTTTCGTGGGCGACCGCGGCGCCAAGGGGTATGTGGTCTCGCTCGCCGATTTGAACGACCTCGAAGTGGAGCTCGATATCGCGCAGAACGATTTCGCCAAGCTTCACGCGGGCCAGCACGGGACCATCACGACCGACGCGTTCCCGGACCGCAAGTACGATGGGTTCATCAAGGAGATTTCGCCCGAGGCCAACCGCCAGAAGGCCACCGTGCAGATCAAAGTGAAGGTGAGCAAGCCGGACGATTTTCTGCGGCCGGAGATGAATGCGAGCGTGGCGTTTCTTTCGGACGCCAAGCAGGCGGCCGAATCGAGCGCCGCGGCCGCGCCGGTCGTGATGGTGCCGGCGGCCGCCGTCCGCGACAACGCGGTCTTCGTGCTGCTTGATGGAAAAGCGGTGCGCAAACCGGTGAAGGTCGGCGCGACGTCGAGCGGCAGCGTGCGCATCGAACAAGGTCTCATCGGCGGCGAAGACCTGATCGCCGACCCGCCCGCCGATCTGAAGGACGGCGCGAAAGTGCGGCGGAAAGCGTGAGCGGGCAGGCCTGCGGAGCAACTATGCCGGAAAGTGGGGTAGGCGCTTTCGCCTGCCAACTCTAGCCAACCATGAGCGAACCAATCATCGAAACACGCAACCTGACCAAGGAATTCCTGCGCGACGAGTTTCACGTCGTGGCGTTGAAGGATGTCACGCTCGAGATTCCACAAGGCGAATTCGTGACCCTGATGGGGCCGTCCGGCTCCGGCAAATCCACGCTGCTGCACCTGATCGCCGCCATGGATCGCCCAACCGGTGGCGAGATCCGCGTGCTCGGTCACAACCTGCGCGAATTGACCGACCGCGAAATCGCCCACTGGCGCAACGAGAACGTGGGCTTCATCTTCCAGCAGTTCAACTTGCTACCGGTGCTGACCGCGCTCGAGAATGTCGAACTGCCGCTCAAGCTCACCCATCTCAACAAAGCCGAGCGGTTGGAGCACGCCGCCACCGCGCTCAATCTGGTCGGCCTCGGCGACCGCCTGGGCCATTTTCCGCGCCAGCTCTCCGGCGGCCAGGAGCAGCGCGTCGCAATTGCCCGCGCCATCGTCACCGACCCGGCCCTGATCCTCGCCGACGAACCCACCGGCAACCTCGACGCCGCTTCGGCGCAGGAGGTGCTCACCATCCTCTCGAAGCTGAATAAGGATTTCGGCAAGACCATCGTCATGGTGACCCACGACCCGCACGCCGCCCATTTTGCAACGCGCGTCCATCACCTCGAAAAGGGCGAGCTGATGCCCGACGCGGCGTAGACGGAGCGATTACGCAACGGTTGCCAACCCCTTCGTCGCAACTGGAAAGTCGCCCACGTGTTATTGTGATCGTTCATTGCGGCTGGCAACACGATGAGATTTGCTTGACAATATTCGCATTCTAAGCAATCCTGATAGAGATTGGGATCATATAGCCATCTCGAAAATGTTGCGGCGGCCGACCTTCTGCGGTGGGCCATCGAAACGTTTGAAGAACGCTTCGCCGTCGCCACCAGCATGCAGAAGGGCGGCATGATTCTGTTGGACCTCGCGTCGCGCACCGGGCTGCCGTTCCGGGCCTTCACGCTCGATACGGGACGGCTGCCGGCGGAAACGCATACGATGATCGAGACCGTGCGCCAGCGCTACGGCGTCAGCGTCGAGGTGGTGACTCCCGATCGGGCCGAAATCACCGCGATGGTTGCCGAGCATGGGCAAGACCTGTTCCGCGACAGCGTGGAGATGCGCCATTTGTGCTGCAACGTACGGAAGGTCCGGCCCTTCGAACGCAAGCTGCGCGAGTTCGACGCCTGGGCAACCGGTCTGAGGCGGCGGCAAGGCAGGACCCGTGCGGCGGTGGCGAAGGTGGCCGAATCCAATGGTCGCCTCAAGCTGGCGCCGATCGCCGACTGGAGCCCGCAGCAGGTGGACGCGTACATGATCGAAAACGACGTTCCGCTGCATCCGCTCTATGCGAAGGGCTACACCAGCATCGGCTGCGCACCTTGCACGCGGGCCATAATTCAAGGCGAGGACGAACGCGCCGGCCGCTGGTGGTGGGAAGTGGACGCCAAGAAGGAATGCGGAATCCATTTCGCGCCGGATTGTTCGGACGGCGCGTTCATCTAAGCGGGCCGCGCGCGGACCGGGACGGAAAATGCACAAGGGTTTCACGCTGTGGTTCACGGGCATGTCCGGCGCCGGCAAGAGCACGATTGCCGGGCTGATCGGGAATCGCCTACGCGCCAACGGGGCCAAGGTCGAGGTGCTCGATGGCGACGAAGTGCGCATCTACCTCTCCAAGGGGCTTGGCTTCGGCAAGGAGG
The DNA here is from genome assembly GCA_003157745.1 of Bryobacterales bacterium. GTDB lineage: Bacteria > Acidobacteriota > Terriglobia > Bryobacterales > Bryobacteraceae > Bog-375. The sequence continues at coordinate 15,830 of PMKM01000030.1, read as the reverse complement.
ACCGCGACGAGAACATACGCCGCATCGGCTACGTCTGCGAGTTGCTGTCGCGCAACGGCGTGATCGCCATCGCCGCCGCCATTTCCCCCTACCGCGCGGTGCGCGACGAAGTGCGCGCGCGTATTCCGAACTTCGTCGAAGTGTATGTCGCGTGCCCGGTGGAGACGCTCGCCGCGCGCGACGTGAAAGGACTCTACAAGCGGGCGCTCGCCGGCGAGATCGCGCAATTCACCGGCATCTCCGACCCGTACGAGCCGCCGCTCGCGCCCGAGGCCACGGTCGATTCGTCGCGCGAGACCCCCCAGGAAAGTGCCGACCGAATCTGGGCTACACTGGAACATCTGGGTCTTGTCCGCTTTGATCGATCTTCACTCGCACACGAATGAATCCGATGGCAGCCTGGCGCCGGCAGAGCTGGTCCAACAGGCGGCGCGCGACGGCGTGACCGTGCTCGCAATCACCGACCACGACACACTGTCCGGCTACGACCTGGCGCTCGCCGCCGCGCCCGCGGCCGGTCTTGAACTGGTTTGTGGCATCGAGCTTTCCACCAAGTTGCGCGGCTCCTCGACGCATCTGCTCGGCTATTTCCCTGCTGCCGGCGAACTCACCGAGTTTCGCCAATGGGTGCGCGGGCAGCAGCGCGCGCGCAAGGACCGCAATATCCGCCTTGTGGCGCGACTGCGGGAATTGGGTTTCTCGATCACCCTCGACGAAGCCGAAGCGCGCGGACGCGGCATGACCGGCCGGCCGCATTTCGCCGCCATCATGCTCGAAAAGGGATACGTGCGCGACTACCGGCAGGCCTTCGACGAGTATCTGGACGAATCGGCCAAGGGCTACGTCTATCGCCAGGAGCCGACCTTCGCCGAGGGCGTCGAGGTGATTCGCAAAGCGGGCGGAATCGCATCGCTCGCGCACCCGACGCGCGTGCGCGGCGACGTGGTCGACATGATGCCGGAACTCTGCGCCGCCGGGCTGAATGCGATCGAAGCCTATCACAGCGATCACACGGTGGACGAGACCGCGCAGTTCGTCGTCCTGGCGCGCCGCTACGGTCTGCTTGTCACCGGCGGCTCGGATTACCACGGCGAATCGGTAAAACCGGGCGTGCGGCTCGGGACGGGGTACGAAGGCAACCTGCGCGTGCCGCTCGATGTGATCGGGAACCTGCGCAACGGCGTCGCTGTCGCTTCCGATGGCCGCCACTGATGCATGCTGCGGTCGCTTTCCGGGCTGATGCTACAATAACTAAACCGGTCGAGAAAAATGGAACGCTTGAGCAAGCTCATCAGCGGTTTGAGACTGCCCGGCGACATGATCACTCACAGCGATCTTGCCTGCGCGGCTTGGCCGCAAGCGGTGGGCAAACGGATCGCGGCCCACACGCGCGCGGCCAAACTGGTGCGGCGGCGCCTGGTGGTGGAAGTGGAAGATAGAATCTGGCAGCAGCAGCTCTTCGTGCTGAGCTATCACATCGTGCGCAACCTCGAACGGCAGCTTGGTCCCGACATCGTCGAGGATCTCGAATTCCGCGTCGTACCCCGGCGGCGCGAACCGCAGCGCGCGGTTGTATCCACGGTGGCGGCGACGGCCGACGAAGCGGACGCGATCGCCGACCCGGTGCTGCGCGGTCTCTACAAAGCATCCCGAACAAAGGCGCGAGCGTGAAGATCACCGAACAGGAAGTCCGTTACGTGGCCGGCCTGGCCAACCTCAGTTTGAGCGACGCCGAAGTCGCCCGTTTCCAGGGGGACCTGGATCAGATTCTCGGACACATGGACAAGCTGAACGAGCTCGATACGGGCAGCGCGGCGCCCATGTCCCAGGTGTTGTACGAAGCTGCGGACACCGCCACGCTGCGGCCCGACGTACCCGCGCCGCCGCTCGGCAACCAGGCCGCGCTGGCCAACGCGCCGGACCCGGGAGCGGGCTATTACAAGGTGCCGCTCGTCATCGAGCGTTGACGGGCGACCAGTCAACCGCGCCCGCAGGCGGGCGTTGGCAGGTTTAAACCTGCCCCACCAGGCAACATGGAAATCGCATCTTTAACCATCGATCAAATTCGCGAAGGCCTTCTGGCGCGCCGTTTCCGCGCCGAAGAGTTAGCTGCCGAGGCGCTGCGCTTCGCCCAGGCCGACAACCCCAAGACCGGCGCCTACCTGCATTTTTCGCCGGAGCGCGCGCTCGCCGCCGCGCGGCGGGTGGATGAGAAGATCGCGCGTGGCGAGGAACCGGGTGCGCTGGCCGGAGTGCCGGTCGCGGTGAAGGATGTAATCGTGACCCGCGGCGTCCGCACCACTTGCGGCTCGAAGCTCTTGGAGAATTACATTCCGCCCTATGACGCCACGGCGATCGAGCTGCTCGAAGCAGCCGGCGGCGTGATCCTCGGCAAGACCAATTGCGACGAGTTCGCCATGGGTTCCTCGACCGAGAATTCCGCCTTCGGCCCGGTGCGGAATCCGGTGGCGCTCGACCGCGTCCCGGGCGGCTCGAGCGGCGGTTCGGCGGCGGCAGTGGCGCAGGGCACCGCCGTGGTCTCACTCGGCAGCGATACCGGCGGCTCCATCCGCCAGCCGGCTTCCTTCTGCGGCGTATCGGGCGTCACGCCCACCTACGGCCGCGTGTCGCGCTACGGGCTGACGGCGTTCGCCAGCTCGCTCGATCACATTGGGCCGTTTGCGCGCACGGTGAAGGACGCCGCGCGCGTGCTGGGCGTCATCGCCGGCCGCGACCCGCGCGATTCCACCTCGGCCGAGGCGCCGGTGCCCGATTACACCAACGCGCTCGACGGCAACGTAAAAGGGTTGAAGCTTGGACTGCCCCGCGAGTATCTAAAAGATATGACGAGCGAATCGGGCAGCCTGATTAACCGCGGCGTGGAAGCGCTGCGGCGCCTCGGTTGCGAAGTGCGCGAGATCAGCCTGCCGCACACCGATTACGCCATTGCGAGTTATTACATCATCGCCACCGCCGAGGCCAGTAGCAACCTGGCGCGCTACGATGGCGTGCGCTATACCACGCGCTCCGCCGATTCGGCGACCCTCGCCGACATGTACCGCAACACGCGCGGCGAAGGGTTCGGCGCCGAATGCAAACGGCGCATCATGCTGGGAACCTACGTGCTCAGCGCCGGCTATTACGACGCTTATTATTTGAAGGCGCAGAAGGTGCGCGGTCTCATCGCGCGCGATTTCCGCCAGGCGTTCGACGAAGTGGACGCCGTGGTGGCGCCGGTCTCCCCGTTTCCCGCCTTCCGGTTGGGGGAAAAAGTGGACGACCCGCTGGCCATGTACTTGTCCGATATTTTCACCATCACCGGCAGCCTGGCGGGCATCCCGTGCATGAGCGTACCGTGCGGATGCACCGCCGAAGGCTTGCCGGTGGGAATGCAGATTCTCACTCGCCACTTCGGCGAGAGCACGATGTTCAAAATCGCCGACGCTTTCGAAAGAGCCGGCGGAGTGAATTAACAGGGGCGGGCCGGGCGTCCCCGGTCCGAGTAGTTTTGATGCTGGTCCAGCAGAGGTAGGACAGACGATCGTTTTTTGTCGTCTGTCGTCTTACCCTGCGACAAGGCTTGACAGACCACGAAAACCGATGATCTGTTCTGCCCGAAGAGAGAGGGAGATAGATAGACGATGCCATTCACGCTTCCACCGTTGCCGTACGCGCCCGAATCGCTCGAGCCATACATCGACAAGCAGACCATGGAGATTCACCACGGCAAGCACCATAACGCTTACGTGACGAACCTGAACAAGGCGCTCGAATCTGCGCCCGAACTGGCCGGCAAGACCGTCGGCGAACTGCTGGCCAACAACCTCGCCATCGTTCCCGAAAACATCCGCACCGCCGTGCGCAACAATGGCGGCGGCCATGCCAACCACTCGCTGTTCTGGACGCTCATGAAGCCGGGCGGCGGCGGCGCGCCGGTGGGGAACGTGGCCCAGGCCATCACCGGCACCTTTGGCGGCTTCGACGCCTTCAAGGAAAAATTCGGCCAAGCCGCGGCCACCCGCTTCGGCTCCGGCTGGGCTTGGCTGGTGAAGGCGGGCGGCAAGCTGGAGCTCTATTCCACCGCCAACCAGGACACTCCGGTGTCGGAGGGAAAACTCCCGCTGCTCACGCTGGACGTCTGGGAGCACGCCTATTATCTGAAGTATCAGAACCGCCGCCCGGACTACATCGCCGCATGGTGGAGCGTGGTCAACTGGCCGGAAGTCGAGGCCCGCTTTAACTCGGCGAAGTAAGTCGCTCGCGTCCAATAAATAGGTTCGATCACCGGCCACCGCTCGTCATTGCGGCTCCGACACGCGCCCGGAGCCGCGGCCGTGAGCGGTGCACGCATCAAGCGCCCGCATCGCGCGGTCGAAAAGCTACCCGGCAATCCGCGCGATGCCGGCCTGAAACTCGGTGGGCTCCGTGAGCAGGCTCGCGATCAGGAAGGCTTCATTTTCGAAATCGTAGAAATAGCCGGGTTGCACCAGCACGTTATCGCGCTTGAGCAATTCGAGGCACCACTCCTCTTCCGTGCGTACACGCGGCACGCGTACCGTCACCGACCAGCCGCCTTCCACCGCCAGCGTCTCGAGCGCGGTCCCCGCCAGCGCCTGCCGCGCGAAGGCCAGGTTGGCCGCGGTGCGCTCGCGGATCTGCCGTTGCACGTCCGCGCCGTATTCGAGCAACCGCGCCGCCGCGCACTGCACAGGCGTGCCGACGGAAAGATACGTGTCCGCGATCCACTCCAGCCTCTCCATCGCTTCGGCGCGCACGCCGGCCGGCCCCGCTACTACGATCCAGCCCAGCTTCATCTGCGGCAGCCCGGCGATTTTCGATAGGCCGCTCATCGCGAACGCTGCACACTCGTCGACCCCCGCGAGCGACGTCACGCGCCTGGCGTCGGCCGCGAACGCGTAATCGGCAAACACTTCGTCCGAAATGAGCGCAATGCCGTGCTCGGCCGCCAGAAGAGTCAGCGCCTCCAGTTCGCCACGCTTCACATAGCTGCCGGTTGGATTATTCGGATTCACCAGCACCACGGCGCGCGTACGTTCCGTGACGGCCCGGCTGAGCGCGTCCAGATCGATCGTCCATCCGCCGTGGTAATCGAGCGGATACTGCCGTACCACGATCGATTCCATCCTGGCCAGGTACTCGAAGAGCGGATAGGACGGCCGCGGCACCAGCACCTCGTCGCCCGGATCGGCCAGCAGCTTGAATAGGTATGAATACCCTTCGCTCGTGCTGGCCGTGAGCAGGATGCGCGCGGGCTCCACGGCGTGCCCGCGCTGCCAGTAGTATTCCGCTACCGCCAGGCGCGCTGCCATCGCACCCGCCGGCGCCGGATCGTAGCGCAGCACGCCGGGCGAATCGAACGCATGGCGCAACGCGTCCGGGTAAACGAAGCCCGCGCGCGTCGGATTCGATTGCGTGAGATCCAGTATGGGTGCGCCCTGCGCGCGCTTGGCCGCCAGCAGTTCGGTCAGCCGATTGTGCGGTGCGTCCCAGTGAAAGCGCGAAGAGAACATGTGATGTCAGGCGAATCTATCGTGAGCTTGAATGGATCGCGCCCATCCCGTTGCAACGGCTGCGCCTAGAACTGCGCGTTTTCGAGCGCACGGCTGGTCTGAATCACCGCGGCCATCACGCGTTCGTATCTCATGCGCATCGGCCCGAGTACGGCGACCTTGGCCGGCAAGCCGCTCGCCAGCCGCACCGTCATCCCGATCAGCGCCAGGTCTTTCATCGCCGGATGCGCCTCTTCGAGGCCCACCCGCACTTCCAACTCGCCCGCCGGCAATTCCAGGAATCGATCCAGCAGATCGATCAGCCGCTGCTTTTCCTCGAGCGCCCGCAGCAGTTCGCGCAGCTTCTCCCGCGTCAAATGCAGGTCCAGACCGAGCAGGTTCGAGGCGCCTTCCATGTGCACTTCGGGCGACGTGTCCACGTCCAGCAGCCCCTTGCCGCACAGCACCTGCAGCTTGCTCATCACGGCGCTATAGAGCGCCCGCTCTTCGAGCACCCGGCGCAGCAGCTCGCGGCGCGCGTCGCCCAGCCGCCAGCCGCCGAAATTGTGGTTGACGTAGTTGCGAATCGAGAGCAGTTCATCGGGTGGAATCGGCTCTTCGAGTGTCACCACCCGGTTGCGCACCATCTGGTCGCGCGTCACCAGGATCATCAGTACGCGCCGGTCGGCCAGCGGCAGCAGTTCGATTTGATCCAATTCCTGCGCCAGCGCCGGAAGCGCGGCGACGATGCCCACATTGCGCGTCAGTTCGGTCAATATCCGGCTGGATCGCTCCACGCCGGCCGATACCGTGGGCAGCGCGCGGAACTCCTCGTGCAGCCGTTCGGAATCGGCGAAGGCCAGCCGCGACGCCACCAGCGATCCCACGTAGAACCGGAACGCCTTCTCCGTCGGCACGCGCCCCGCCGAGGTGTGCGGCTGCGAGAGGAAACCCTCCTCGGCCAGATCCGCCATCACGTTGCGAATCGATGCCGCGCTCAGGTTCTGCTTGCGGCTCATGGCAATACTGTGCGACCCGACCGGCTCGCCGGTTTCGATGTAATTCCGCACAATCGCAGTCAGGATTTCGCGATGGCGGGATTTAAGCGGCCCCGTATGACTCATGCTGCGCCGGGTAAGGTACCCCTACTCCGATTCTAACCTCCTGAAAGTGAAGGGTCAACATACAGCAGCGCGCCCAACTCCCGATTTATTCAGAGCGTTTGACGAAAACTCGCGTTCGAGCGTATGCTATGTGTCTTGGTACTCCACGGAACGACTCGGAGGTTTGCAGAAAAGCTGCAGGGGAATTCAAGACCTCTGGACTGAAAGATGTTTTGGCCTTGGGGCGCGGGAAGAAACCTTGGCAGATGCGATTTCCTGCCCGTAGGGAGGCGATGATGGAGGATCGGATTCCGTTGCGGCACAACCGCGGCGCGGCATCGTTTGTGGGCGGCCTGAGGGCTGCGGCGGGCCGTGCGTTTTGGCGGGGATGCCGCCGGGAGTCGATGGGCCGCTTGGCGCACCAGCGTATCTTGCCGGCGATGACGGCTCCAGGATTGATCGCCGTGTGGGCGCTGTGCATCTTGAATTTGAATGGGCAGACGGCGGTCCCGCAGGCTTCCGGCGATACGGTGGTGCCATGGAGCGGTTCCATCCGAGGGCAAGTCTCCGACTCCGCTACCGGCGCGCCGGTCGAGGGTGTGCGTGTAGTCACGTCCGGCTCTTCGGGAAGGAGAGAGGCAACCACGGACCGGGCGGGACACTACACCCTCGATAATCTCCCGGCGGGTCACTACGTGCTATCCATCGCTAAACTTCCCGACTATACACTGGTCGTCAAGCAACGGACGCTGCAGGCCGGAGGTGATCCAGTGGTCATGAATGTCCGCTTGGAAGCAACGGCAACGTTTGCCGGACGGGTCTTGGACCAGGATGGGGCGCCGCTTCAGGGAGCGACCGTTCAACTGGTCCAAATGGCCTACACGGCCGGCCGGCAGATCTATTTTTTTGGCGGCACCACACATGCGGACGATCTCGGCCGGTACAGAATCGCGGCGCAGGCAGGCGCCACGTACTTCCTACTCGCGATTCCGGCCCTTGTGCCCAAATTCACCGCCATGGCCCCGGGAAAATCGCTCCAGCGAGAGCGCGCGGTGAGAACGTTCTATCCTAACGCCACGGCACTCGAGGCTGCGATCCCGGTTACGGCGAGGTCCGGTGCGCCAGTCGAGGGTCTCGACATCAAGGTTGCAAGCGTGCCGACATATTGCGCTCAAGCCGATGTGACCCTGGGCGGCGCGGGCAGGGCCTATGTCTCGTTGTTTGAGGTCGCCGGCAAGTTCCATAAGCTGATTGCCGCCGCGGAAGCGTCATCCCGCCTATATGCTTGCGGATTGCCGCCCGCGAGTTATAAGTGGTTTGCGAGCAGCGGTCTCGAGGGCGGTGCCGCACAGTACTTCGGAACCGCGGAGTTCACCATCGGCGAGCGGGACGTGAATCGCATCTCGGTTTCCCTGCAGCCCGCGCTGTCCTTGGCTGGGGAGGCGCGCTGGGACGGCGATCAACAGCCGGAATTGAAGGATCAACGCGCTGGAATCTGGACTATGCCTCTCGATCGCGATTCCTTTTATGGTGAGAACCGCGAGGTTCGTTTTGCCACTCCCGGCCGGTTCACCTTGTCCGGGTTGTCGGACGACGACTATTCGTTCGATCTGTTTGGACTCGGAGGTGGTCTGTATGTCAAGAGTGCCACCGCGGGAACCCACGACCTGTTCCGCGAACCGCTTTCACCCGGGCGGCTAAGCGGCGGAGCGATTTCGCTGGTGATTGCGCGCGATGGCGGAACCATAACGGCTTCCACCAAAGACAAGGACGGAAAACCGGTTCCCGATCGATTTGTGACCGCTCTTCCGGAGAACTCGCCGGACGTTCCCTATATGCTCGGCGCACGGTGGTCGTGTCAGACCGATCAGGATGGCGCCTGCGCTATCGGCGGTTTGGCTCCGGGTAAGTATTATGTTTTTTCGGGGTATCGTGCGGCCGATACCCCGGCGGAGCGCGCCAAACTATGGCAGAACCACATTGAGGCCGACGAAGTGATAGTGGGTGCGGGGCAGACTGTCAATAAGGCCCTGGAGGTGGAGTCGAACTAATGCGTTATCTAATCAGTCACTGGTCACTTCTCGACGCGGCTCCAAGCCAGGCTGTTTAGTTATTTCGCGGCCACTGCGCTAGCGTTTCTTCTATGACTCCGGATCGAGCGTGGAATGGGAATCGGATGACACGAACGGCAGGCAAGTTGAAATGGGAGGCGCGTACGCCGGCTGTTATCCGCACCGAGCGCGCGCCGCGTTTGTCAACCGGCAATGCGGCGATTTCGTGCGTGCTCTGGCTCGCACTTACCGGCACTGCTTTCGGCGCCGGCCTCACTCTCCGCGGAAAGGTCCTGGAGCAACCCTCCGGTCAGGGTATTTCCGGCGCCACGGTGCAACTGCTGACAACACCCGCCCGAGACATTGTGGGGGAGTTGCTGACCCGGCAGGGGGGCAGTTTCGAGTTTTCCGGCATCGAGCCGGGAAGATACGTGGTCGAAGCATCCAAGTCCGGGTACACGGACGCCATGCCCTGGAACGCTTCGCAAAGAGGCGTGAATGTCACGGACAGCTCACCCGAGGTCGATCTGACAATCACGCTGGTGAAAGCGGCGGTGATGTCGGGCCACGTTACCGATTCGCACGGGCGGCCTGTTCGATCGGCAATGGTCTGCCCGGTTCTACGTCGCGGCGGAGTCACTGCTCCGCGCTACGTTCCTGGCGAGCCACGAGCCTTGGTTGACGACTTGGGATATTTCCGGCTGTACGGGTTGAAACCCGGGTCCTATATCATCGCGGCCTTTCCCGCGCCGCATGCCAACGGTCCCGTATTTCTCCCGCTCTTTTTCCCCGGAGTTATCGATCCGGAAAAAGCCCGAGCGATCGCTCTGTGTGCCGGGGAGCAATTCTCCCAGGCGGACTTTTTCATCCAGGCCAGCGGGAGCCACGCCGTCGCTGGACGGGTGATCGGGCTCTCACCGTCATCCGCCGGTGGCGCTACGGTCTCGCTGTTTCCCATCGGCAGTTACGGCCAACCCCTCGCAACCGCCGCCACCCGCGATGACGGCCACTTCAGTTTCGCGGACGTTCCATACGGACCGTACGAACTGGTCGCGGCCAGCCCGGTGATCGGCGCGGGACCGTTCGGGGCGCTGCTCGGCGCCAGTCCGCGATTTGGCAGGCTCCAGGTCGAGGTCGCCGCCCAGGACGCCGAACTCGATATCTCCCTTCGCGAGCCCGGCTCGATTGAGGGCCGGGCAGTCTTCGCAAGCCCCGCGGAAGCCGACGCGCGGTGCTACCCTTCTGCCTACGCTTCGCTCGAGCCGCTCGATCCGCTCTCCTCGCGCGAGCCGTTGACCGCCCGCTTGGATGGGCACGGACAGTTGAAATTCCCCATGGTCCCGCCTGCCCGGTATCGGATTTCACTAGCGAATTTGGGCGGTGACTGCTTTCTTAAGGAGGTTCGCGCGGGAGGTGTCCTCGCTCCAGGCGATGTCCTTACCGTGGACGGGGCAGTGCAGGTGACGCTGGTGCTGTCGAGTCAAATGGCTGCTATCGGCGGGACTGTACGCCGTGCGGGCGTTCCGGTCGGCCGAGCCGCTGTGATTGCGGTGCCGTCGGCCGCGCAGGACCCAGTGCCTTCCGAAGACCTGGCGTTCGCCCGGACGGACGCCGACGGCGGTTTTCGCTTGCCTTCGCTCGTGCCCGGACGCTACCGTGTAATCGCGTTTCAGGAATGGAACGCGTGTGGCTCGGATATGGCGTTCTCCGCGGAACAGCGGAAGCGTTCCGTGGAGGTCCTTCTCGCGCCCGGCAGTTCCGCCAACGCGGACTTGGAGATCGGGCCGGCGGCCGGCGAGTGAGTTGGGACGAGCCGCCATCATCCGATGCGCCCACCCACCGATGCGCTAGAATGGCCCTTCCATTTCGCGAGGAGGTCGTCGGCGTGGGAGCCCTCAAAGCCCTGTTGCGTTGGTTCAGCTATTTGTTCCACGGTCTGTTGGCGTTGTTCCTGCTGCTGGTGTCGGCCGTCGCGCTCGCTTCCGGTTCGGGAGTTGCCGCGCTTCATCTCGACGCGATGCCGTGGAGCGGTGCGACGCTGGCCTGGATTCTGCTCGCCGCATCCCTCTTCGGTTTGATCGCGCTGTTGCTGGCCATCACCCGCCGCGTCTCCGCGCTGTTCTTCCTGTGGAGTCTGATTGTCGCCGCGATGTTGCTTAAGGGCTACGTTTTCAGCAGCTTCCGCTTTGCCCCCGGGGTAGGCGTGCGCACCGCTGTTTACTTGATCCTCGGTTCATGGCTGGCACTCCTCGGCGCATGGTTCGCCGTTCGCAGCCCCAGGCCGCCGGCCATAGCGGACTAAACGGCGAAGGGAGCGCGGCGCTTCCAGGCCGCACTCTTCCGCTCAGAAGTGGCAGCGCCCGACGCACCGCCCGCCGGCGCACGTCTTGCAGCGGTGCTGCTTGGGCTTTGCCGCAACCGGGGTCGCGTCAACCGTGCCGCGATGCTGCAGCCGCAAGGTTGCGCCAAATCCCTCAGTGCGATGTCCCCGCATAATGGTGGTGGCATGTGCCATATCACCCGGTCCGCTCTCGACTCGTGCCATGTAACCCCTCCCTGCCTCGCTGGCTTCGGTGGCTTGCCCCAAAACCCAGCGGTGTTCTGCCGTACGGTATGCACGTGCCGGTCCAACCGCGCCCGACGCCAATTGTGAATTGACCAAAGCAAACGGCGACCGCGCGCCCCGCTTGCGATACAATGACCCTTCGCCATGCAGGTTTTGCAAGCCGGACAGCACAAGTTGATTTACATGGAACTCCAGCCGGAGATGGTCTCGACCATCGCCCGGGATGCTGGGTTCGAGGTCCGCGCTCGCGATGGCGCGCGCACCATCAGTCTCGATCTCTCCGCGCCCGGCCGCCAGACTCCCCTGCTGCTGTTCGATGCCAGCCGTCCCGCCAATCTCGGCTGGTTTTCGCGCTGCCAGTTCTACGTCGATGGCCGCAACGGCCTGGTCATGCAGACCCCGCTCAGCGTCGCCAACCGGCGTGACCGCGCCGGCCACTTGCGCACAAACGCCATCCGCCTCGGCATCGCCAAGGAACTCCCCGTCACCTTCCGCCTCCCCGGCAACCAGCCGCTCACCGAGCAGGTGTTCTATAACCTGTTGGTCGGCTTCCTGAGCGCCCTCACCCAAACCGGCGTAGCCGTCTGCGGCACCGGCGCGGTCGAACCCTTGTCAGGCCGCACGGAAACGCCGGGCCCGAAAGCTTGAATAGGCGGAGACCGTTTGTGACAACCGAACCTCCGTTGCGGGACCTATGGCTGTGTCACTGCTTCTCAACGCTTGAGTAATCCACGCCGTCAAAGCTTGCGAGCATGGTGTCAATGATTCGAGCGCTCGCCGGCTTGGCGTTATTCATCTCTGCCACTGCCTACGGAGAGTCTCCGGCGGCCGCGCATTTCGAGGTCGCATCGGTTAGACCCAGCGCGCTCGATCAGTCCGCCGTATCCTCCGGCTTGAAGACGGGTCACGGCCGGCTCACGGCGACTAACGTAACACTGAGCCGTTGCATCATGGGCGCGTTTGCGGTGGGCCCCAATCAGATTTCGGGTGGACCGCCGTGGCTCGATTCGGCCCGCTACGACATCGTCGCCAAAGCCGATCAGCCCGTGGATGACGACGCCGCGTTGATGGCGATGCTGCAAACCCTGCTCACCGAGCGCTTTCGGCTTGCCGTCCATCGCGAAACCAGAATGATCGAAGCATTCCTCCTCGAAGTCGCCAAGGACGGACCGAGGTTTGAGAGAGCCGGGGAAATGGAATCCACCACCAGCAACGGCCGGGGGCTCATCGATGCCAAGGCCACCACGATGGACCACTTCGCCCAAGTGCTGTCCCGGCAGATGGATCTGCCGGTCGTGAATCGCACGGCGCTGCCCGGCAGATTCAATCTGAAACTCGAGTGGACTCCCGAGAGCCGCGGGCCCGCCAAACCTGGAACGGATGACGCGGGCGCGGATACCGGCATCTCGCTGTTCACCGCGATCCGCCAGCAGCTTGGATTGCGCCTGCGCGCGAAGAAGACCCCCATCGAGGTCGTCGTGATCGACCACGCAGAGAAGCCGTCGGAGAACTGAGACCGCCCCTTCACCCCACCTTCGGCAGCCGCTCCCGCCGCGTCAGCCATTCCTCGCTATTGAACACGCGCGGGCCGACCTGTATCATCCGCGGCAGCAGGTTGAAGAGCGCGGTCGGCGTCCAGGCAATGCCCAAGCGGGTGCGGTAACCCCGCCGGTTCAATTCGTCGGCGACGCGAGAGAGCGGGCAGTCCTCCACAATCATGTCGAGCGCCAGCACGATGGTTTCGACCTCGGCCGGGTTCGCCACCAGTCGCGAGCAATCGTCGGAAACCTGTAGGCCGTATGGAATCTCCTCCACCCAAGCCTGTGGCTTTGCGGGCGCGGCCTCCGCAACGTCGCGCTCCCATTCGAGCCCCACCAGCCGCCATCCATCCTTGATGCGTTCCTCGAGGTAATCCGGTCGTACCAGACCGGAGATCGGTTCCTGAATGCGTTCTTTCCGCGCCATTGGACACCTCCACGCCCGGATGACGAGCAAGCGGCGTGCCGAAATGGCGCTGGCGTTACAGACCGGTTGACAGGCGAAAGCGCCTGTCCCACTTAGAGCCGGAGGCCGTTGTGGGACAGGCGCTTTCGCCTGTCAACCCAGGGTGCCTCACAGTCGCGGGGAGGGAGCGCGCGCAGCGCCTCTCTGTCCGCTTCCGGGAAAGCGCCGTCTCGAATCGCGACCCGCCGCGTTACCATAACCCCGTGGAGCAGTTTGCCCTCGAATTCGACCTAACGCCGGAGCGGCGCATTTTTTCGGTGAGCGAAATCAACGGCGCCATCCGCGCCATGCTCGACCAGGAGTTCCGCGACATCTGGGTTTCGGGCGAAATCTCCGGACTCAAGCTGGCATCGAGCGGGCATTACTATTTCGCCCTGAAGGAGCGCGACGCCGTGCTCAAATGCGTGGCCTTCCGCTCGGCGCAGCGCTATTGGAAATTCACGCCGGCCGACGGCCTGGCCGTGCTGGCGCGCGGCCGCATCGACGTATACGAAGTGCGCGGCGAATACCAGTTGTTGGTGGAGACGCTCGAACCACAAGGCCTGGGCGCGCTGCAACTGGCCTTCGAGCAGCTCAAGAAAAAGCTCGCCGCCGAAGGCCTGTTCGCAAACGAGCGCAAACGCCCGCTGCCCCGTTTTCCGCGCCGCATCGGCATCGTGACTTCGCCGCGCGGCGCCGTCATCGCCGATATGATCCACATCCTTTCGCGCCGCTTTCCCGGCCTCGCCATCCGCCTCTATCCGGCGCTGGTGCAAGGCCCCGGCGCGGCCGAGGAAGTCTGCCGCGGCATCGATTATTTCAGCCGGAGCAAGTGGCCCGATGTCGTGATTGTCGGCCGCGGCGGCGGCTCGCTCGANNTCACCATCGCCGATTTCGTGGCCGATTTGCGCGCGCCCACCCCGTCCGCCGCCGCCGAGTTGGTTGTCCCCACGCGCGACTCCGTTTTCGACCGCATCGACATAGCCGTCGGCAAAGCTACCCAAGCCGTGCGTTACCGCCTGGCCCAACTCGATCGCCGTCTGCGCCAGCAGGGTGTTGACCGCGCCCTCGGCGTGCTGCACCGCCGCATAGGCCGTGGCTTGCAGCGCGTCGACGAGCAGGAGTATCGGCTGCGCGAACGGTTGCGCGCGACGCTCGATGTGCGCGAACGCACCCGCCGCGCGCTCGAACTGCGGCTGCGGCGCTTCGATATGCGCCCGCGCTTGGCCGCCGGTTGGCGACGCCTGGACGCCGCCCAGTCGGTCTCCGCCGAATCCATCCGCCGCCGCCTGGCGCGCCGCCGCAGCGCGGTCGACCAACTCGCTGCCCGGTTGGACGCGCTCAGCCCGCTCAAGGTACTCGAGCGCGGCTACGCCATCGTCTCCAACCAATCCGGCATCGTCAAGGATGCGGCCGACGCCCCGCCCGCTTCCTGCATTCACGTCCGCCTCGCCAAGGGCGAACTGGACGCGGAAGTTGACGAATAGCAACGCGAGCCCTTCCGGTGAATTGAGCTACCCTACGGGTGAATGAGCGAGCCGTACATTTGCGCCCGCAAGCTGGCCAAGCGCTACCGCTCCGGCGAGGCGGCGCTGGTGGTTTTCGAGAATCTCGACCTGGACGTGGAACGGGGCGAGATGCTGGCGCTGGTCGGCGAATCCGGGGCGGGGAAGTCCACCCTGCTGCATTTGCTGGGCGGTCTGGACCGGCCTTCGGAGGGCTCGATTCACTACCAGGGCCGCGAGATTTCCGCGCTGAATGAAGCCGACCGCGCCGATTTTCGCAATCGCGAAATCGGGTTCGTCTGGCAAATCCATTACCTGCTGCCCGAATTCACCGCGCTCGAAAACGTCATTATGCCGCTGCTGATCCGCGGCATGGCGCACGCGGCAGCCACCGCCGAGGGCGAGGCGCGGCTCGATGAGGTGGGCCTGCGCGCCCGCGCCTCCCACCGCGCCGGCGAACTTTCGGGCGGCGAACAGCAGCGCGTGGTGCTGGCGCGCGCCCTGGTCGCCAAGCCCTCCGTCCTGCTCGCCGACGAGCCGACCGGCAATCTCGACTTCCGCACCGGCGAAATGGTTTTCGACCTGCTCGCCGGCCTCCACCGCGCGCACCGGCTGACTTCGGTTTTCGTCACTCATAACATGGCATTTGCGCGCCGTTGCGATCGGATTCTCACCCTGGACAAGGGGGGGCTAGTACGGGAAAGTTCGGCCGAGCCGCAACCGAATGCCGCGCCGGGTTATCTTTAAGGTTAGGGGGCTTCGCGAATCCTATGTTTGAGCGATACACGGAGAAAGCACGGAGGGTGATCTTCTTCGCACGCTATGAGGCCAGCCAGTTCGGCAGTCCTTATATTGAAACCGAACATCTGCTGCTGGGCCTGCTGCGCGAGGATAAGGCGCTGGCGAATCGCTTTCTGCGTTCGCACGCGGCCGTCGAGTCCATCCGCAAACAGATCGAGGGGCATACCGCGCCGCGGGAAAAGGTCTCGACCTCGGTCGATCTGCCGCTCAGCCACGAATGCAAACGCGTGCTCGCTTACGGGGCCGAGGAAGCCGAGCGGCTCACCCACAAGCACATCGGCACCGAACACCTGCTGCTCGGCCTGCTGCGC
>PMKM01000013.1 GCA_003157745.1 Bryobacterales bacterium | reverse complement strand
ATTCCAAAACTTCTTTCGGAGTCATTCATCCTCCCGGATAAAATTTACGTGGGAATTCCGACTTTCGCAGATGCCGCTCAGAATAACCGATTGCAGCCTTCCGGTCAAGCTTGAGTGACAGAGTGAGGCGCCCTCGGCGATGCCCGGAAAACACCGCTATGGTGCGGTTGAGACTCCGAACTCCTGAGGTCGTCTGGGCAAACCGGCAGCGGTAGGGCAGGGACCTGACCTATCGTCAGGTCTCTGCCCGTGTGCCGTGGTTGCAGTACCGGGAAACAGTCGATTACGAGCTCGGCGTAACCCCGCTTGACGTCTTTCATTGTCGACCGGCTTCGCCCTTCCGCCTTCCAGATCGTCAAAGCGCCGGTCGAGCATCCCGCGCGTATCTGCCAACTCGTCGCGGTAACCGGCCACCGCATCCTCAACCAGTTCCTGGCTCGCGCACCGCCTGATCGAGTTTCGCCTGCACCTCGGGCCTGAAATACACTTCCATCGCCGTGACCCCTGCTCATCGAATACGTCAACGGGTGCGTGCTGCCAGTATCCCGCGGCGAAGCGACGAAGATGCCCCCGCCGGCCTGCCGGGCAATCCGCGCCGCCGCCGATTGCGGCTCGAGTTCCCGCGCTTACGGGCGGTTATGCCGGAGGTTGTCCATCGCCCAGCAGTACTCGATCACCAGGAACGGAATCCACTCGGCGCTGTGCTTGTAGAGGAGGATGCCGGCTCCGAACAGCAGGGCCAGCGTCTCGACCACCCAGAAGATCATGTCGAATGCCTCTTCGTGGCGCGATCTCGCCTCGTTATTGGTGATGTAACGCAGGAATCGCAGCATCGAACAGGCCTGCGCGGCAGGAGCGCCGCTCTCACCAGTTGTAGCAGAACCGCCGGCGTTCGGGCGGCGCGCTCGCGGCCGTCGAGTGAAGAAGACAAGCCCGCACGAATCCCGGCCCGCCAGGCGTGGAGGCCCGCGCCGCGCGTCAGCTTACCGGATCTCCAGGATATCCTTTTCCTTGATCTTGGCGGCCTGGTCGACCTTCCCCATATAGCCGTCGGTGAGCTTCTGAATTTCGTCGAGCGTGCGCTTCTCGTCGTCCTCGGTGATCTTCTTGTCCTTGAGCAGCTTCTTGACGTTCTCGTTGCCGTCGCGGCGAACGTTGCGGACCGAAACGCGGTGGTGCTCGGCGGTTGCGTGCAGGCGCTTCACCAGTTCCTTGCGGCGCTCCTCGGTGAGCGGCGGAATCGGCAGCCGGATGAGCTTGCCATCGTTGGCCGGGTTGAGACCCAGGTCGGAAACGCGGATGGCTTTTTCGATCGGTCCGATCTGCGAAACGTCCCACGGCTGGATGGTGATCAGGCTCGGCTCGGGCACGTGCAGGTTGGCAAGCTGATTGAGCGGCGTGGGGGTTCCGTAGGAATCCACGCGGATGTGATCGAGCAGGCCCAGCGTCGCGCGGCCGGTGCGAATGGTCGCCATTTCGTGCTGCAGGTCGCCGAGGACCTTCTCCATGCGGGCTTTGAGGTTGGTCTCGACCTCCTTGACGCTGTTGAAAGTGGTGGCTGCGGGTGCTGGCTGTTCAGTCTTCATATGAGTATCTCCGGAAGCCGACTAGTGAATCACGGTGCCCACGGGTTCGCCCATGGCTACTCGCATTATATTGCCGGTTGTATTCAAATTGAAAACGACGATGGGAAGCTTGTTGTCGCGGCACATGGCAACGGCCGTCGAATCCATCACGCCGAGAGCCTTCGAAAGCACGTCGAGATAGGAGACCTCGGCGTAGAGCGTGGCCTCGGGAAACTGCAACGGGTCGCGGTCGTAGACGCCATCGACATGGGTAGCCTTGACGATGACCTCGGCCTTGATCTCGAGCGCGCGCAGCGTGGCCGCGGTGTCGGTCGAAAAATACGGGTTGGAGGTGCCGGCGGCGAAAATGGCGACGCGGCCCTTCTCCAGGTGCCGAATGGCGCGGCGGCGGATGTACGGCTCGGCCACCGGCCGCATTTCGATGGCGGTCATCACGCGCGTCGCGACGCCGATCTGTTCGAGAGCGTCGGAGAGCGCGAGCGAGTTGATCACGGTGGCCAACATGCCCATATGGTCGGCCGTAACGCGGTCCAATTTGCGGCCCGCGCCGGAGAGGCCGCGGAAGATATTGCCGCCGCCCACCACTAACCCGATCTGGACGCCGGCCGCGGCCACGCCGGCGATCTCCTCGGCCAGGCCGCGGACGCGGTCGGCATCGATGCCGAAGGGCGCGTTCCCGGCCAGCACCTCGCCGCTCAGCTTCAGCAGAATCCGCTTATAGGCGGGCATCTACGGAACGACCGGTTCGGGCACGGGGTTTTCACCGCCGGCTTCGGCCGCCGCCACATCGCCCACCTTGAAACGGACGAAGCGCGCGATGCCCATGTTCTCGCCCAGCTTGGCAACCTTGGTTTTCACGAGCTGGTCGATGGTGATGGTGGCTTCCTTCACGAACGGCTGTTCGAGCAGGCACACCTCCTCGTAGAACTTGGCGAGACGGCCCTCGACGATGCGGTCGATGATCTTCTCCGGCTTGCCTTCCAGCAGCGCGCGGGCGCGGGCAATTTCCTTTTCCTTCTCGAGCACGTCGGCGGGCACTTCCTCACGGCGCAGGTAGCGGGGGTCGGCGGCGGCGATGTGCATCGCCACGTCGTGCACCAGCTCCTTGAAATCGTCCGTGCGGGCCACGAAATCCGATTCGCAATTCACTTCCACCATCACGCCGAGCTGCCCGCCGGCATGAATGTAAGTGCCGATGAGGCCCTGCTTGGTGACGCGTCCCGCCTTCTTACCGGCCGACGCGATGCCATGCTTGCGCAACACCACTTCGGCATCCGCGATGTCGCCCTTGGCTTCCTGGAGAGCCTTCTTGCATTCCATCATGCCGGCGCCGGTGCGCTCGCGCAGGTCTTTTACCAGTGCCGCGGTGATTTCCATAGTCGCTTCGCTTCCGTTTCCCAATTAGATTTTGAAGGGCCGGACGAATGCCCGGCCCGTTGACGATTACACTCCGCTTTCGGTCGCCACAGACTCGGCGGCCGGCTCGGCGGTTTCTGACACCGGGCCCTTGCGCGGCGAGGCCGCGGCCGGCTCTTCGGTCAGGCTCAAGCTTTCGGCCATGATCTTCTCGGCGTACTTCGGATCCACGTACTCGGTGTATGCGAGCATGCTCTCTTCGGCGGGCGCTTCGTCGCTGACCGGCTTGGGCGCCGCTTCGAAATCGTGCTCACTGGCCAGTTGGCGGCCTTCGACCACGGCGTCGGCGATCTTGCTCGCGAAGAGGCGAATGGCGCGCAACGCGTCGTCGTTGCCNNTCCGGATCGCAATTGGTATCGACGATGGCGACCACCGGAATGCCGAGCCGCTGCGCTTCCTTCACCGCGATCGCTTCCTTGTTCGAATCGATTACGAAGAGCACGTCGGGCAGCCCCGGCATGTCTTTGATGCCGGACAGATTCTGCTCCAGGTGCTTGCGCTCGCGCTCCAGGCGAATGGCTTCCTTCTTCGGGCGGCCGGCGTATCCGCCGCCTTCGGGCGACGCCATGGCGTCCAATTCCTTCAGCCGCTTGATGGATTTCTGCACCGTGGCCATGTTGGTGAGCAATCCGCCCAGCCAGCGCTGGTTGACGAAATACATCTGGCAGCGGGCGGCCTCTTCGGCGATGGCCTCCTGTGCCTGGCGCTTGGTGCCGACGAACAGCACGTTCTTTCCCTGCGCGGCCATCTCCTGGACGAACCGGGCGGCGTCCTTGAACATCTTCAACGTCTTCTGCAGATCGATGATGTAGATGCCGTTGCGTTCGCCGAAAATGTATTCTTTCATTTTCGGATTCCAGCGCTTGGTCTGGTGCCCGAAGTGAACGCCAGCTTCGAGCAATTCTTTCATGGAAATTGCGGGCAAACTGCCTCCTGTTTAATGCGCACGATGGGGAAAAGCATCCCCTTTTGCAGCCTTCCGTTTCCGCCCGCGGTCCAAAGCGAGATTTGCGGCGCCGGACAATCGGAAGGCCGATGGTTACAACTGGCTGGAGCCGGCACACGCCGGCTCCGCCGGGACTAACGTTTGGAGAACTGGAACCGCTTGCGGGCGCCCTTTTGCCCGTATTTCTTGCGCTCGTGGGCGCGCGGGTCGCGCGAAAGATAACCGAGCTTCTTCAGCTTCGGCCGCAGTTCCGCGTTGAACTCCACCAGGGCCCTGGCCACGCCCAGACGAGCCGCGCCCGCCTGGCCAATGACTCCGCCGCCATCGGCGAGAATCAGGATGTCGAACTTGTCCGCCGTTTCGGTCGCCGCCAGCGGCTGCCGCACGAGGGCGCGCGAACTTTCCGTCGGGAAGAAATTCTCGAACGCGCGGTTGTTGACCTTGATTTCGCCCTTGCCGGGCCTCAAAAATACCCTGGCCACCGAACTCTTGCGGCGGCCGGTACCCAAATATTGAACGATGCTCGCTGCCACTAAACCCTGCCTTCCACTATTTTACCGTCAGCGCGGTTGGTTTCTGCGCCGCGTGCGGATGCTTATCACCCGCATAGACCTGCAATTTCCGGTACATCTGTTTGCCAAGCTTGGTCTTGGGAAGCATGCCCTGAACGGCTTCTTCCACGATGCGGACGGGCCTCTCGGCGCGCACCCGCTTGAAACTCTTCTCCACCAGTCCGCCCGGGTACCCGGTGAAATGGCGGTAGACTTTGTTGTCTTCTTTCCGGCCGCTCAACCGGACTTTCTCCGCGTTAATGACGATCACATGATCGCCCGTATCGAGGAATGGCGTGTAGGATGGCTTCGTCTTGCCCATCAATATCATCGCCGCCTTGGTGGCAACCTTGCCCAATACGACACCCTGGGCATTGATCACATGCCAGCGGCGCTCGATGGCGTTCTTGGAAGGAAACTCCGTACTCATTGACACACTTCTCCAGCGATCTAGATGTCGCAAAATTTAAGGTTACCGGCTCTGCCGCCGATTGTCAAATTCGAGTGACAGCCAATCGGCCCGACAAACCGTATCGATGCACCGCTCAGCGTGCGCCTTTCTCGCGCAGCAGCGTTACCAGCTTCGTGTTCTTGCTTCTGATCGCCATTGATAGCGCCGTGTCGCCATTGTTGGCCTTGGCCTGAACGTGGGCGCCCTTGTCGATCAAGAGTTTCACCACGTCGTAGACCTTGTCCCAATCGGCCTTGGCGTTGTACCAGTAGGGCTGATTGATGTTGCAGCCTACCGCCCGCATCAACGGCGTGTGCCCCCACGCGTCCCTGACGTCGATCCTGGCGCCCTTCGCCAGCAGGAGTTCCACCAGCCCCACCGCGCCGTGGCAGGCGGCCAGGTCGAGCGCAGTGCAGGCGTACTCGTCTTTGTCCTCGATGCCGGCTCCTTTTTCCAGCAGCAGCTTCGAAACCTCGAACCTTTCGGGTTGGGCGGTCGCGAGGAGTGCGGTTTCCCCGTGCTTGTTCCTGGCCTCGATATCCGCGCCCTTCGCCAGCAGGAGCTTCACCACCTCCAGCTTGCCCTGGAAGGCCGCCCCGACCAGCGCCGTGTAGCCGTCGATGTCCTTGGCCTCGATGTTGGCGCCCTTGTCCAGTAACAGCCTCACCACATCGGTGTTGCCGTCGTTCGCGGCCCGGATCAACGGCGTGTAGTCTCCGACGCACTTGTCCTCGATGTTGGCACCCTTCTCCAACAGCAGCTTCGCAACCTGTGAACTGCCGTAGCTGGCGGCCGTGATCAGCGCGGTGTATCCGTACTGGTCCTTGTCCGCGACGTTGGCGCCCTTCCCAAGAAGTAGCGTCACGACCTCTGTATTGTCGTGTTCGGCGGCTTTGCTCAGCGCCGTGTGGCTTTCGTTGTCCCTGGCCTCGACATCGGCGCCCTTCCCCAGCAGCAGCTTTAGCACCGCGGTGTTACCCTTGCTGGCTGCTTGGATCAGCGGCGTCTGGCCGTCCTGGTCCTTGGCCTCGATATTGGCACCCTTTTGCAGCAGTTGTTCAACCGCCGCGGCATCTCCATATCCAACCACACGTAGCAACTGGTCGTTCAAGCTGGGGCCGCCAGCGGGGCCTGCGCTCAGGCATCGCAACAGCAGGACAGCCGGAAAGACGATGGTGACGAGAACTGTTCTCATTGTGGTTTCCTCTTGAGATCTCAGTTTTCAGAACGTCGAGGTTATTACCAGTGGCCAAAAAGATCCCGCAGGTACCTGCAACTGCAGTAGCCGAGCAGGTAGAGCGAGACCTCGCATCTGCGCCGCTGGGTCAGCCCTGCGTTCACGTCGGAGCTGGAGTCGACCGCGGAGAGGATCACTTCCAGCGCTGCCCGAATATCGCCCTTGTTTATCAAACCGGCGACACGGCCGAGTTTCCCGGCCGAATTCCCCGCGAAGCTCGCCAGCGCATCGAATTCATCCTGGAGCAACTACGCGTGGACGCAGCTCTGAACGAGGTTCTCCTGGACTGGCAGGTAAGCGTCCATGAGCCTATACTGTTGCTCTACGCTAAGGGTAATCAGCCCAGCGTTCTTCTCGGCGAATTCCTTCGCCTTTAGGGCGCCATCCCCGCCAAGATGCGCCGCCGCCGCTGCCTGCTCGGCCTTAGCCGGGGAAACGTCGACATTTATCAGATCCTTGCGGATCTGTTCCTTCGATTTCTGCCACATATCGTAGCCGGGACCGATGCTGACGCCGCTGTGGCCGCCCGGCCAGTGCAGATGCCCTGTCGTGGAGCCGTCGCGGGCCTCGTGGTAGAAGATGAAATTCCTGCCCTTAGCCGAGATGTGCATGGTCGATGGCGGGTACGAAGGCGGCTGATGCACCTGGCGATAGGGCGGCACCGTAACCCCGGGCAGCGGAGACTGAATCAGATCGTCGCCATCCCAATTCCTCGGCAGCGGCTGGCCCGTGCCGATATGCAACTCTCTTAGGGTCGCTGGGGTCGCGATACCATGTCGCATCATACCGTGCTGGCTCTGGAACGAACGCAGCGCGCTGTCGGTTGAGCCGTCGAAAAAGCCGGTCTCGTGCACGGTGCAAAAACCGGCATTCTTCAATCCCGTTTGCAGCACGTATATCGGCTGGTTTTGTCTCTTTATCCTGTCCCCGTGCGGGTCACTCATTCCCTTGCGCGGGTTCTGCGCGATTGCCATATCCCTACCTCCAATAGAGATGCAACTGTCCGAAAACGCGGACGAACCCCAGAGAATACCACGTTCGGTGGCGTCACGCGCTCCATCGGCGCGGCGATCCGCAGCCGTGTACCCGCTACCCCTGCGGCCGATTCTTGGCCTGCTCCATGGCGATCTGGTTGATGTGCGACAGCGCGCGGGCGCCGGATGCGCCTTCAATTGCTTTGACGGCGATATCCTGCACCTGCTGCTTGGCTTCCGCCAGTTGCTTTTCGAGCGCGGCAAGCTGCGCCGCCTGGTGCGCCACGGTCTCTTCGAAGGTCTTCACGCGCAACTCGGCAAGCCGGCGCTCGGCTTCGGCGTCTTTCTGCGCCACCAGGATCTGCTGCTCGAACTTCGCCAGCGCGTCGTGCCGCGCCTTTTCCGCAGCGGCCTCGGCCTCGCGCTGCAAGCGCTGCGGAAATGCCTCCGCCTCCTTGCGCAAGCGCGCCAATTCCTCTTCCTGCTCTTTGAGGGCGGCCTCGCGCTGTTTCCAACTCTTGTCGAGCGTCTCCTGCTTTTCCTGATTGCGCTTCTCGGTCAGCCGCTGCTCTTCCTCGTACTTGTCCTGCGCTTTCTTGCGCTCGAGTGCCTTCTTGTATTCGAAGTCTTCCGTCTCGCGCTGGCGCTGCTTCTTGAGGTTGTCGTCCTGCTCCTTGCGCTCGCGTTCGACGCGGGCCGACTCTTCCTCCCATGCCGCCCGCTGCGCCGCGATCTCCTGCTCCAGGCGCGCCTTTTCGCGCGCGTGATCCTGCACGAGCTGATCGAGCGCGGTGGCCGCCACGTCGATCTTGTGCAGCCGTTCCAGTTCGGTCCGCTCGAGCGCGACCGCCTCGCGCACCGACGCCAGCAGGTGCACCTGCTCGGAGAGCTTGCCGGTTACTTCGGCCAACGACCGCGCTACTTCGAGGCCGGTCGTCGACAGTTTCTGCACGACGGCCTCGACCGTCAATCCCTCGACCGCCTGCCGCACCTCGCCCTCGTGCAGCCGGAAGGCTTCTTCCGTCTTCGCATCGGAGGTCTCTCTCGCGCGTTCCACCTGCTGCTCGATCTCGTCGAACTCCTGTTGCACTTCCACTTTGGTGCGCTTGGCCCGCACCGGCGCTTTCGCGGCTTTCCCTGGCATGTCGATTCCTTTCTCTAGAGGAGGGTAGCAAATTCCAGGCCGGGCCGCCCACGCCCTGCGCTACGATCAAAGCATCCTTGACGAACTGGAAAGACAATCTTCGCGTGGTCCTGGTCTCGACGCGCAATCCGTTGAATATCGGGGCGGCGGCGCGCGCGATGGCGAATTTCGGGTTCGAGCATTTGCGCGTGGTCAACCCATACGACGTGGCATTTCGCGAAGCGCGTTCGGCGGTGGGCGCGGCGCCGCTGCTCGAGCGGGCGGAAGAGTTCGCGACCGTGGCCGACGCCGTGGCCGATGCGACCCTCGTGGTGGGCACGACTTCGCTCGGGCATCGCGAACTGCATCACCCGCTACGCCGCCTCGAACATGGCGCGCCGCTCCTGTTGAAGCGGCTGGCACGGTCGCCCGTGGCGCTGCTATTCGGCTCGGAAAAATTCGGCCTCTCGAACGAAGACATCAGCCATTGCCATTGGCTGATGCGCATCCCCACGCTCGAGCGCGATTTGTCGATGAACCTCGGGCAGGCCGTCGCCCTCTGTCTCTACGAGTTGATTCGTAATCCCAACGCCGCCCCGCGCCCGGACCGCGTCAAGCCCGCTTCGGCGGAACAGAACGAGCAACTCACCGCTCTCTGGTGCGAGGCTCTGCGCATCAGCGGTTACGTCAATCCTCTCACCGCCAAATCCACCGAGGAGAAACTGCGCCGCATGATTCGCCGCTGGAACATCGCCGCCCGCGACGCGCCGGTGACCCTGGGAATGCTGCGCCAGATTCTGTGGAAGCTCGCGAACGGCGAGTAACTCCCATCGAAGTAACCGCTGCCGGTAGTGCCCAATCCGAACGGAGCCGCGACCAAAGGGAGCGGTCGGACATCAAACACTGTACCGGGTGCTAAACGGGATCCGATCGGCATCGCTAGACTAACAAACTGAGACCGTCATGCTCGAACGATTCTTCTCCGACCCGCTTCCTACCGGCATGATCGCCCCGGATTTTGCGCTGCCGGACGATGCCGGCAACCCGGTGCGGCTTTCCGCGCTGCGCGGCAAGTACGTCGTGCTGGTGTTCTATCCCGGCGACTCGACGCCGGGCTGCACGCGGCAGTTGTGCCAGTTGCGCGATTCGTGGGAAAACGCGCGCGCCCGCGGCGTCGAAGTCTTCGGCGTAAATCCGCAAAGCGCCGCGAGTCACGCCGGTTTTCGCCGTCATCACAAGCTGCCGTTTCCGCTATTGGTGGACTCGGGGCGAACCGTGGCCTCGCGCTATAACGCGAATGGCATCATCGTGAAGCGCACGGTTTACCTGATCGGCCCGGACGGTGTGATTCGTTTCGCGCGCCGCGGCATGCCGTCGCCCGAGGAAGTCCTGGCCGCGGTGGAAGGCTGACGGGGTACGTTTCAAGCCGGGAGGCAGAATAGACGGTAGGTTCTCTTCGTCTCTATAGGAAGTAATCACAACAATGGCAGAGGCAGGCCGCAGATGGCCTGCCCCGCCTCACATCGTGCGGACTTAGCTGTTCTTGACAGACGGACGCTCGACTTCGAGGTTGTTGACCACGGCGCCGAAACTCAGGCCGGCGCCCTGTGCCCGAATGCCCGCCAGGTTCTTGTCGCCGTCGTTCGCTACCACGCCGCTCAAGGTCACGTGCCCGTTATCTACAATGATGTGGATGGCCGGTAACGTGCCGGCGCCGTATCGCGTGAGCGGCGGCGCGGAGAAGATCGCGCGCGCCACTTGCCCTCGCAGGCGAACGTCCATCGGCGTGTCCGGCAGTACCTTGATCTCATTCGTGACGCCGATGACGCCCGGAATCGCAGAGACCAGCCGCCCCAAGTCTCTCTTCTTAATGGGCTGCGTCACTGCCCCGTTCAATTCCACCTGGCCGTCATGGACGAATAGGCCGACTTGGTCCCATAGAGAGTAATAGGGGTAAGTCAGCACCACGTGCCGAACCTGTTTGGCGATAACATCGTCGGTCGGAGGCTGGGGAAGGCCGTCCTTGGCAGCCGCTAGAGCGGTGCCAGCCAGCAGTGCCGCAGCCGTCAGGATTCTTGTAACTGTCCCAGTTTTCATCTTACTTCCCTCCTGTCCGATTAGATGGAGTTCCGCCGGGTTGGGTTACAGGGTAAGTGGCGAATTCGTCGAACTTGTCCACCAAACCGATGCTCGGTAACATTCCTGACGGGTCAGGCGTGCCGGTAACCGCAGCCCTTGCTGTGGACGTGCGGCGGAGGCTGGTGCTCGTCGCGTTCGTCCACCAGGCGGATCAGGTGCAGCAGCCGGCGCTCGAAGTCCGGATGCCATTCCGGAGTCCCCTGCAATTGGCCGCGGGCTTCGGCGATACGCTCGTTCAGACTGACGGCCGCAGATGCGCTCTTATGCATCGTCTTCTGACAGTAAAGTGGCATAAAGCTCGCGAACTTCTCGCCAAAAAGTGGGTTGCCGCGCGAACCCCGGATTTCGGAGTCGAGCCCTCGCCGGCGATGGCTTTTACGCCGGCTGGAAGGCCTCCGACGAGCGGATGCCCTGCGATTCGAGCGCCATCGCCATCTTTTTCAACGCCGTCTTATGGATCTGCGAGATGCGGCTTTCGTTGACGCCCATCAGGCTGCCGATTTCCTTCATCGTCATCTCGTTGGTGTAATACATGAAGACAACCTTCTGATACCGTGCCGGGAGCGTTCCCATCGCGCGGGCCAGCGTGCTTTCCAGTTCGCGCCGCTCGCACATCCGGTCGGGCTGCAGTTCGACGGTGGCGGGAAATTCCTGCGGGCGGTCGTTATCCAGGTTGTCGCGCTGCGAAATCGAAATCTGTCCGAGGTGGCGCAGTTCCACCTGGATGTGGCGCAGACGGTCGGTGGTGAGCCCCATCTCGGTGGCCAGTTCGCCTTCATTGGGATTGCGCCCCAGCTTGGCCGCCAGGTCGCGGGTCACCGCATCGATCTGTTTCTGCCGCTTCCGCATGTCGCGCGACGCCCAATCGAGCTGGCGCAGGCTGTCCAGGATGGAGCCCTTGATGCGGTGTTTCGCGTAGCTGTGAAACTCCACTTTCTTGCTCGAATCGAACTTTTCCACGGCGTCGAACAGGCCGAGCACGCCCGCGTTGATGAGATCATCCAGGTCGGTGTGCACCGGAAGGTTTTCATGGACCCGGATGGCGATGGCCTTGACCAGCGGCAGATGTTCCAGCACGATCTGATCGCGAATCTCCCGCGAGATCTTTCCCTCTTTGCGCGCAGACACACTTGTCACTTTCATCTCGTTTCGTCCTTTTTTTGGATTTCTTTAGTCCGGTCCGATTCGGCCGATGCAACTAAGAGTGCATACCTAGTGCCAGAACACTTTAGGACCTAAGTACTTTTTTTTCTGTGATTAGGGAGCGGCAAACTCGTTCCAAAATGGAACGCGTTCCGGCTTGGTACGGCTGCGGCTTTGCTCCGGTCCAAAACGGAACGCCCGGCCGGCATTCGCTCAAAACGATTCGTCCGGGCGGCGCGTGGCAAATGGCCGTGTGGTTGCATCCTACTTGGATTGGCCGCCGGTGGCAACCTAAGCCGGCGCCTGCCGCCCGGAATTTTGCTAATGAAATCAGTTGGTTACGGGCGGCCTAGAGGATGGACCCATGGCAACGCTCGGCATATTCCAACGTCAATTGCCGATTTCGGCTACGGCTGATAGCATCGTCGGTATGCAGCTCTCGGATGCGGAGATCTACAAAGCGCTCTTCGATCTCTCGCAATCGATCGCCGGGCACACCGATCTGGAGACTCTCTGCAACTCGCTGGCGGCCACGCTCGGCCGCGTCATCTCGTTCGATTTTCTGGGCCTGATTCTGCACGACGCGGTTCACAATACGCTGCGTGTCCATGCGGTCAGCACGAACATGCCGTACCACGACAAGGAAATCGTGGTTCCGGTGGATAGCGATCACTTCGGAGCGTGGGTCTGGCGCGAGCAGAAGCCGCTCGTGCTATCGCCGCTCGAGAAGGACGCTCACTGTAGCGAAGTGATCGAAGAGGCGCTGAAGAAGGGCATCCACGCGTTGACCCTGCTGCCGCTCTCGAACGGTTCCCGCCGGCTGGGCATCCTGGGGTTCGGTTTCGCCGCGCCATTCCGGCCCACTGCGGAGGCACTCGGGTTTCTCGGCCGGGTGGCTTCGGAAGTTGCGGTATCGGTCGATGGATATCTGGCGCGGCAGGCGCTGCTGCACGAGCGCGACCGCATGCGCGCGCTGTTCGAAATCACCAACGCGTTGGTGGCAAAGCTCCCGATGGAAGACCTGCTTGCGGCGATTTCCGAACAGCTCAACCGGGTGGTCGCGCACGATTTCGCGGTGCTGACGCTGCTCGACAAAGACAGCGGCGAGATTCGCCTGAATGGGCTGCACTCGCCCGGTGGCATCGGCTTCGTGCCCGAGGAGACTTCCGGCAGACCGGAAGGACTTCCGTGCGGCGAAGCGCTGGCCACGGGGAAGCCGGTGGTGACCGCCGGACTAGACTTCGAACGCTTTCCATCGCCGCTCTACCGCAAGTACGTCGACGAGGGCCTTCGCTCCAGTTGTTCGATCCCGCTCACCAGCGCAAACGGAACCTCCGGCACGCTCGAGTTGGCCCGCCGGAGCGGAGAGCCGTTTACCGGCGACGAAGTGGATCTGCTGGTGCAGGTGGCGCGCCAGATTGCCATCGCGACCGAGAACTCGCTCGCCTACCGCGAACTCTCCGAGATGCGGGACAAGCTGGCGACCGAGAAGCTGTATCTCGAAGACGAGATCCGCTTCGATCAAAACGTGGGCAGCATGATCGGCGAGAGCCCCGCGTTTCAGGCCGTGCTGCGCGGCATTCAGGTGGTGGCGCCGACCGATGCCACGGTGCTCATCCAGGGGGAAACGGGAACCGGCAAGGAACTCGTGTCACGCGCGCTGCACGATTTGAGCAAACGCAGCAAGCAGTCGTTTATCAAGGTCAATTGCGCCGCGATTCCGGCGACCCTGCTCGAAAGCGAGTTATTCGGCCACGAGAAGGGCTCCTTCACCGGCGCGTTCGCGCAGAAGCTCGGCCGCTTCGAGTTGGCGCACCTGGGGACGCTGTTCCTGGACGAGGTGGCCGAGATACCGATCGAGTTGCAATCCAAACTATTGCGCGCCATTCAGGAGCAGGAGATCGAGCGCCTCGGCGGTAACCGCACCATTCGCGTGGATATTCGTTTCATCGCCGCCACCAATCGCAATCTCAAACAGATGGTCGACGAGGGCGAGTTCCGCAGCGATCTCTATTACCGGCTGCACGTGTTTCCCTTGACGGTTCCGCCGTTGCGGGAGCGCAGGGAAGACATTCCGCTGCTGGTCCGCTACTTCACCCAGAAGCACGCCCGGCGCATGAACCGGCCCATCGAATCGATCCCTTCCGCCGCGCTCGATGCACTTACTAACTACGACTGGCCGGGCAATATACGCGAATTACAGAACCTGATCGAACGGTCCGTCATCCTGAGTCCAGGACGCGTGCTCGAAATCCCATTGCCGGAGATGGCGAACTCTTCCGCTCCTTCCCCAAGAGTCTCCCGGCTGGAGGAAACCGCCGAGCGCGAACGGATCTTCCAGGCACTGCGCGATTCCGGCGGGAAGGTCTCCGGATCGGACGGCGCCGCAGCCCGGCTGGGGCTGCGCCGCACCACCCTGCAGTCCCGCATGAAGAAACTCGGCATCGAACGCCATTACCAGTAACTTCGCAGCGCGCGGAATATGTGACTCCGGTGTGGTCTCAGATTGGCCTTCTTGGAAGCAACATCGGTGCTCTGGTTTTGTACTCCAGACACGACGCCCCAAAGCGACACTCCAGCTCTCGTTCTTCGTACACTCTCACGAAGAAAAGCAGCGACCGTGCAAACAGGATGAGTACCCAGAGTACAAACAGCGCCGACTGAAGCCAGAGTCCCAATGACAGAAGAGCAGCCAGACCTGCGAGAACCATAGGATTGCACGTCCAGGCATACAACCACTCCGCCGATGATTTCCGGCCGCCGGCACGTGGAAAGATGGACGTCGTTAGTCACGCCAGAGATGGTGCGCATACTGGCAGGACGCTCCTTTGGGCGACATTTCCTTGGTGGGGACACGTACGATGCGTCAGCGGCCGTGGCTGTGGATCCGGGCGGGGACATTGATGTCGCCGGCCATTCGACATCGTCGAAGTCGGCACAGATGGCAATCTCTTGCGTGCCGGCTTCGGCGTACGCAAACTTCAATTCCTCGCTCACGTTCCAGCAGAACTGTGTCATAGGTCCGGTCGGGACCGGTCCCGCACCGCCATCGTTCATCGCCAAAATCAGTTCAGATGGGGCAAGGTTGTTGTACTTGACTGGGATCAATGCCATGGCGACGACGGCTCTTGCAGTGAACAGCCGCGGCGAGGCTTTTGTCGCTGCCGCCGGCCCTGGCGTGACCCAAGCCCCGTTTCTCTTCCACCTGAGCGCGACCAGTGGCCGTTCCGTTGACTTGGCGCCGTGTCGCCAGCGTCAATCGGCACGCCGCCTCAGGCCCATCAGGATCAAGGCGCCCAGCGTCACCAGCGCGAACGTGCCAGGCTCGGGCGTGAAGGCCGTTCCAACCGGCACGAAGTTCTTGATGTAGCCGACCGTGTGATTGTCGGTCTCGAAGCCGGAGGAGTCGGCCTCGGTTACGACGATCTTCGTGAAATAACCACTTACGTCGTAGAAGTTCAGGAACGCGAATTGCTCGCCGGCGTCTTGACCGTTGTTTGGGTTGCCGCAGAACGCGTTGCTGCTCGACGGGCAGGCACCCAGTCCGTTGTTGATGAAATACGACGCTGTGAACGTGTATATCAGCGTGTTGCCGTTATAGAACTGAAGCTCATTGTCAGCGTCGATCGCCGACACCCACAACCCGAAGTAATTAACGCCGGGAATAGTTCCGGAAACAGTCAGGTTTATGGTATAAGTGGAGCTCGTGACAGTCGGATAGTAGCCGGCTCCTCCCGCGCCTCCCCATTCGTAATCGTTCGACCTGGTGAGTCCTCCGGTGTATGTGCCGGAGATGCCGCCGGTCAAACCGCCCACGCTGTCGAGCGAGGTCGAATAGGTCGTCGTGAGCGGCACCGAGCCGTTCCACGAAGTGAAAGTCTCTTCGCCGACCCAGCACGCCGTGGACTTCCCGCACAGCGCCGACCCCGTGGCGGCCTGAACATCGGCCGCGTCAAAGGTGGCCATGATCGTATCGCCCCGCAATGCGGAAGTCGCGCCGGCGGCGACTAACGTCATGACGACGAATCTGAACCAGCCATCCGTCCCCAATCTCACCGCGAGGTCTCCTCACTGTCTCGGGCCCGGATCTCAGGCCATCTTGCGCAACGCCCAACGGCCAGCAACCGGAATCAACCGCCAGAACGGAGCCCGATACTCCAGTTTTAGAATACACCGTCTGAATTAGCACGAATAGGTCCCAGGAGTGCTAAGTAAGTACTGTAAGGGCTGCCGCTCCATCTCCCGGGCCGCACGTGGCTTGGGTGGTCGCCGCGATACGGCTTGCACCTCCTAACCCTAGCGATTTGATCGGGTTGCGAGAGTGCTCTCCAGCTTCGTCCACCCAAGCGGCGGTTCGCTGAGATTCCGGCTGGATTTGAGGGTTTGCGCAGCCGGCGCGAGACCGTTCTGCGTTTGGGTAACTGATCTGGCGATGGTCGCGGGTCCGCCGGCCCGGCCGGGGAAGGAGGCGGCCTGCTCGATCCAGGTCGCCAGCGGCATCACAGTCGATATCGCGGCGGTGGCGGCGCGCAAGCCGCAGGCCTCCTATGCCAGTTGCCCCGTGCTGGCGCCGCTCTGCCGCGATTGGCGTAGCAGCGCCGGCTGGCGCTAGGGGTGCTTCACCAGTTCGACGCGGCGGTTCCTGGCGCGGCCATCCTCGCTATCGTTGCTGGCGACCGGCGCATAGGGCCCGGCGCCGAAGGGTGCGAGCCGCTTCGAGTCGATGCCGTTCCGCTGCGTGAGCGCCTGGACCACGGCGGCGGCGCGGGCATTGGAAAGGGCTACGTTCGACTCGGCCGAACCGACCGCGTCGGTGTGGCCGACCACCCAGAGTCTCAGCGCTGGATTGGATTGCAGGAGCTTGGCGATCTCCTGGATCGCGGCCTGCGACTCAGGCTTCAGCTCGGATTTGCCGAAGTCGAAGAAGATGCCGGGCACCTCGACGTGGCCCGAGTCGGCGAGGCCACCCTTGAGCGCGTCGGCGTTCGCCACCACGTCCTGCTGCATCTTC
>PMKM01000063.1 GCA_003157745.1 Bryobacterales bacterium | reverse complement strand
GTCGGCCTCGTAATGACAGGAGAATTTCTCCACGCCTTCGCCCAGGTCCAGCCTGCCGAAGTGGCCGAGCCCGACAAACCGGCCGCTGGCGCCCGCGACGAGCTTGCCGCCGCCCTTGAGTGCGTCAATGCCCACGTTATCCAGGTAGGGGCCGGTCACCTTCCGGGAACGGGCCACACGGATGTTGTAGGTGGAGTTGGCGCCGTCGCAACAGGTGCCGTGCGTGCCCAGCAGGTAGTACCAGCCGTCGCGATACATCAGCGCAGTCGCTTCCATGTCGATGGCGACGTTTATCGGTTGGTTGCCCGGGACGCGTAGTCCCGTTTTGGGATCGAGCTCGACCATGCGGATAAAGCCGAAGTAAGTTCCGTAAGTGAGCCACAGCCGGCCATCGGTGGGATCCAGCAGGAACGCCGGATCGATGGCATCGCAGTCCTCGACGCCGTCGGAGGAGGCGATGACGGTATCGTCTTTGAATCCGAAGTCGGGGGATTTGGGGTCGAGCGTCTTAGTCCACATGATGTGGACATTGCTGGCGTGCCCACCACTCATTCCGCCGCCTCCTTTGGCATAGCTCATGTAGTAGCGATCCCCGATGTGGATGACGTCGGGGGCCACGCCACCGCCGGGACGCACGGCCCCGCTGTGCCAGGTCCAGCCGTCGTCGGATATCAAACCACCGCCGCCGGTGCCGAACGTGTAGAACTTGCCGTCGCACTGAATGACGGTCGAGGGATCGTGGATGTAGGGCTCGCCGTCCACCGCCAATAGCGGACTAAGCGCGGAAACAGCGAGCACGGCGGGCACGGCCGCGGCCAGAAGATAGGATTTCATAGAAGCTCCCCGTACAAAACGATAGAGACCAAAAATGGACGATTCATGGATTGCGAACGTTACTCGCCGCTCAGCGAAATATCGCGGATCGGCGCGCCGTCCTCATCGATAAAGCGGACGCAGAAATCGCTCAAGCCCGGACCGTTAATCACGGCGCCGCGAATCACGTTGCGGCCCTTATTGAGCGTGAGCCGCTTGGAGACGACGTCATCCATAACCATACGCCGGTCGTCGAAGAGATCGACGGCTTCCTGGCCATTGACCCACCAAATCGACGCCGAATTGGAGCCGGCGGCCAAACGAACATTCCGAATCTCCCGCGGGCTGTCGACGACGGTGACAGCCCAGAAGATGACGCCATAAGTCTGCTTGTTCAGGCCGTGGGCGAAGCGAAAAAGCTTGACGTTGAAATTGGCCGAATCGAGAGCGTGCCATGCGAGTTCCTGGTTGCCCACCTTCACCTTGTCGCCATCGTGCGGAATCACCGTGAACTGGTTGAGGAAGTACTCGGCGTTGAAAGCGTTCCGGACGTAGGTGCCGACAAACGGCGTGTTGCTGCGGTTCGGCTTGTTGATCGGCTCGAGCAGCAGCCAGCGCTGGAGGAAGCCGTCGCTGTCCGGCGCCTTGGGGGACGCTGTGGCCGGCGTGAAGTAAGGCGCGATGCTGCGAGAAGCATCGTCGGGCACAGCGGCGGGAGCCGCAATTCCAGGCGCGGCGGAAAAGACGTGAAATGCCAAAGTAGCCAGGACGACCATTCCCGGCATCGCAATTTTCCGGATCGGGTTCATAGTAGATCCTTCTTAGGATTTCCGATATTCGTATGCAACGGCTCTTATCCTGAAGCGACAAATGTAAGCGATTTCACGCACCGATGTCCAGCCCGCCTCGGCAGCGTCAATAATTCCGGCACACACCGCGGCCCACGGGTAGCGTCGAGCCGCGGATGCGCCGTGCACGAGGCATTTCGGCTGCTATGCGAGCAGCAGTTTTCGCACTTCGCCTTCCGGATCGTCCACCATGCGGCAGTGATTGTCGAACACCATGGTCGGGCAGCGCGTTGGCTCGGCGGGAGTCCAGGCTAATCCGGGCTGGCTGGGATTGCCGGTGCGGGCGAAATTCGCCCAGGCCGTCGCCATCTTCGTCGAGAGCGCGTGTGCCTCCGGCGTGTTGCCCGTGCCCTGTTCGCAGCGCTTTGTATTATCGAAGCAGAAAGCGAGTTCGGCCGTGTGCCAGGCGCCCGCGTCCTCCAGCATCGGCGATTGCCAGGTGAAGTAGTACGCGAAGACCGGCGCGCCCTTCAGTTCGTATTTCATCTTGGCCATGCGCGCGACGTTGTTGCGCACCAGCAGGCCGCTCACGCCGTAGGATAGCGTCCGGATGCTTTTTTCCGGGTGTGCCTTTTTCATGGCGGCGATCAAGGCGCTCGCCTTGGCTTCGCCCACGACGCCGGTGAGGTTGGCAAGCCACTCCGCCTCGGTCGGCTTGGAAGACATGCGATTGCCCTCTTCGCTGACCGAGCCGATCAGCATCGGCACGTTCTTGGAAACCTCGGGAGCGCCTTCGTGGAAGGACCGCATCGTCACCACGCGACCATCGAGGGTCGGCCCCATCCCGACGCGCGGCGTGGCCCCCATCGGCGCGCCCATTCCGAGTGTGCGCTGCATCGGCCCATTGATTTTGGCGGCGGCGGCATTGGCGGCCGCATTCAGTTTGGCCCACTCCATCTTTTGCAGCGAGGCGATGTCGTTCGGCGCCAATCCCAGATCCTTCACGATCTGTCTGGACAACTCTCTGGATTGCTCGGCGCTCGGAGAGTTGCCGCCTCCGCCCGACTGCACCGAAGCGCGATGGAACAATCCGGCCGCCGAGCGAATCCCCATCAGGCAGGTCACCTTGGAGCCCCCGCCGGACTGGCCATAGATCATCACCCGGTCCGGATCGCCGCCGAAGTTCGCGATGTTCTCGTGCACCCAGCGCAGCGCCGCAACCAGGTCGGTCATCCCCACGTTCACCGACTCTTCGTACGCCGGCCCGCCAATCTCCGATACGTCGAAGAACCCAAGTACGTTGAGGCGGTGATTGACCGATACCTGCACAATGTCATGGTGCCGCGCCATCCGCGCGCCTTCGTGGGAGGGCAGTTCATACGACGAGCCGAAGCTGAAGCCGCCGCCGTGAAAATAGACCATCACCGGCCGCCTGCCGGTCAGCGAGGATGTCCAGACATTCAGTTTGAGCATGTCTTCGCTCATGTAGCCGTCGTCCCAATCCTGCAGGAACGATTGCTCGATCGCGGTAAAGTCATGCAGGCGCTGCGGACAGTTCGCCCCATAGATGAGGGCGGGATACTCGCTGTCCCACGGCTTGGGCGCTTTCGCCGGCAGCCATCGGTTCTCGCCGCCGGTGTCCTGCCCGTACGGTATTCCTTTGAACGTAAACACTCCGGCATCGACATATCCGCGCACCTTGCCGTATTGTGTTTTCGCTACCGCGGCTTTCGGCGTCGAGCAATTGCCCGGAGCCTGGTGCGCGGCGGTCTTGATGCTGTCGGACCCCTTGGCGGTCCCGGCCAGCGCGGCCCCCAACCCTGCGGCCGCCGGCAGGAGAAGCGTCTGGCGGCGACTTATTAGCGTGCGATTCTCGGAATCTGACATTGCGTCTCCTTGTCAAAGCCCGGCGCTTCCGGCTGACTGTCTAATTCCATAGGGAACGCGGGCCGGGGAATGGCGATCGGCACTTAGCCGGCAGTCCCCTGCCGCGGAGTGTAGCATGCTTTTGCAAACGATCACACCCAAAAAGAACCAAAGTGGATGAATAGGGTTGCAGCAACCGCCGCCGCGGTCTACAATCATCGCCTGAGATGTTTTGGCACGGAAGTGACTTCGACACTCCTCTGCATCTTCCA
This sequence comes from Bryobacterales bacterium, assembly GCA_003157745.1. Classification (GTDB taxonomy): domain Bacteria; phylum Acidobacteriota; class Terriglobia; order Bryobacterales; family Bryobacteraceae; genus Bog-375. Next base: position 16,096 of record PMKM01000063.1, on the reverse strand, counting down.
CTCTGGATCGGCACCGGGCGTCGGCCCCCAAGCCATGGAGGTTCTGCACGGTTCCAGTAGCCGTGGTGATGATACTGGGAGTGACGTCATAGCGTCACCGGACCGCCGGAACGCTTCTTACACGGTAATTGCACAAGTGTATGCACGCGTTATACAGCGAATTCAACTAAACTCTTCTCCGCGTTCATTTCGTGTGCTATGTTAGCTTAAACGTTAACTCGAAACGGCCGACGAGAGAGTTTGATCCCAGATGAGCTTGCCCGATGTACCGTTGTCGCATTCCAACGAACCTCCCGCCGAGGCTGCGGGGCAGCGGGAGGATTTGGTGCGTCGCGTGGCCTCCAGCGCCACCTTTGAGAAGTCACCAAGGCTTCGAGCTTTCCTTCTCCATGTGTGCCAGTGCGCCCTCGACCATCGTCCTGAAGCTGCGACCGAACAGCAGATCGGGATTCGCGTGTACGACCGGCCGCCCGGCTACAACCCAAATGAAGACAATATCGTCCGCTCGCAGGCCCGGCTGCTGCGGCTGAAACTGGAGCACCACTTCGCCAATCAGGGCAAGGACGAGTCGATCGTTATCACCATCCCGAAAGGCAGGTACTTACCCGTCTTCGAGACTCGTGCCGAAGAGCCGCTAACACCACCGCCGGGTTCGCCCGCACTTATCCAGGGCAAGCCCCGCCGTATGTTACAGATCGTTGTCGGAATAGCCGTTTTGTTCGGACTGGTAATCGTTTGTCTCTGCTACCTGCTGTGGCAATGGAAGTCTCCCACTGCAAGAATTTCCAGCGCTCCCGCGAGTTCGGCCCCTCGCCCCGGACAGAGCGAGGCAGGCCAGCCATCGACGGGCTCACAGGTCGCATTAGCACCCGGCACCGGCGAGATTCGTATCGCTTCGGGTCATACGGGAGCTCCTTATATGGACGTGTGTGGGCACCGCTGGGAGGCTGACCGTTACTACGAAGGAGGCGTTTCCAAGCCCGGCCCGCGGCATTTCTTCCCCCCTGTGGCCGATGAGGGCCCGTTCAGGACCATGCGGGAAGCCATCTCGGCCGATTTGACCGCCCCGCGATCGCAGCGGCAGTTTCGCTACGACGTCCCATTGCGCTCAGGCGCATACGAATTGAGGCTCTATTTCGCCGATTCCCTGAGGCAACCGGACGCAGACCTGGAGGATGACGGCCAGAATAGACGCCATTTCCAGGTGAACCTGAACGGACATCCGTTGATGGTGGACATAGATCCGATTGCGGACGCCGGTTTCTCAGCGGTCGATGTGCGTGTTTTCAAGGATTTGTACCCAGCGTCCGATGGCAAGCTCCACCTGGAGTTCCTCTCGAATTGGGGGAGGCCGGCGTTTGTGAGTGCGGTGGAACTTACTCCGGGTACACCGGGAAAGCTAAATCCGATCCGGATTTCCGCCCGTCAATCGGACTTTGTCGATTCGGACGGCACACACTGGAGCGGCGACAATTACTTTATCGGGGGGCGCATCACTCTTCGCGGCGGTTTCGGATTGAGGCCGAAGATTCCCGCTCTTTACAGCGAGGAACGGCACGGTAACTTCAGCTACGCCATCCCCGTTGCGCCAGGAAGCTATACAGTTAAGCTCCATTTCCTCGAGGCGTTCTTCAGCCCTTGGGTTCCGAACGCAGGCTGCGTCGGTGCAGGGTGTAGAGTTTTCGATGTTACCTGCAATGGCGTCCTGCTGCTTCAAGACTTCGATGTTTTTCAGGCAGCGCCTGGGGCTTTCCGGCCTGTAGTCCGCGAATTCCACGGTTTACATCCCAACGGCCAAGGCAAGCTCCTGCTTTCTTTCTCGCCGAAGTTGAATTACGCCGAGGTCAGGGCGATCGAGGTCATTGACGAAGCGAAGTAAACTCGCGTTCCGGCTTCTTTAGGGATTGCTAATTCCAGTTTCCATTTTTGGAATTTGCCGCGCTTCATTTCAAATCGATCAAAGACCCCGTCTGCCCTGCCGTTGCCAATTGTTAAGTACGTCAGTGCACACTTCCCCGGGTCAGGGCCTTTCGACCCCTGGCCTAGCATCCACGAGCTCGTCCCGGCCCCGCGTTCCCACAGTGTTCATACCACTATCACGTCGCAAGAAAAGGGAGTTCGCCGCGTATTTACTTACGGATCCAAGGTGAAGAATCGCGCGTATTGCACCGTTACACTACCGTGGCCACACGGTGATCTCCACTCGTAACACCCCTAAAAGAAATAGTGGAAAGTGACTACAATAGCCCTCGTTTGGGGGCAGGTGGCGCGAACAGCGCCCATTAGTCAGAAGAGGTTAGTCGGAGCTTGGAACAGTGTAGCACCGCTCGTCCGCCCGCTCTCGGGGGCTCGGGCTTACGCTGACGGCCCCTGCCTTGTTTTGCGAGACAGATCTCAGATAAGGAGAAATAAATGCGCAAATCCCTTTTCGCATATCCCATGTCACGGATGTGCTTGCTGCTGATGCTCAGTCTGTTTTTGCTGAGCACGGTAGCCTACGGTCAGGAAACCGCCAGTATAGTGGGAACGGTGATTGATCCGACCGGTGCCACCGTCCCTAACGCCAAAGTAACGATCACGAACGTGGAAACAGCGATTGCCCGTACCATTATGACCAACGCCGCAGGCAGTTACGTCGCCGGCCAACTCGGGATCGGACACTATAACGTCAGCGTCGAGATGGCGGGGTTCAAGACCTATCGGCAGAATGGCATCACATTGAACGTGAATGATACCTTTCGCGCTGACGCGACCCTCCAGGTCGGCGAGTCCAGGGAGAGTGTTACGGTCGAAGCGAACGTCGTCCAGGTCCAGGCGGATACCAACGAAGTCAGCCAGACCATTACCGACGCCCAGGTTGCGGATCTCGCCACCAACGGTCGCAACGTCATCCAGCTTGCAGCGCTGGTGACCGGCGCCGCATCTTCGCTTCCGGTTTTCGATAACGTCATGGCCCAGACCCAAAGCCGGGCCATCCAATACAACGGGCAGCGGAACGACCACAACGCCTGGTTAATCAATGGTGGAGAAGCCTACGACCGGGGCGGCGGCGGCATCATGCTGGTTTCCCCGTCCCAGGATGCGATCGCGGAATTCAAGGTGATGACCAGCAACTACGCGGCCGATCTGGGTCAGGCCTCCGGCGGCATGATCATCATGTCCACCAAGAGCGGCACGCAGCAGTACCACGGCGGCGCCTGGGAGTATCTCCGCAACGACGATCTCAACGCCAACACGTTTTTCGGGAATGCGAATCCTCAATCGAATGGCAAGGCCCAGACAATACCCGAACTCCGTTACAACACGTTCGGGTTCAACCTGGGCGGGCCCGTTCCCATCGAGAGGCCAAGGAAGACTTTCTTCTTCTATAACATGGAGTGGCGCAGGCGGATCAACGGGAGTCAAATCACCAACACCAACGTCACCTCGGCCGCCGAGAAGACCGGCGACTTCAGTGCGCTCCTGCCGGCCAACGGCTGCACAAGCGGCTGCGTGCAGCTCCTGGTCCCTGCCGTCGGGGACCCGGCCTATATCGCCAAGCTCGCTCAGTACGGGCTCAGCCCCAGCACAGCCACGCAGAAAAACTACTTTCCAAACAACAAGATTCCGGCTGGACTCGTCGACCCTACTGCCACCGCGCTCTTTGCGGCGGGCTTGTTCCCATCGGGCAACACGGCTAGTGGCGCTTACATCGCGAGTACTAACCAAAGCAGCAATTACCGCGAGGAAACCGCCCGCATCGATCACCAGTTCAGCTTCAAGCTGGCCGTGATGGCCTCCCTGCTCTATGACAACGGTGTTGAGGACGATTATCCCCCGCTATGGGCCGGCGGCTCGTTCGCCACGGCAGGTTCGGTGATGGCCGTTCCTTCCTGGGCCGGTGTCGTTCATGCCACGCACACCATCAGTTCAACTCTTTTGAATGAGGTGGCATTCAACTTGAATGGCAACAACATCGACATCACGGACCTGGGCCTGTGGGCCAAACCGAGCGGATACACCGTGAAGAACATCTTCGGTGCAAACACAGCCAACAAGCTTCCGGCGTTCTCCATCGGAAGTCCGTACTCTGAGTCCTACAGCCCCGGGTGGTGGCCTTGGCACAACACTTGGCGTAGCTGGCAGGGGAAAGACGATCTCTCCTGGATTCACGGCAAGCACAACGCGAAGTTCGGCTTCTCGTACATGTTCACCCACAAGTGGCAGCAGTATCAGACCAATGCCGGCGGCAGCTTCAGTTTCGGAACGCAGACCGGCAACAGCCTTGCGGATATGGTGCTCGGCTTGGCCTCGTCGTACAGCGAGCCAATCAACGTGGGTTACGTGCAGATCTCGAACAACACCTTTAGCGCCTATGCCATGGATGACTGGCGTGTCACCAGCCGGCTGACGCTCAATCTGGGCATCCGGTGGGAAGGCCTTCCGCACGCTTACGACACCGCCAACAACGCGTCGAATTTCTATCCGAGCCTCTACAACCCGGCGCAAGCGGCACAGTTCCTGCCGTCGGGCGCCCTGAACACGGCCGGTCCCGGTTTCACGACGGTTGCCGGCGCACCCGTGTCGACCTTCCCGTTCTACATGAATGGAATCGGCTTGGCCGGAAAGAACGGAATTCCGGCGGGTCTGGTGAACAACTCCTGGGACACTTTCGCCCCGCGCATCGGGTTTGCCTATGACCTGACCGGAAAGCAGAAGACCATTCTGCGCGCCGGATCCGGGCTGTTCTATGAACGCCTCGCCGGCAACGAAATGTACAACCTGATCCAGGCCAGCGTTCCGTTCGCGTTTGCACCCAGCGCGAGCAGCGTGTATCTGAGCAGCCCCACGACGACGTGGACAAACGGAACGACGGCGACGATTCCGTACTTCCCTGCCGCCCCCTGGATGCTGGACAAGTCCTACAAGGTGCCGACCTCGCTTCAGTGGAGCTTAGGCATTCAGCAACAGTTGGCCCAGAACGCGGTCCTGTCCGTGTCCTATGTGGGCAACTCGAATTTCCACCAAACGGAAGGCATCAATATCAACACCCTGTCCCAGAGCGATACGACGGACCGGCTGGCTGTTTGCGGCTCGGTTTGCGGATACACAGGGGTCCAGGCAACTGCCAACCTGTACCGGCCCTATCAGGGCTGGGCTCAAATCTACGACCAGCAGTTGGGGGCGACTTCCAATTACAACTCGTTGCAGGTCAGCCTGCGGACTACCGATTGGCATCACCTGACGTTCGCGGAATCCTACACCTGGTCGCACGCCTTCGACATTATCGATGGCGAAATCTTCTCCGCCGTCAGCAACCCGTTCGACACCCGTTGGGACTATGGTCAATCCGGCTTCGATAGACGGCAGATCTCAGTCACCAGCATCATCTACAAGTTCCCGTTCCTCCGCAATTCCAGCAACCAGTTGCTGAAAACGGGGCTTGGCGGATGGGAGCTTTCCGCCATCTACACGCTCGAGTCCGGAACTCCGTTCTCGGCGGGGTATAGCTCCGACAACCTTGGCTTAGGCGGCGGGACCAGCAACCGGGCGGAAGTATCCGGGTCCATCAGTTACCCGAAGACGCTGTCCCAGTGGTTCAGCAAATCGTCGTTCGCCAAACCGGGGGCGCTTGAGTGGTCGAACCAGCAGAGAAATGACTTGGTCGGCCCGCAGACCAACAACTGGAACATGGCGCTGTACAAGGCGTTTCAGTTTAGGGAGAGCGCCAGGTTGGAGTTCCGTGCGGAGAGCTTCAACACCTTCAACCATCCCAATTGGTCCAATCCCAACGCCACCGTGGGGACCAGCAACTTTGGGACCATCACGGGAACTTCCAACTCGCCTCGCGTTTTCCAGTTGGGCCTGAAGCTCCTGTTCTAATCGACGCGCGCCCGTTCGGTCCGCTCGCCTACGCCTGAACGGCTGTAGGCGGGCGGGCGCGCTTCGGTTTCGAAGATCGGCGATTCTGACGGGACGCAACACTCCCGCAGGACACAAACTCGGCAGTTTGCAACGGAGGAGGCCGCCGGATTAGGTCCGACGGCCTCCTTCTCCGCCGTTAGGGGGGCTTGAATCTCCAGACCAGCGACCAGGTAATGCAATTGTGTTTTAATCAGAACGTCGATGTAGACGAAACACCATAGGAGACTCCAAGTTGAAATCCATTCGGTTCCTGATCGCGTTGGTGTCGTTGACTGGTAACGCATCCTTCGCTCAACAGTCCGGTAGCGCCCCATACCTGGATCCCAATCTCTCACCGGAGCGTCGCGCCGCCGATCTCGTCTCCCGGATGACGTTGGAGGAAAAGGTGCTGCAGATGCAGAGCACCGCTCCCGCGATCGAGCGCCTCGGCGTGCCCGCTTACAACTGGTGGAACGAAGCGTTGCACGGCGTGGTCCAGGGCCGCGCGACCGTATTCCCGCAGGCCATCGGACTGGCCGCTGCCTGGGATACCGGCCTGATGCACCGGGTCGCCGACATCATTTCCACCGAAGCGCGAGCCAAGTACAACGACGCCCTGATTCATCCCGGTGAGACCACCACCGCTACTCTTCCCGGCCGCACCGCCGGACTGACCTACTGGTCGCCGAACGTCAACATCTTCCGGGATCCCCGTTGGGGGCGCGGCCAGGAGACCTATGGAGAAGATCCCTATCTCACCGGCCGCATGGGCGTCGCGTTCGTTGCCGGCATGCAGGGGGACGATCCCCATTACCTGAAAGTGATTTCCACGCCGAAGCACTACGCCGTGCATAGCGGTCCCGAGCCGCAACGGCACGTGTTTGACGCGAGGGTGAGCGAGTCTGACAAGGTCGATACGTATTTGGCGGCGTTCCGGGCCACGGTCATGGAAGGCAAAGCGGCGTCGGTGATGTGCGTGTATAACTCCCTCGACGGGATACCCGGCTGCGCCAACACGGACCTTCTGCAAAAGCGCCTGCGCGAACAATGGGGATTCCAAGGCTACGTCGTGAGCGATTGCGGCGCGGTGGACGACATCTATCGAAACCATAAGTACACCTCCACGCTGGGCGGAGCGGCTGTGGCGGCGGTCAAAGCGGGTACGGACCTCACTTGTGGCAGCGAGTATCGAACTCTTGTCGACGAGGTCAAAGCCGGCCACATTACGGAAGCCGAGATCGACCGCGCGATGGAGCGGCTCTTCGTGGCGCGATTCCGTTTGGGGATGTTCGATCCTCCGGAGAGAGTCCCGTTTTCGAAGATCGCAATTTCGGAGAACGATTCCAGCGCACACAGGCAACTGGCGCAAAATGCCGAGCGGGAAGCCATCGTGCTTTTGAAGAACCGGGGTGGATTTCTCCCCTTGAGTCAGTCGGTGCGGAAGATTGCGGTGATCGGTCCTTCCTCCGACGATCCCATTGCGCTGCTGGGGAGTTATCACGGCATTTCCTCGAAGCAGGTGACACCGCTCGATGCAATCGGCCGGCAGTTCCCCGCTGCGCAAGTGCGCTACGCGCTCGGCGCGACCTATACGGCGAGTACACATTCCCTGGTGCCCTCAACCGCTCTGACGACCCCGGACGGGAACGGGCGCGGGGTGCAGGCAGAGTACTTCGACAATCCAGACCTCCAGGGAGAGCCGAAGCTTCGCCGGACCGAGGCGCGCGGGTATTTCGACATGGAGATGGAAGATCCCGCCGTGCTGGCGGCGGTCGGCCACGCGAAGTACTCGGTGCGCTGGACGTGCACGCTAACGCCGCCGGCCACGGGCGAGTACGGTCTGACCGTTCGCACCGGCATGTGGAACCGAACCGGCAAGGCCCGGTTTTTCCTCGACGACAAGGAGATCGCCGTCGGCGCCGGTCCCATGACTCAAATGACCTCGACGCAGACGGCGCCGGGCGCCCCGCGGGCCGCGTCGCCGGTCAAGGTGCAGTTGGAAGGCGGACGGAAATACACGGTGCGGGTGGAGTACCGGCAGACGGCTTCCGGAGGCAGCATGCAACTCAGTTGGCTTCCACCGGCGGGCGTGGCCCTGGCCGAGGCCGAGGCGCTGGTGAAAGATTCCGACGTCGCCATTGTGTTTGTCGGGCTGAATTCCTCGCTCGAAGGGGAAGAGATGCGGGGAGTGAACATCCCCGGTTTCCTGGGCGGCGACCGCACCAGCCTGGACCTGCCGGAGCCGCAGGAGAATCTGGTGAAGGCAGCTATCGCGACCGGTAAACCGGTGGTCGTCGTTCTGACCAGCGGCAGCGCGATCGGCGCGAATTACGCCGCGGAGCACGCAACCGCGCTACTCGAGGCCTGGTACGGGGGGGAGGAGTTTGGTACTGCGGTCGCGGAGACCTTGGCTGGGGTCAACAATCCGGCGGGCCGTCTCCCGGTGACATTCTACAAGAGCGTGGATCAGTTGCCCCCGTTCACCGACTACGCGATGAAGGGCCGTACGTACCGGTATTTCAAAGGCGAGCCCCTTTACGCCTTCGGCTTCGGGTTGAGCTACTCGACCTTTGAATACTCGGGCCTGAGCGCGCGGCGGACGCCGAAGGGAGCCGAGATTCGGGCGACGGTCAGGAACACGTCGGCGCGGGACGGCGACGAAGTGGTCCAGTTGTATGTCGCGGGCGGCCCGGGAGAAGACGCGCCAGTGCGGAGTCTCCGCGGCTTCGAGCGGATTCATCTGCGTGCGGGCGAAAGCCGGGAGGTGAGTTTCGGGCTCGAATCGGACGTTCCCGCATCGAAGGTGGAAATTAGCGTTGGCGGCGGGCAGCCCCTGGGTAACATTCCTCACGTGAAAGGCGCCCTATAGCGATCTTGAGACAAATCGGCAAGGGACATGATCGGCGGTTTCATATGCGCCCGGTTGTTCCCTTGCTCCTTTGTCCGAGCTGCGCGAGTCTCGTCAGGCGCCACGCAAGATCACTCTGCCTGCGGCCCGCACCAGTGTGTATGAAGTCGAGATAACGTCGATCGGGATACTCTGAACCGATCAAAGGTGCGTTTCGCTATGTTCACAAAATGTCAAACCGTGCTCCTCGCCAGCCTGCTTCTGACTCTGCCGGTCAGCGGCGGCGATTTTCCGATGCAGGTGACCGATAGCGGCTATCTGAATACGCAGGGCTTCAGCGTCATTCTCTACAAAGACACTTTCCACCCGGTCTTCGTCGACGAGAAGAAGGCCGCCATGGAGATGATCCTTCATGGGCAGCGCATCGCCACCAACGGCGATGTGCGCCTGGTGCCGACACCGGAGCAGTGGGACCTGGTGGCGAAATTGAGCGGCCAGCAGGCGGACAAACAACACAACCGGCTCACCGCGCAGTTGTCGTTTCCCACTTACGAGATGAGCTATCGCCTCGAAGTCGCCGCCGAACCAGGTGGGGTCCGGGTGAGTGTCAACCTCGAGAAGCCGCTGCCGGAGAAACTGGCGGGCCGCGCGGGTTTCAATCTGGAGTTCCTGCCGTCCATCTACATCGGCAAGAGTTACGCGGTGGACGGCACGACATTCGGGATGATGCCGCGCAGCGCGCAGGACCCGATGCAGAAGGTGCTCCCGTCGCCCGACGACCCGAAGAAACTGCCGTACCAGGAGCAATGGGACAGAGACAAGGGGTACACGCAGCCGCTTCCGTTCGTTACCGGCAACAGCATTACGCTGGCGGCGGAAGATCCGCAGTATCGCATCGGCATCAGTTCCGAGTCCGGGCCGCTCGCTCTCTATGACGGACGTAATCGAGCCCAGAACGGCTGGTTCGTGCTGCGCAGCCTGATTCCTTCGGGCAAGACNNCCCGAAGGTCGCCGTCATCGAACTCGATCCGAAATTCGATGCGCCCAAGACCGCGAGGGTGCTCCGTCTGGGCGAAGACGGCTCCTATAAGCAGGTGTTCGAAGGGCCAGTGTCGACACCGGCGCCGTGGCTTCGATACACCTACGGGAAGTTCGATTTCTCTTCGGTCAACGAGCCCGGCCTGTACGCGATCGAATACGCCGGCCAGAAGACCAACCTCTTCCCCATCGCCAAGGACGTTTACAGCCGGACGTGGCAAGCGAGCCTGGACGGCTTCCTCGCCGTCGAGATGGACCACGTTTCGGTGCGGGAAGGCTACCGGCTCTGGCACGGTGTTTCGCACCTGGACGATGCGCGGCAGGCACCGCCCAACACGCAGCACTTCGACGGGTACCGCATGGGCCCGAACCTCGATTCGCCATTCAAGCCGGGCGAGCACATCCCCGGACTGAACGTGGGCGGCTGGTTTGACGCCGGCGACTACGATAACATCGCCCCCAGCCAGTATTCCGTAATCCAGGACCTGGCCCTGGCCTACCAGGAGTTCGACCTGAAGTGGGACCAGCTTTCGGTGGACGAGACGGCCCGCGAGGTGGAGATGCACCGGCCCGACGGAGTCCCGGACGCGGTCGAGCAGGTCAAGCACGGGATCTTGCAGGTGCTCGCGCAGATCAAGTCCATCGGCCATCCGATTATGGGGATCATCGAGCCCACCCTGCGCGGTTACACGCACCTGGGCGATGCCGCATCGAATACCGACGGGCGGATCTACTCGGAGAAACTGGGGCCCAACGAGGTGGACGGGAATTTCTCCGGCAAGCCGGACGACCGTTGGGCCTTCACCACCAAGAATGCGGGCCTGCAATACGGCGCCGCAGCGTCGCTCGCGGCGGCGTCGCGTGTGCTCAAGGGCTGGGACGACCCGCTGGCCAAGGAGTGCCTGGAAACCGCCGTCAAGCTGTGGAACGACGAACACGCGAATCCGACGCCCATGCCCAAGCGCCTGGAGGACGGGTTCGGTCCGGCGGGAATGGGCGGGGCGATGGACTGGCACGCCGCCATCGAGCTGTTGATCGCCACCAATGGCGGCGAACCGTACAAGAAGCGTGTGATCGAGCTGTTTCCCACCATCAGGCAGCGGTTCGGATTCAACGGCTGGATGGCCGTGCGCGCCCTACCCTACATGGACGCGGAGTTCAAGAAGCAGCTCGAAGAGGTTGTCAAAGCCTACGTGGTCGAGTTGGATGCCGACCTGGCCAAGACTCCGTTCGGAGTTCCGCCGAGCGTCCGTACCTGGGGTGGCTCGGCCCCGGTGGCCGAGTTCGGCGTGCGGATGTACTTCCTGCACAGAGCATTCCCGGAGATCGTCGGCACGGACTACACGCTGCGGGCCGCCAACTACCTGCTGGGAACGCATCCGGTATCGGACACTTCCTACATTTCCTCGGTGGGGACGGTTTCGAAGATGAAGGCCTACGGAAACAATCGCGCGGACGGAACGTTCATCCCCGGCGGCATGATTCCGGGCTACATCATCGTCCAGCCGGACTTCCCGGAGTGCATCGACGACTTCGGCTTCCTGTGGTTCGAGGACGAGTACACCATCAGCGTCACCACGAAGTGGATTCTGGCGGCCAACGCCGCCGATGCGCTGGTCAAATAGCGGCCGGAAGATCGCAGGATGAAGCGCAGCATCGCGCTCGGTCGTGGAGCTTGGAACGCGAAAGGCGGATTCATCTTGTCACTAACGGGGTGAATTTGCCCCGTTTGAGGCGAACTAAGTCTTTGAAAACAAACAAAACGGCCTATCCCAAACGGGGTGAATTTGCCCCGTTTGGCGGGTGGGCCGGCGAGCAGGTCCAACGCCGGCGCGAGCGGTTGCGCCGGACGCGCGGGTACTTCCTGTAATCAGTGTGACATGGATGCCGGCTGGCATGGCCGCAGGGAGGACGGGCGGGCAGTTGGAAGCCATTCAGGGATGGAGAGTTAGCGGCTGCGGGGAAAAGTCGCTGGAGGCGTGACCGGTAGAGGTTTCATCACTTTCGGGGCCTCCATCGCCTCTGCTTCCCTCCGGCTTCTTCGGCCGCGAAACCGAGGAAACCTCTATCCGTTACCGAGTCCACGGACGATAGAATCCGTCCGTCGTTCCGGGTGGGAGAGAAGTTGTAGGTCGCGTTCATGCGCGCGGTAACGGAGTAATTGGTTGTCCCCGGTTTGGACTTATCGGGAGGTCTTCGGGGGCGGCGGGCGCCGGGTCGATTCGCGCGCGACCACAGTGGGGGCAAGCAGCACGGTCTTCGACCGCACGGGAGGAGACTTAGCTTCGACCACGCTCAGTGCCAGTTTCGCGGCCCGCTCGCCGATGCCGGCCGAATCCTGATCGACACTGCTGAGCGGCACACGCAGGAGCCCCGAGTAGTGGACATTCCCGCAGCCGATCAGGGCGATGTCTTCGGGAACGCGCAGACCGGCCTCGAGGATGGCGGTGAGCGCCCCTACCGCAGCCGGATCGTTGTAGCAGAAGACGCCATCGGGCCGAGGGCTCAATTCGAGCAGGACTTTCATGGCGGCATGACCGCTCACGTCCCCAGCGTCGTCGCTCGATCGGGGAGAGACTACGTACACAGGCGGCATGGTCAGGCCGCGCCGCGATAGAACGCGGCGGTATCCGGCAAGCCGGCCGAGCGCGGTGCTGACCTCGGGCCCGCGAATGTGAGCGATGCGCCGGCATCCGGCATCGATCAGGTGCTGGGTCGCCAATTCACCGACCCGCTCATCGTCGACGCCCACGAAGTGCGCCGCGAGGCCCGCGAAGCGACGGTCGATCAGGACGTAGGGCGTGCCCTGCTCCTCGATGCGGCGGAAGGCTTCGTCGGTCGGCTGCGTGGAGGCGACGATCAATATGTCCACGCGGCGGGCCAGCAACTGATCGATCTCATACTGTTCGAGAGCCGGATCCTCCTCGGAGGAAGAAATCATCAGGGTGTAGTCCCGCTTGCGCAGGACCCGGGAAAGGCCCTTGGCTACCTCGGCGAAGAATGGGTGCACCAGATCGGGCACGATGAGGCCGATCATGCGAGTCCGTCCAGTTACCAGCGCCCGGGCAGCGGGATTGGGGCGATAGTTCAACTCCTTGATGCGCTTGAGGACGCGCTCACGGGTCTCGGGGCCGATGTCGCTGTGATTGCGGAGCACCTTCGAGACAGTGACGACGGAAACTCCAAGGTCGCGGGCAATGTCTTTCATTCGGACAGCCATGGCCGTAATTCTACTACTTGTCCGCCGAAGAGGATGGGCAGCACGGGCGCTCGAGCTGGCTGGCAGTTGCGGTCACGACGGTTCGCCCGCCGGAAAGTGTGGGCCGCTTCTCATGGATCATGGGCCAGAACCACCTGCCGGAATCATTACGTGGCGCATGGCATGGGCAAACGACTCCTCCAAATATCCACGCGGCGGGAGTGAAACGCCTCCTGGTTGGCGAGCAGCGCGATCTCGGCGGCGCTGTAGCGATCGGCGGTCCGGAACGCCAGCAACTCCTGCGCGCTGGCCGCTTCGGGTGCGAACATCCAGAGCCAGCGCCCAAAGCCGGCGGGCGACAGCTCCGCGGGAAAGATGCGCGCATTCCACAGTGCGCGCTCCGTCGCATCGCTCACGCCGGGCCAGACCTCGTCGGCGTCCACGCCCACGGTGCAGAGCCAATCGAGCAGCGCACACCCGAGGAACAAGCCGTCCTTGAAGCTATCGCGGATGCCATAGCAGCGCACGAACCAGACGTCTTTGCCGGCGCGACTGCGTCCGGCGAGCACCTCGAGGCAGGCGCCGCGGGGCAGCGCAAGCGGCGCGTCCACGTCGAGGCCCACCAGAACATTCTCGCCGGCCAACTCGACGTCGGCCTCGATCCGGCAGGCTTCGAGCCAGGAGTCGCGGCCATTAATGCGGGCAGGCGGGGCGACGCGGCAATTGACCGCAAGCACGGTTGGCGAGGGCTGCGGAAAAAACGCCGCGCCGCGGTCCTCGGCGACCAGAGCCAGGCCGCTCTCGATCAACTGGCGGGTGGAGCCGAAATGCAGGAACCGGCAGGACGGGACGATCTCGACGTGCAGCGGAACGCGATGCAGCGCCGGGAAGAGGCGGCCGAGCGCTTCGCCGGTCCAGCGCGAGCCGCTCGAGCGCGCACTGCGCACATAGTGGTCGAGCGTGGCTGCGCTGCCGAGGGCGCAGCAGATTTCGCGGTACAGATCGATGCCGTGGGTAAGCATGCGATCGAGCGCTTCCGGGGAAAAGTCGAACTCGCCGCCGGGAGTCTCCGCTACCCCGAACGCGCCGAGCAGCGCCTCCGCGGCGCTTGCGTCGAGGCTCATGACGGCGACGTCGAGCGCACTCTGGCCCGCAGGGTCGATCGCGCCCATCCGTTGCTGCTCGGCAACGGGCGGCTTCTGTAGATAGACCGATACCGCGCCGCCCTCTCCGATGCAAAACACTCCGTGCCGCGCGGCCTCTTCCGGTGTGGCGTAGCAACCGAGGGCGACGATGCCGGGGGCGGAGAAACGGACCTGGGTCGAATCGAAGCGGATCAGCGCATCGCCGGCGGCCACGAGCACTTGCCCGCGTCCGGCAGCGCCGGGCGGAAGAGCCAGGAAGCCGGGCACCAGACGATCGAACAAGGTCACCGGCAGGGGCGCGCCGGAATCGGCGGGCAGAGGGACGAAGATCTTGCCGCACGGAGCGTAGGCGGGAAGGCGGCGGGAATCGCCGCCGGCATGTACGATCAGGATGCGAAGCCGGCGCAGGATGGCGGCAACTTCGTCGCGCCGCCCGCTGCTGCGGCGTTCGATCTCAAGGATTCGGACCAGGCACAACAGCGTGCTGCCGCCGCTGCCGATGCGCAGGCCATCGAGATCGGGGACCACCAGGATTTCGCGCACCTGCGGCAGCAGTCCGGATTGCCGGCGCAACTCCAATTGGAACTCATAGGCGCTGGCCTGCGCGGCGTTCGACGCCGTCAGAACTAAATAGTCCCAAGCGATAGAAGGCATGTTCATGGGCGGATGCGAAACACGAAATGCGGCGCTTCAACAGGCAGCGGTGGGCGACATCCCGCTACGCCGATTCCAGAATGATGTTGGCGTACTGTGTGGTGTCGCCGGTGCGGATCAGCCCGATCGCCTGCGGTACGCGCTTCTTGAACTCGACGTGGGGTTCGTAGATCAGGGGCACGCCAGCCAGCCCCTGCTCGAAACGGCTCCGCGTGGCCGCGTCGTTCTGGGCCCGGAATTCCTCCGCCATGAAGGCTCTTCCCAGTGCGAAATTGGCGCGGATTGCGGCGAGGACATCGAGAACGCGCGGGATGTCGTCGACGAGCGAGATGTCCACCGTTTCGATCTGGGGCCAGAACGGGAATCCACGGTCCGCGACGACGAGCGTGTTGGTGTGGCGGACGCGGCTGAGTAACGAATTGATGGCTGGGTTAAGGATGCCGGTTTTGAGCATGACCCGATTCCTCCTCTATTCGGTTCTGACGCGCACCCGGAAGGCGCCGGGGACGTCCTCCTCCGCGACCACCACCAGGAAGCCGCCTCCGCAGCCGGAATACATCGCGCCGGGGTAGCGATCCTGGAAGTTAGCGAGGAGAGCTTTGAGATCGATGTGAATCGTGGGGTGCGAAACGGTGTGCGGGAGGATAGTCTCCCAGCACGCCATGCAGGAGTTCATGGAAGCCCCGAGGGCGGCGGCATCGCGGCGGATGATGGCGCTGTAGCAGTCTCTGCCGGTCTGGCCCAGGCGGCCGATCCACTCAGGACTCAGGTTCTTCACGCCCAGCGGATGGTAGCCCTCGGGGCGCTGATTCACGGGCACGAACTGCAGCACCCGTTCGAGCCATCGCGCAATGGCGGGATCGCAGTTGGACTCGATGTGCGCCGGGAAGAAGCCGCCCTCGAAAGCGGCATCGTAATCGAGGCGGTTCACGCCCGGGTAAATAAGGCCGATCATGTCCTGGGATCCGGAGGGCTCGTCTCTGCCTTCGTTCTCGGCACGGTAGAGCTCGCGGACAAGTTCCTCGCGCGGACGGTTCGGCAGCGCGCCGCTCCACTGTTGCAGCGCCACTTTGCGCGTGCCGCTGGCCATCCCGGCGCGTTCCATGAACCAGCGATCGGGTTCGAGGCCGACCACCACCATGGAACCGGGCGGCGACGGATTCCGGCTTGACACGAAAGGCTGGTCAATCCAGCCGCCGGCCAAAGCCACCCGGTGCGGGATGCGCCCAATGACGGATTCGATGCCGGCCTCGGCGGGCGCGGCGGAGGAGGACTCGGCGCGCATGTTAGTCGGTAACCACGCGGCGGCCGGCCTTGCGATCGGCGAAC
>PMKM01000193.1:7857-40589 GCA_003157745.1 Bryobacterales bacterium | reverse complement strand
GCGCGGTGATGAAACACAGCCCCGCATCCTCCAGGCTCTGCAAGAACACGAGCGGCGCGGCGCGTTCCTGGCGAATGGCCACGAAGCGCCGCCGGTCTTCGAAACCCGGCAAGCCGCGCGGGAACTCGATGGTATCGGTCGCTTCGAAAGCGATGCGCCCAAAATGTTTGGTGTCGAATGTCTCCATACAATTCATCCCAGATTGGACATCGGCGGTTTCGGCGGAAACTTTAGGCCGCGCGGGCAAACTGCACCCTCCGGCGTCCCCGGGGTGGCGGTGCGGTAGAATCGGAAGTCTCCTCCATGCACTCACGCCGATTGGCTTGTTTCATCCTGGGAATGTGGTTGGCTGCCGGCCTCGCCGTCGCCTGGCTCGAAAGGGAGGACTTTCAGGCTCTGCGGACGGCGCTCGCGCAGCCCGACCCGGCGGTGGCCGGGCGGGTGAAAGTGCTGGGCGCGCAGGAAACCTTCCTGCTGGTGGGGCGCCTCGAGTGGGAGCGGCGGCAACGCACGACCGAGAGCTGGGAGAGCGTCCAGTTGATTATCGGGCTGGGGTTCTTCCTGTTCCTGCTGTTCGGCACGCGCGAAGGCAAGCTGCCGCTCGGGACGGCGCTATTGCTGGTGGGGATGGTGGTGCTGGAGCGTTTTCTACTTACGCCGGAGGTGTTGTCGCTCGAACGCGTGGCCGACTTCGCGCCGGGCCGCCACGCTTCCGCCGAAAGCATGCGGAGAATGGCCCTGAGCCTTACCCAGGAGGGCTTTGAGATCGCCAAATGGACCGTGCAGGCGGCGCTTGCGGCGGTCATGATCGTGCCGCGAAGCCGGCGCTCAGGCGACGCCGGGGACCAGTTCGATATGGTCGATAAAGCCAATCACCGCCATGTCAATCGGTGATTGGGTCCGGCCCACGGCGGTCATGGCGCTGAAGCCCTCGGTGGTAACCAGCACCTGATCGCCCACCCCGGCATCGACGGCATCGAGCGCCACCACGGCCTCGCCGCGATTGGTGCCGTCCAGGTTCAGCGGCTGCACCAGGAGGATCTTGCAGCCTTCGTGGCTGGGGTGTTTGTGGGTGGCGACCAGCTCGCCGACGACGCGTGCGATCAACATGGCTTATGGCCGCTCCGTTTTCGACCGCGCCGCTTTGGCCGGTTTCGCGGCCGCGCGGTGGATGGAATCGACGATACCGACGATGGTGGCGTCGGAGGGCGGCTGGCCGGGAAGCAGGGCGATGCTGGCTTCGCGGCCGCGCACCCAATAGATGGTTTCGCCCGCCCCGGCGCCGGTCCAATCGGTACATACCAGCCGCTTACCGGTATCGCGCAGATCGGGCGCCATGGGTTGCACCAGGAGCAGGCGGTAGCCCTCCAGACTCGCATTTTTGGCCGTCGCCCAGACGCAGCCGACCACGCGCCCCAATTGCATACCCTAATCCAGGCGCACGTCGTCGACGATGCCGACGATGGCGGTATCGACGGGAATGTCCTTGCAGCCGTCGGCCATGCGCGCGGAACTGCCGGAGACGGCCAGCACGCGTTCGCGGAAGCCGGCGCCGACGGTGTCGACNNACGGTACCCACCACGCGGGCGAGAATCATTCGCTTCTCCAGCTTCCGGCTACTTGCCGGCGGCGGCGGCCTGGGACTTGCCGATCGGCAGCACGGTTTCCAGGCTCTGGTGCGGACGCGGAATCACGTGGACCGAGATCAACTCGCCCACGCGCCGGGCCGCGGCGGCGCCGGCATCGGTGGCGGCACGGACCGCGGCCACATCGCCGCGCACCATGGCGGTGACGTAGCCGGAACCGATTTTCTCCCAGCCGACCAATTCCACCTTGGCGGCTTTCACCATCGCGTCGGCGGCCTCGATCATGGCCACCAGTCCGCGCGTTTCGATCATTCCTAAGGCTTCACCCATGTCGTGTCTCTCCAGGATCCAACTTTATGCCAAACCGCGCGCCCGCAGGGCCTCGTCGACCAGGCCGATCAGTTCGGAACGCGTTACGTAAAATCTCTCTTCGCCCGAGGCCACATCCTCGGCGGCCAGCGGGCAACCCGTTTCGCCGGCGCTCGGCGCCTTCACGCCATACCGGGTGCGCGCATCGAGCAGCTTATCGACTTCCTCGCGTGGCAGCACCTTGGGGCCGCCCAGCAACTCCGCCACCAATTGAATGCGCGCGAAGTGCTCCATCGTCTCCATCCGGAAATAGGCCTTGAGGACGTCCTCACCGTAGCAGACCGCGCCGTGATTGGCCATCAAGAGCGCATCGTACTTGGGGATCAGCGGCAGCATGGGCTCGGTCAGCGCCGGCGTTCCGGGCAGCCCATAGTCGGCGATCGGCACGCAACCGAGGCTGATCACCACCTCCGGCAGCAACCCCAGATTGAGCGGCTTTCCGGCGGTGGCGAAGCCGGTGGCCACGGGCGGATGGGCGTGGACCACGGCGCGAATGTCCGGCCGCAGTTCGTAAATCTTCAGATGCATGGCGATTTCGCTCGTGCGCTCCAGGCGCCCGGAAATCTTGTTGCCCTGCATATCGACGACGATCAGGTCGTCCACGCCGATCATGCCCTTGCAGACGCCAGTGGGCGTGGCCAGAATGCGCTCGCTATCGAGACGCAGACTGATGTTTCCGTCGTTGGCGGCGACCCAGCCTTTTTGAAAGACCAGCTTGCCGATTTGGATGATGTCCTCGCGGTATTCGCGTTCTGTCTTAACCATTGCGGGATCTTCGATTGTAGCAAATGGTTGCTGCGAGGGCGCTTGCCACGCCCGCTACGGGTGTGCGACGGGAAAATGACGACGTCTCCGATATCGAGCGAACCCGCCATTATCCGGGCGTACAGCTACGCCCGGCGACATCCCCAGCCCGGAGGGCGAAAGAAAGTAGCTCATGGCGCCGCCATGGGCTACTCGCTTTCGCCCCTACGGGGCTTGTGCGGCCGCCCAGCGCTTGCATGTGCGTCGCGCTTTCATGTCGTGCACCCGCCCGCTACGGGCGGATCTCGACCGGCGTGCCGAGCGGCACGAGGTTCCAGATCTCTTCGATCTCGGGGTCGGTGACGGCGATGCAGCCCAGTGTCCAATCGCGCAGGCGGTGCGCCGCGCCTATGTAGCCTTGTCCATTCGGCAGCCCGTGAATCAGGATGTCGCCGCCCGGCGGGACGCCCAGCGCGGCCGCCCGCCGGCGGTCCTCCGCGTTGGGATATGAGATCAGCAGGCCGCGGTGATACTCGCTCGCCGGCAGGCGCGCGCTGATCGTGTAGTGGCCCTCGGGCGTTCGCGCGTCGCCCTGCCGCCGCTTGGGCGCGAGGCCGCCCTGCCCGAGCGCCACCTTATAAGTGCGAATCACCTTGCCGCCGGCTAACAGTTCCAGGATGTGATCCTTCTTGAGGATCAAAATCGAATCGGCCTTCTCCGGCGCAGTGGGGTGCGGGGCGGCGGTCAATCCGGAGGCGCAAATGGCGAGGAGGATGCCCAGCATGGTCCGGCGTCGCATCAGCCTGATAGGGATCCCGCCCGTTCTCGGTGGCGCTTTCTTGCGCCCATTCGTCATGCTGAATTCGCTCATCCGTGAATCCGCCCGTCTGTGGCGATTCGCCCAGATTGTACCGCGCCGCGGCGGCAAGGTGACGGGATGGGCCGGCTACTCGACCGCTGCGACCATCTCGATCTTGTCGATCCTGCCACCTGTCAGGCGCGCCGAAGCGGTTCCTCCGATCCGCAAGCGTCGTGTGGTAGACGTCGATACCGCAAAGCAGCATGTCTGCCTTGCCGCGCCGCGGGAGGTTGTCCGGCAGATGATCGGCGAAGCAGAGACCGGATCACAGTACGACGAGAACAAGTGAGCGCATGTCCAGTGACCCCGCCAGCTACTCAAGTCCAGCGCCGAGTTGGAGCCGGCTAATCCGGCCGGACGACAGAGTGACCGTGAGGTGCGTTCCGTCCTCCCACTCAATCCTGATCTCGTCGCCCTGCCGGAAGTAGCGCGAGCCGTAAATTCGCTTTATGTCGGCGAGCGACTGGCCGAGAGCCAAACCGCGGCCAGTCTTGGCTACCGGGCTGGGTTTTCCACTAACGTCGAGCCCCTCGGCGACGTGGCCGGCGTCAATGACCACATGTATCCGCGAGCCATCCTGTTCCCAGACAGCCTCAACCTCCGCTGAGGCATCCGGATAGGGCTTCTCGGTAAGCGGCGTACCGAATCGCTTCTTCAAATCCGCAAGCGTGGTGTGGTAGACGTCAATACCGCAAAGCAGCACGTCGGCCTTGCCGCGCTGCACCAGGTTGTCTGGCAGATGATCGGCGAGACACAGACCCGCGAGGAGAACAGCAAGGAAAAGTTGGCGCATTATTGCCTCCGAGGCGTGACCATCTGGTTGTGGTTGTTGATTACTCGAATTGTGGTCAACGGATCCCCGCGCATCGTGTTCGCAATGGCGCGCATGGCCTCCTCGGTCGTGCGCACGCAGCCGTATGTGACATGATCCGGGCCACTGCCGTGCTGGCTCGTCCGGTCCGGAAGTGTCTGGCGTCCGGCGTGGATTCCCACGCCGTCGTGTCCGGGCACGCCGAATCGAACTATCCCCTGTGTGCCGTACGGTCCGTTGACGGAGGGATGGGTCCCGTGCAGATTGGGGGTGCGTGAGTCCTGCACCCGGTAGGTGCCATTTGGAATGAACCGCAGCTTGGCGTCGTAAGCTGTGCGATTGTTTGCGTGCCACGTCCCGATGACTTTCCCCGTGCGATCTGTCAGCGCTACGGTGTGCGCCGTTCCGTCGAAAGTAAGATCCGCCATCAAGATTGCTCCTCCGTAAGAATTCCGGAGATAGTATACCATGCAAAAAAGGCTCGGAACTCCGATATGGCCCTACTCTCGAGGGAGCTGCGATTGGGGTGGTTTTAACCAACGGTCGAACCATGCGAGAACGGCCGCGAGCCCGGCGGCTTGGCTGCGCGCGTCGTCGGCGGGGCCGGGGGCGAGAATGGCCGAAGCCACTTTCCGCGTCTGCAATGCGAAATACAACTCCTCGCTCTGCGAATCGGCGCCGATGATGAGAGTGGGCGCCGCGAAATCGGCAGCCGAATAAAGCGGAGAGCGATCCAGATACCGCTGCGCCTGCTCCCACGGCATGCCACCCATCCATGCGGCGCGTCGCCAACCATCGCGGTCGAGCGCGACGGCGCTGGTCCAATCCACAATCGGGCGGCGCGCCACCACGGCGGCGAACCGATTCGTGTGCCCGAGCGCCCAAGCCGCAACCGCGCCGCCGACAAGCGCGACGCGTTTCGAATCGATCCCGCCTTTGGCGACGGCCGCCTCCACGCCGCGCAGGGCGTCGTCAAAATCGTCACCGGGCAGGCGCGTCGCCAACAGGTTGCCGAACACTTCGCCATAGCCGGGCGAGCCGCGCGGATTCAAACGCAACACGGCGTAGCCGCCGGCCGCCAGCACGTGGGCGTCGAGCGGAAACTCATAGCCGAACATCGTGCGCGGCTCGCCCGGGACTTCGACAATCAGTGGCACCGGGCGCGCGCGGTCCACGCCGGGCGGCCGGATCAACCACCCCTGCACGGTATTGCCCGCCGATTGGAATTCGAGGTTTTCGATCGCGCCCATCGCGCGCTCGCCGAGCAACGCCTGGTTGGACGCGGCCAGGGTCGTCATGCCGCCGGGCAGGTCCGCCGCGAAGGCAACCAATTCGCCCGCCGCGGTTGCCGTGGAGCGGATGGTGACGGCGCGGTTGTTATCGGCGAGCGAGAGCCAGTCGAGGCGTTCGGCGCCATCCGTCGCCTGCCGCACCGTGCCATCGGCACGCGCCGCATAGACGTGCGTCGCGCCACGGTCGTCGGCCAGGAAATACACGGTGCGGGAGTCGGCGCTCCACTGCGGATGGCGCGCGTCGCGGTCGAGCAGCCCGCCGAGCACCTTCCGATGGTCGCCGTTCTGACCCATCACGCAGACCTTGCGCACGGTGTAGAAGGCCGGCGCACCCGGCGCGCAAATCCAGGCGATGCGCGCCCCATCGGGCGAGGGGAGCGGGCTATCGTTGCCGCCGGGCCCCTCGGTGAGGCGGCGAGCGTCGCCATCGGCCGCGCGCCCGGCGTAAATCTGCGCCGCTTCGCCCGCGCGCGCAGCGGCATCGAGCACCACGTCTCCCGCCGGCATCCATGCCGGCTCACCGCGCCACCCGAAGCCGCCGTGCGAAATCCGCCGCGGCGCCCCGCCCTCGAGCGCGATCGTGAACAGCTCCACTTCGGGCGGCCCGGTGCGCAACAGGCCGGGCAACTCGGGTGGTGCCCATGAGTTCGCGGCGGCACCGGGCGCAATCGCGGCCGTGAATGCGATCGAGCGGCCATCGGGCGACCAAGCCAGTGCGAGCGGCGAGTAATCGCCGGTCGAGATCGCGGTTTGCGCGCCGCCCGTCATCGCCGCCACGCGGATGCTGCGCCCTTCGTCGCGATCCGAAAGAAAAGCGATTCGCGCGCCATCCGGCGACCAGCGCGGCGAACGGTCGTGCCACGGCCCATCGGTGAGCGCCCGCGGTGCGGTCCCGTCCGTCGCCACCAGCCGCAGGTTGGCGCGCCCGTCGCCGCGTTCCACATAAACCACCACCCGCCCATCGGCTGAAATGCGCGGGTCTTCCACCGTCCGCCATGCCGCCGCGTCGCTCGCTGTAAACGGCGTGCCGCCAAAAGCCGCACCGGCCAGCGCCAGCCACGAAATTGCATAGAAAATCCGCATCATCAATCTTAGGTGGGGCATGCTGTAGCTTGCCCGTACTCCCACAGCATCCGTAATACGCCATAATCCCACCAATTCGCCGGCGGATGCCGATAAGGAGACTGACAATCTAGCCGAAGAGGCTGCCGAAAGAGGGCCGACGCACCACCAGCCACAGATAAACACAGAGGANNTCCTCTGTGTTTATCTGTGGCTGGAAACTAACCGTGGGGCTCCTTGGGCACGCTGCGAAGCCTGCCCCGCCGGCGAACATTTCGCGGCCATTCTGTTCTGGCCCGTTTCGGTGTATTCTTGAAGATCGGGGGAGGCGCGACACGGTCAAATTCTGCGTACTGGCAAGTGGCAGCTCGGGCAACGCTTCGTTGTTGAGTACTGGCCGCACGCGCATCCTGCTCGACGCCGGGCTGAGCATGCGCGAGTTGGGCAAACGCCTGGCCGGCATTGGCGAGCAGCTTGCCGATATCGACGCCATTCTCATTACCCACGAGCACTCCGATCACGTGGCCGGGCTGCCCGTGCTGGCGCGCAATCGCGGCGTGCGTGCGACGATTTACATGACCCGGTTGACGGCGCCCACCATCGATTGGGGTGCGCCGCCGCCCGAGCGCCTCGAAATGTTCCAGGCCGGCGCCGCGTTTTCGATTGGCGACATCGAAGTCCAAAGCTTCGGCATCCCGCACGACGCGATCGACCCGGTCGGTTACGCCTTCTCTGCCGAAGGCGTCCGCATCGGCGTGGCCACCGACCTCGGCTACGTTCCCGAATCGGTCAAGTTTCATTTGCGGCGGACGGACCTGCTGCTGCTCGAAGCCAATCACGATCTCGACATGTTGAAGGTCGGCCCGTACCCGTGGAGCGTGAAGCAGCGCGTGATGAGCCGCGTCGGCCACTTATCGAACCTGAGCATGTCGGAGTTTCTCGAGCAGGACATGGATTCGTCGACCGCGCACCTGGTGCTGGGCCATTTGAGCCAGCAGAACAATCACCCGGAGATCGTGCGCATGGTGGGCCAGCAGGCGCTCGAGGCCCGCGGCATCGCGACGCGCCTCGAAATCGCCTCGCAAAACCAGCCATCGCAGGTGTATCAGTTTTAGTGTGGGCGAGATAGCGCGTGAGCTAGACCGCCGCCTGCCAACCGCTTCTCTACATTCTTGGGAGTGTTGTGACAGCACCGGGAGCTATGCTTAGCTTTGTATCAGGGCACGGCTTCAGCCGTGCCGCCGATTCACGGTAGCGAAGGGGCTTCAGCCCCTGGCAATGGCCGTCAGCGAAATAAACGGGAATTGGAACGGAATTGGGGAATTGGGAATTGGGGACACTAACCAATTACCTAGTTTTCTGAAATTGGCTAATTGGTTACTGTCCCTGGTTTTTCTGGTTTTTGTTTCGCTGGCTCAACGGTTTTCAAGCGTTCGATGGGAGCATAGGAACAATATGATTGCGCGATATACACGCCCCGAGATGGGCCGGATCTGGAGCGAACAGAATAAGTTTCAGCAGTGGCTCGAAGTGGAGCTGGCCGCCTCGGAGGCGCTCGCCGAATTGGGCACCGTTCCCGCCGAAGCGGCGCGCCTGCTCCGCGCCCACGCCGGGTTCGACGTCGCCCGCATCGACGAAATCGAAGCCGAAGTCCGCCACGACGTGATCGCCTTCACCACCGCCGTCGCCGAGAGCATGAAACTCGCCGGCCACGGCGAAGCCTCCCGCTGGCTGCACTACGGCCTCACTTCGAACGACGTCGTCGATACCGCGCAGGCGCTCCTCCTCACCCAAGCCGCGGCTATTCTGAAGACCGGCCTCGAAGCGCTGCAAGCCGTCCTCAAGCGCCGCGCGCTCGAATTCCGCCGCACCGTCCAGGTCGGCCGCACCCACGGCGTCCACGCCGAGCCCATCACCTTCGGCCTCAAGCTCGCCATCTGGCACGAAGAAGCCGGACGCAATCTGAAACGCCTCACCGCCGCCGCCGAGGACCTGCGCGTCGGCAAGACTTCGGGCGCCGTCGGAACCTTTGCCCACATCGGCCCCGAGGTCGAAGAGCGCATTTGCGCGCGCCTCGGCCTCGCCCCCGCGTCCGTCGCTTCGCAAGTGATTCAGCGCGACCGCCACGCCGCATTCGTCTCCGCGCTCGCGCTCGCCACCGCCCTCTGTGAGAAGATCGCGCTCGAAGTGCGCCACCTCCAACGCACCGAAGTCCGCGAGGCCGAAGAGTATTTCGCGCGCGGTCAGAAGGGCAGCTCCGCCATGCCGCACAAGCGCAACCCGGTCACCTGCGAGCAGATCTGCGGCCTCGCCCGCGTCGTCCGTGCCAACGTGCAAGCCGCGTTCGAAGACGTCGGTCTCTGGCACGAACGCGATATCTCTCATTCCTCCGTCGAGCGCGTGATCTTACCCGATTCCTGCATCCTGGCCGATTACTTGTTCGATAAGACGACTAAGTTGGTCGATAAGTTGTTAGTCTATCCCGAGCGCATGAAGCGCAACTTAGATCTCACTCGCGGCCTGGTCTTCTCCGGTCAGTTACTCTTAGATCTCGCCGCCGCCGGCATGCTCAGAGAGCAAGCCTACAAGACAGTCCAGTCCCACGCCATGCATGCCTGGGAAAGCGAAGGCGACTTCCGCGCCGCCGTCGAGGCCGACCCCGAAATCCGCGCCATCCTCACTCCCGAAAAGCTGGCCGACTCCTTCTCGCTAGACCGCCAGCTGCGCAACGTAGATAAGATCTTCGCGAGAGTGTTTCCAGGGGAAGTGGGATAGCATAGCCGAGTGAAGGCGAGAAATCCGTCTTGCCCCATTTCCAACCACAAGGAGGCGGAAAGAGCATCATATACCCCAGCGAGCGTATCACGGCCGTCATGATGAGAGTGGCGGGGAGTCTGGCGGAAGACGAATGGAGAGGAAACGTAGAGATCGGTTCAGTGGATGGGCGTTCACCTCGGCGGGCACGAGCACGGCGGAGCCGGTGTTACGATGGTATCGCGGGTCGCTCGCTGTTGGACGCTGTTAAGGCAAATCCACCGAAGTTCCCGCTGGAATTTATGGGAGGCCTCGCCGACATGAAGTCTCTCTTCCATTCGATCGCGCAAGCTCGGGGTTATCCGATTGGTCACGGATTTCGCCTCTGGGAGTCGATTCCTCCAGCGATTAGGGATCTGCCATGCTTCCTAGATAGCCTCACCGGACTCTGGCGGTATGAGTATGGGGAGCCCATTGCCCTCTCGAGCGGCTTCATGATCGGCACTCCGATGTTTCCGGACGTGGAGACGCTATTCGGCGTGGTGGGTTGCGCTTCTTGGCGCTTGAGTGAACCGCGATTTCAGGAGTACACGAATCGCCTGATCGATAAGTTTAAGCATGAAGATACTCTCACAGAATTTGCACCCATTTTACGTCTCCCTGATAACTTCCAGGTAACCAACGAGGCTGCTGGCTCTGGGCCAGGGAATGCAACCATCGACTGGCGGATAGAATCCCCGGGAGAGCCTCCTCTCATGCTTGAAGTTAAGAACCGGGTTTTCGATCTTGTTGAGGGGCTCGAAGAGATACAGCAATCGCAGAGAGACAAGTCTGTCCCCGCGCCCAGCCACGACCACCGCAAACTGTTCCGAAGCGTAACGAAAAAATTCGGCGCGCGAAACGCAGCCGATGCCATCCACTGCGTTTGGATACGAACGGGACTGATGCAAGAAGAGGACGACCTGCGAGCGGCATTCGAGACGCTGGCGCCAAATTGCGTTCATGGAGTCATTCTCGGCACATGGAGTGATCAGGCGTATGTCTTAGCGGCCGATGCCGGCACGAAGAAGAAGCTGCTGCATATTCTGAGGCTGCGCCAAAGCAGGAATCTTATATTCAGGCGAGACGAGCCTCCTATGCGTTTGCCCCAGCCCTCTTGGCCGCCCTCCTTTCGACGCCCACACGGGCATCTCGGCTGCTTGACCTGAGTCTGAACTGCGCGTGCCCCTGCTACCTCGCGACGACAGCAAACCGGAAACCGGGGACAGTAACCAATTATCCAGTTTTCCGAAAAGCCATGGGAGCCCGGACACTGACCGGGAGCCGCATCCCCATCGAACCGCCGATAGCGCCACCACCGACGACCGATTGACCCGCGCGCTGAATTGAGCGCGCCCTCCCCTTGACAGAGTAAGCACATTTGCTTACTCTATGGATGTGACGGCGAGCGAGTTGAAGCGAAAGCTGGCGCAGATCGGCTGCACGTTTCGCCAAGGCACGAAGCACCTCATCGTGATGTACCAGGGCTGCGAGACTGAAATGCCGCGTCACCCGGCGAAAGAGATCAAGACCGGGACGTATTACGGGATTCTGAACAGGCTCGGAATCAAGGAGTAGTGACCGATGAAGTATCCGGCAGTGTTCGAGCCCGCCGAAGAGGGCGGGTTTGTAATCACCTTCCCTGACGTATATGAGGCAATTACTCAAGGGGACGAGGAGCGGGAAGGTATCGACATGGCGCAAGACGCGCTTATGACGATGTTCACTCATCTTATCCGCGAGGGAAAGCCGATCAATCCTCCAAGCAGCCCGAAAGGTCGAAAGATCCGCATGATCGAACTGCCCGCTGTGGCCGCTCTGAAGACGGAACTATATATCGCCTTCCAGGCCTCCGGCATCCGCAAGGCCGAATTGGCTCGCCGCCTGGGGATTCCCAAGACCACCGTCGACCGGCTATTCGATTTCTCTAACCACACGCGCCTGGACCGGATCGAGGCGGCGTTCGCCGCGCTTGGCAAGCGGATCGTGATTAAGGTGAAGGACGCCGCCTGAAGGCGATTTCCGCGTTCGCGCCGCCTGCCGAGCTGAGCGGCAAGCTCCTGGCGCGGCGGTCTCCGCGGTGTTGCGAACTGGGCTCGCTTTTGTGCTGTGATGGAGATGAATGGGTCGACAACGGGCAATCATCATTGGCGCGGGACCGGCGGGGCTGACGGCGGCTTACGAATTACTCACGCGGACGAAGATCCAGCCGGTCGTGCTCGAGAAGAGCGCCTGCATGGGCGGTAT
This sequence comes from Bryobacterales bacterium, assembly GCA_003157745.1. Classification (GTDB taxonomy): domain Bacteria; phylum Acidobacteriota; class Terriglobia; order Bryobacterales; family Bryobacteraceae; genus Bog-375. The sequence goes on along the minus strand of PMKM01000193.1, from coordinate 28,826 downwards.
TTCCCGCACGGTGAATTACAAGGGGAACCGGATCGATATCGGCGGGCATCGCTTCTTTTCCAAGTCCGACCGCGTCATGGAGTGGTGGCTGCGGATGCTTCCGCTCGAAGCGTCGGAAACCGGTCCGGCGGCAATTCAATATCACAATATGGCGCGGGCGATTTCGCCGGTGGAAACCGGTGCCGACCCCGTGGCCACGGATCGTGTGATGTTGCTCCGGCCGCGTAAGTCGCGTATCTATTTTCTGCGGCGTTTCTTCGATTACCCGGTGTCGCTGAGCGTCGATACGCTTCGCAAGCTTGGCTTGTGGCGGGTAATCAAGATCGGGCTGAGTTACGCGAAGAGTGCGCTGGTTCCTCTCAAGCGGGAAGAGACACTGGAGCAATTCTTCATTAACCGCTTCGGCCGGGAACTGTATGGCACCTTTTTCAAGTCATATACCGAAAAAGTCTGGGGCGTGCCCTGTAGTCAAATCAGCGCCGAGTGGGGCGCGCAGCGGATTAAGGGACTTTCCATCAAGGCCGCGATCCTACATGCTCTGCGCAAAGCGTTCCCGCGCGGCGGCGGAGAGTTGAGCCAGAAGGGAACCGAGACATCGCTAATCGAACAGTTTCTATATCCTAAGTTCGGTCCCGGCCAAATGTGGGAGGAAGCCGCCCGGCGCATCACGGAGATGGGGGGCGAGATACTCACCGGCTACCATGCCGACCGGATCGTTACCGACGGCTGGCGGGTGACGGCTTTCGAAGCGACTAACTCCGCGACGGGGCGGACAGAGACATTTGCGGGCGATTACTTCTTTTCGACGGCTCCCGTGCGGGAGATCGTGCGGTCGTTCGACGCAGCGCCGCCGGCGAATGTGCTCGAAGTGTCGGAAGGCCTTGTTTACAGGGACTTCATCACGGTTGGCCTGCTGTTGCGCTCGCTGCGGATTCACGACGACACGCCGCAGGGAAAAAAGCTGATTAGCGACAACTGGATCTATATTCAGGAGCCCGATGTCTCGCTCGGCAGGCTGCAAGTTTTCAATAACTGGAGCCCGTTTCTGGTCTCCGACCCGGCTAATGTCTGGTTGGGTCTCGAGTATTTCTGCAATGAGTCCGACGAGTTATGGAAGCTCTCCGATGAACGCATGGCCGCGCTCGCCGTGGGCGAACTGAGTAAGATCGGTATTATCGATAAGACCGAGGTGCTCGATTCGACCGTGATCCGCATGGAGAAGACCTACCCGGCGTACTTCGGCACTTACGAACGGTTCGCCGAGATACGCGAGTATGTCGACCGGTATACGAACCTGTTTCTGGTCGGCCGCAACGGAATGCACAGGTATAACAACCAGGATCACTCCATGCTGACCGCGATGATGGCGGTGGACCTGATCGCCGCCGGTAAGACGGACAAGAAGGGTCTCTGGGAAGTGAACACCGAAGCGGACTATCACGAGGAAGACCGGCGGTCGGAATGAGTGGCCGCGACTCCGATCGGAGCCGCGACCAAAGGGAGCGGTTTTTCCGTCGGGCCGAACGCACCCCCTTCAGTGTGTGGACCCGCCCGCCTTCAGGCCACACGGGCAAGCTAAAGCACGTCCCACCAAGCTACCATGATGTTTTGAAAGGTTGGCCCACTTGATCGACAACGGCGGATACATCAAGGACATTTTGGCGCGGGAGCCGGGAGCGAAAGTCGCGGCGCGCGGCTGGGTGAAGACGCGGCGCGATGGGAAGGGCGTCCACTTCGTGCAACTGCAGGACGGGTCGTCGGCGATCGACCTGCAAGTNNGGCTCGTCGCTGCGCGTCGAAGGCGAAGTCGTGGCGTCGCCCGGACCAGGTCAGCCGGTCGAGCTGCGCGCGGAATCGATCGAGGTTTATGGTGCGGCCGATCCGGCCACCTACCCGCTGCAGAAGAAGGGCCACACGATGGAGTTTCTGCGCGAGATCGCCCATCTTCGCTCGCGCAGCAACACTTTCAGCGCCGTTTTCCGTGTGCGCAACGCGCTCTGCTACGCGATTCACCGCTTCTTCCAGGACAACGGTTTCGTCTACGTGCAGACGCCGATTATCACCACGCTCGATTGCGAAGGCGCCGGCCAGATGTTTCGGGTCACCACGCTCGATCTCGCGGCGACGCCCAAGACGCCCGAAGGCCGGCCCGATTTCAGCGGCGATTTCTTCGCCAAACCGGCCTACCTGACCGTCAGCGGGCAGCTCGAAGCCGAGATGTTCGCCCACGCGTTTGCCAACGTCTATACCTTCGGACCCACTTTCCGCGCGGAGAATTCGAACACGCCGCGCCACCTGGCGGAGTTCTGGATGATCGAGCCGGAAATGGCCTTCGCCGATCTCAACGACGACCGGCGGCTGGCGGAGCGATTCCTCAAAACCGTTTTAAGCGAAGTGATGGATCGCTGCGGCGCGGATCTTGCGTTCTTCAATAAGCGCATCGACAATACGCTGCTTGCGACGCTCGGGAACGTGGTCGAAAACGACTTCGTGCATCTGCCGTACACGGAGGCCGTGCGCGTTCTCGAAGAGGCCACGGCGAAGGGCAAGACCTGGGAGTTTCCGGTCGCCTGGGGCACCGATCTGCAAAGCGAGCACGAGCGGTATCTGACCGAGGAAGTCTTTCGCAAACCGGTGGTGGTGACCGATTATCCGACCGAAATCAAGGCGTTCTATATGCGGCTCAACGACGATGGCCGCACGGTGGCGGCGATGGATGTGCTGGTGCCGCGGATCGGGGAGATCATCGGCGGCAGCCAGCGCGAGGAGCGACTGGACGTGCTGCGCCAGCGCATCGCCGGGCAGGGCCTGAAGGAAGAAGACTACGCCTGGTATCTCGATTTGCGGCGCTTCGGTTCCACGCCGCACGCCGGTTTCGGGCTTGGCCTGGAGCGGATGATGATGTACCTGACCGGCATGAAAAACATCCGCGACGTGATCCCGTGCCCGCGTACGCCGGGGTCGGCGGCGTTCTAGACGCTGCGGTTATCTTCCGCGGCTTAGGCCGAGCGCGCGGATGCGTTTGTGGAGGTTGGTGCGTTCCATGCCCAGGGCTCTGGCGGCGCCGGAGACGTTCCAGTTGGTTTCTTCGAGGGCGCGCATGATGTGTTCGCGCTCGGCGGATTCCCGGGCTTCCTGGATCGTGGATTTGGCGGACGTCTCGCGCAGCACGCGGACTTCGACCGGGATGGAATCGCGGGAAAGGCGTTCGCCGGCGGTGAGGATGGCCATGCGCTCGACCACGTTGCGCAGTTCGCGCGCGTTGCCGGGCCAGGCGTAGGCTTCGAGAACCGGGAAAACGGTGTCGTCCATTTTCTTGGCGCGAAAATTATTGCGGGTGCAGAATTCCTCGAGGAAATACTCGGCCAGCAGGCGAATATCGTGCGGGCGCTCGCGCAGGGAGGGGACGCGAATGGGGACGCCGTTGAGGCGATAGAAAAGATCGTCGCGGAATTTCTCCTGCGAGACCAGGCCGGCGAGATCGCGATTGGTGGCGGAAATCACGCGCACGCTGACGCGAATAATCTGCTCGCCGCCGACGCGGTGGAATTCGCCTTCCTGCAAAACGCGCAGCAGCTTGGCCTGCGAAGCGCCGTGCAGATCGCCCACTTCATCGAGGAAGATGCTGCCGCCATCGGCCAATTCGAACTTGCCGCGGCGTGCGCCGGTGGCGCCGGTGAAGGAGCCTTTCTCGTGGCCGAAGAGTTCGGTTTCGAGCAGTTCGGTCGGGATGGCGGCGCAATTCACCTTGACGAATGGGCCGCCCGAAAACGGGCTGATGGCGTGGATGTGGGCGGCCAGCAATTCCTTGCCGGTGCCCGATTCGCCGATCAGGAGCACGCGCGCGTCGGAGCGGGCGGCGAGCGTGGATTGTTCGACGGCGCGCTGCCAGGAGGGGCTCGATCCGATCATCCTGGGGCTGCCGCCGACGAGTTCGCGCAGGCGCTCGTTCTCGCGGCGCAGGCCGGCCTGTTCGAGAGCGTTCTTGACGGCCACCAGGACCCGATCGCGGCTGAGCGGCTTCTCGAGAAAATCGAAGGCGCCGGCGCGGGTGGCTTCGACGGCGTCGGCGATGGTGCCGTGGCCGGAAATCATAATCGCGGGCGCGGCGGCGGCGTTCTGCCGCACCGCCTTCAGCAGCTCGATGCCGTTGCCATCGGGTAGCTTGATATCGAAGAGATAGACGTCGGCTCGGTCCGCATCCGGGTGGCGGCGGAACTCGGCGGCCGAGCGGCATACGTTGACCGCGTAGCCCTCGCGCTCCAGAATCATGCGCAACGAGCGGCCGATATTCTCTTCGTCATCGACGATCAGCAGTCTTTTGGACGCCATTGGTATCGAGAGGCAGCAGCACGCGGAAGCCTGCGCCGCCAAGTTCTCCTTTCACTGCGACAATGTCCCCGCCGCTCAGCAGCGCGCTTTTGCGCGCGATCGAGAGGCCGAGGCCCATGCCGTGTTTCTTAAACGAAATGGTCGGTTGAAAGAGCGACGCGCGCGCCTGCTCGCTGAGACCGGGGCCGGAATCGTGTATCTCGATTGAGACACGGCCGTCCGTAGCGGCGGTCACGCCAAGAATGCGGCCGCCCTCGCCGGCGGCTTCGGCGGCGTTCTCGAACAGGTTGGTGAGGATGCCCTTGAGCAAGTCCTGATCCGCCGTGATGCGTGGGACGCCGGCGGCCAGACGGCAATCGTAAGCGACTTCCGGATGGGCGGATTTGAGCAGGGCGACGCGCTCCTCGACGAGCGAATTGACGTCGACCTCGGAAGGCTGGACGGGCGGTTCGGCGGCAAATTCGGAGAAGGCGCGAATACGGCGCTCTAGGGTTTCGATTTCGTCGACGACGATGTCGGTGGCCTGCACCATGAAGCCGCGGTCGGCTTCGTGGTAGCGGGCCAGCATCTCTTCGACGGTGAGGCGAATGGGGGTGAGCGAATTCTTGACCTCGTGGGCCATCTTGCGCGCGAGGGTCTGCCAACTGGCCATCTGGCCGAGGTAAATCAAACGGTCGGTGCTCTGCTTCAGCCGCTCGGCCATATCGTTGAAGGCCAGCATGGCGCGGCCGACTTCGTCGTTGCGGCCGGCGGGCACGCGCGCGTTGAGATCGCCGGCGGCGAGGCGGGAAAGGCCCTCGGTCAACTGGCGGATGGGACGGCTGACGTGGTGCGCGAGAAAGACGAGCAGCGCGAGCGACATCAACCAGAACGAAGCCGCGAGCAGGATGTAAGTGACGCGGAAGCCGCGGCGGAGGTCGCGGGTGCGGGAGTCTTCGACCAGGCGGCGGGCGTCGCCGATCTGGCGGCTGAGACGGTCCATGGGGACGCCGAGCGCGAGCGAATAGACGCGGACGGCGTCGCCGTGGCGCACCAGGTAATCGAGGCGGTCGCCTTGGGTGCCCGAGCGCGCCCAGCGCTCGGTTTCGACGCCATCGGCGAAACTCGCGACCGCTTCCGGCCAATCGTGGCGCGTGGCGGCGCGGTATTCGACGGTGGGCGGGTCGCCGCGCGCGGCGCGCTGTTTGAGGTCCTCCATGGCGCGCTGGTAATATTGCCGGCCGGTTTGCTCGAGCGATTGGCTGAGCGCGCCGAGTTCCCCGGTGGTCGAAAAATCGAGCAGATACTGAGAGCCGGCCGAGGTGATCCACAACGTGGCGAGCAGTGGGAGCAGGGTGGCCGCGAGAAAGATCAGGATGAGCCTGTTGCGGAGGCGGTTCACCAGTTGCGCCGGGCCGGCGAGCGGCGCAGGTCCGCCAGCCGCAACCGCCTCTCGACGGTCCAGTGCGGTTCGCCGTCCGGTTTGCGGCTGAACAATTCGATCAGCGCGCTGATGCTGATGCCGGATTCGCCGACGACGCTGGCCATGTCTTTCGGGTCGGCCGTGCGCAGGTCGAAGCGCATCCAGAAAGTCTCGTCGGGCGGGACGCCGAGCGCGCTCACCATCATGTTCTCCATGCACCAGGCTTCGGCCTGGGCGGCGGTGAGGCCGGGCCGCGATTCGGGCGTGGCCCCGGGGATGGTGACCTTGAAGCGGCCTTCCCAGATGTCGTAGCTCAAGTAGAAACGCTGCGGCGTCCGGCGGAAGGGCGTGATGTGATCCTCGCGCAGGAGAGTGATTTGGGAGAGCAGGACGACGGTGCGCGCGTCCTTGAGGCGGTCGAGAGCGCGGCCAGAGAGAAAGTGCAAATCGGGAACGACGGGGCGGAGGGTATCGCCGTCAAAGGCGACGTCGAAGGAACTGGCGTGCGCGACGAGCAGAGTTAGAGCCAGGCCGGCCAGTAGCCAGCTTCCGCGTCCCCTGCCTGCTGCGCGCGCTTGCGCCATCAATAATTCATGCCCACCATAAAGACCGGGTCCATTCTCCCTTCACGCAACGGGAACGCCATGGCGACGGAAAACACGCCCTGGCGCAGACCAACTCCGACCGAGCCGCGGGCCACGGCGGGTTGCCCGCCGTTCCAGATGGCGCCCGAGTCGCAGAAGATCTGAAAGACTCCGTAATGATACTCGACGGTATTGTGGACCACGCGGTTTCCACCGAGTGGGTCCAGATCGAACTTATTCCATCCGCGGAGGCTGGTACTGTTACCGAGCACGAAACGATCGAACAGCGGCGCCGTGCCCAAAATCGCGCCGCCCCAACTATCATCCACCAATTCGTGCTTGCCGTGGGAGAAGCGGTAGCGGAGTTCCCAGCGATGGCGGGTGTAGGCGAAATCGCTCGCGATGCCGCGCGTGCCGGCGCGCAGGTCGTAGGCGGCCTCGACCGCCTGATCCGAAGCGCCCTCGAACTGCCTGGAGTAGCGGGCGCCGGCGACCAGCGAATTCGCCGCCAGCGGAGAAGCGCCGGGCGTTTGCTGGCCGAGCGATTCGAAACTGGCGCCGAAACTGAGTTCGAGCGGACGCGCCACGCGCACGCTCAGCACGGGCTGAAACTCCTGGCGGGTGCGGTAGAGCCGATCGGCGCCGGCGGAGGCAACGGTCGCGCCATTCCACAACTCGTGGTAACTGGCGAATTCGAAATTGAGGCGCGCGCGGGAGTCGAGGGCGGGTTGGCTTTCGTAGCGGGCCACAACGCCAGTGAAGCGTTCGACGATTTCGTCGCCATCGCTCACCAGGCCGGCGGTGAAGCCGTTATTGTGCACGGTGGCGGTTCCTTCGACGGCGCCGCTCCAGCCCTGTTTGGCCTGGTAGAGGAACTTGGGCACGGAGACATCGAAACGATTGGGCGGAACTTCCACGCTAAAAACCACCTCGACGTACTCGGGACTCTTGCCGCGCAACACATGATGCTCGACCGAGCGCGCGCGAAGTTCCTTGCGCAGACGCTTGGCAAGATCGTCGAGGCGCGCCGGATTGAGCTTTTCGCCGATCAGTGAAGCGATCTCCTTGCGCAGCCCGGAGCTGAGCTTCGGATCGCGATCGACAGCCGGAGCCGTGCTCCATCCCTCCCCAGAGACCGAGACCGTTTCCACCGTATAGCGGGTGTTCACGTTCGCTTCCGCATCTTCGTTGCCCGCCGCCATGAGGCCGCCCACCAGCAGCGCGCTCAGCCAGACGAATTTCATACTGGACCAAAAGGCACGTCTTGCGCCACGGTTAACCGATTGAAAACAAGAGGATAAAGAACCAGCGCTTGTGACTGGACGTCACAGGTGTGGGCCGCTCTCGCCGGCCGCGCGGCCGGACGGGGTTAGAGAACTTTCGCCAGCTCGGCTGCGAAAGCGCTGCGGGGCGCCTGTTCCCGGTCGCGGCCGCCGCGCTTTTTGCGGTCGGGCCTGACGGTGCCGCGGGGAGCGGGGGCGGCGCTGGGAGCTGCAATCGGCTGCGCTCCACGGCTTTCTTTGCCCTTTGGGGGCTGCGCCGGATTGGCTCGCAACAGACGGTCTTCCAACGGGGCACGATCGAAACGGCGAATGATCGCGGCCATTTCGTCGGCGGTGGGAGCTTCGACAAACGCGAAGCCCTTCGATTCCTGCGTTTCGTGATTGCGGATCACCTTAATGGCGTCGGCCACGAGATCTTCGGCGGCGAGCCATTGCTTGATGTCATCGGCGGTGACCCATGACGGAAGGTTGCCAAGAAAGACGGTAAAGCTCATTCAGTTGATGGTGTTGCTCCGTGGTTGGATTTCAGACACTGGGGAGGATCTGCCAAACCGATAGTATCAGACCGCCGCACCCGATTGCAATGGTGGGCGGTTCTAAGGCCGGAAACGCTTACATCTTGCGTCTGCTGCGTGATATGATATTTCGCTTCGTAACGGTGTCCAGGCCTGTTGCGCCAGAAGTTCCAGTTTGAACATCATCCTGAACGGCCCGCGGAGATGGGGCGCGGCCTCGGTTCGCATCCCGCTCACCGCCGGATCTTCGATGCCGGCGCAAGCGGGCGGCGGAGTCACCCTTCCGTTGAACGATGCGTACGAAGGCGGCCTCCAATCGATACGATGCGCAAATCGTTGGCCGGCCCGAGTCGCGCTCCGGTAACATTCAGGCGTTTCGTGCCGTATTCTCTTAACGGAAGGATTCTCTTATGAAGAACATGTTTCTGATTCTCACTCTCGTGCCCGCGTTATCGGGAGTCGCGGCGTTTGCCCAAGGGCCGCCGGGAATGCCGACGGCGGCCGAACGGGAAGCCCAGGCCAAAGCGGCGATTGAGGCTGCCAAAGCCCCGCCAGTGGAAGATTTCAAGCCCTCGGCGCTGAACCAGCAGGGCAAGGAGTTTCCCGCGGTAAACTCCGAGCGGCGCATCCGCGCGCGTGTCGTCGCGCCCGACGCTCACTCGGTTGCCTTCGATATCGGAGCCGTCAAATACCCCCTGACCAAGGGCGAGGACGGCGCCTGGGTCGGCGCTTCCATCCCGCAGGACGAAGGTTTCCACTATTACNNAACTCGGAAAGGCGGGTCCGCGCCCGCGTGGTCGCGCCGCAGGCCCAGAGCGTCGCGCTCCAATTCCTGGGCGGCGCAACCTGCCCCTTGACCAAGGGTGATGACGGCGCCTGGGTCGGCGACACGCGGCCTCAGGACGAAGGTTTCCACTATTACCAGATCGTGGTCGATGGCGCGCAGGTTCCGGATCCCAACAGCCTGTACTTTTACGGCGCGAGCCGCTGGGGCAGCGGCGTCGAAGTGCCCGCCCACGACCAGGACTTTTATGCACTGAAGAATGTCCCGCATGGCCAGTTGCGCGAGACTCCGTTCTATTCCAAGCGCTCCGATGCCGTTCTCCGCTGCTTCGTTTACACTCCGCCGGACTATGAAAAGAACCCGTCGAAGCGATACCCGGTGCTGTACTTGCAGCATGGCGGAGGGGAAGACGAAACGGGCTGGGGAAATCAGGGGAAAACCGGTCCGATCATGGACAACCTGATCGCCGCCGGCAAGACTAAGCCGTTCATCATCGTGATGGCCAGCAGCTATGTCCCCGGCGCCCAGATGGGTTTTCCGCGCCCACCGGCTCCGGCGGCCGCCCAACCCGGTGCACCGGCACCCGCTCCGGCGGGACCCGGCGGCCCCGGCGGCCCTGGCGGCCCGCCCCGCTTCAATTTCAGCGCCTTCGAGCACGTGCTCGTCGACGAGCTGATTCCCTTCATCGATGCCAACTTCCGCACCCAAGCCGATCAGGGGCATCGGGCGATGGCCGGCCTCTCGATGGGTGGCATGCAAACCAAGCAGATCACGCTGGCAAACCTGGATAAGTTCTCTCACATCGGCATCTTCAGCGGAGGCAGCATCGCGCATTCGGACATTTCCGACATGGACAGCTTCAAGAAGAACGTCAAGGTCGTGTTTGTCAGCTACGGAAGCCGCGAGAGGGGCGCCACGGGCAAAGCTAACGTTGAGGCGTTGCAACAGGCCGGGGTGAAGAGCGTATTCTATGAGTCGCCCGAGACCGCTCACGAGTGGTTGAGCTGGCGGCGCAGCCTCTACCAGTTCGCACCGTTACTCTTCCAGGATTAGACCGGTCTCCGACGGAGCGCGCATCATGATCCGATACGCGCTCCGGCCGGAGCGGCGATGTCCCTGTCGCTCGCGCCGAAGGATCCCGCGTGGACCTCAGGATGGCGGCGGATGGGGCTCTGTGATCATCTCTTTGACGAGCCGCGTCGCAGCCGGATGGTGCTGGGGCGCGCGCTTTTTGGCGTGACCTGACCGGCGGAAGCGTGGCGTGCGATTCAGGGCTACGTGACCGCGGCGATTTCCTTCGACACCGTGACCCGTGCGTGCGCAACATCCAGCAGGGCACGTCGCCGCTCAAGTTCCGGGTGCCCCTCGAAGCGCAGAATCTCAACCATGTAGTACCGGTATTCTCTAATGCCAAGCATGTCCCAGTCGAAATACTCGATGTACTTGAGTTCGACATCTTCTGGTCGGACCGCTCCGATCGGGTGGTCCCAGTAGCCGTTGCCGTATCCCTCGCGCGGGTTCTCAATCATGATCGGGGTTCCGTGCGCTATCGTGGGGACCACGCGCAACGAGTCGCGCAAGCCCGGCAGAACGCAACCGCAACGTAGGCTGCGGCCCTCCACTGCGGGGACAATCCGTCGCGAGTCGGGCTCGTCCCCGTAAGACACGGAGCCGCCCAGCGCGACAGCACGAGGCGTAACCACGGCGTCGAATAGTCGGTCGTCTATTTCGGCAAACTCGTCGACGGTGTCGAAGTCTGTCAGGTCGGAGCCTGCAAAGAGGGTATTCCACAAATGCCGCGCCGCCTCTCGATAAGCAGACAGGCAATCGGTTACATCAATCAAGGTGTCGTTCTCGGACGATGCCGGCACGTGCGAATGCTCCAAACATAGAGTAGCGCCACGAACGCCAGTGCTTCTCGCGCTACAGTGAAAGCTGGATGGATTTGGCGGAATTTCAATATAATCTGCCCGAAGAGTTGATCGCGCAGGAGCCGCTTGCGGAGCGGGCGGGCGCGCGGATGCTGGTGGTGTATCGCGACGAGAAGCGGTGGGAGGACCGGCGTTTTTGCGAACTGCCGTCTTTCCTCGGTCCCGGCGATTGCCTGGTGCTGAACGACTCGCGCGTTTTTCCGGCCCGGCTATTCGGGCAGCGCCAGGGCATACACGCGCTCGCCTTGGGGAAGAACAATTCCAAGCTGCACGAGTATTTGAGCGGACGGGTGGAGGTCTTCCTGCTGCGTCCGGTGAGCGCGGACGGAAAAGAATGGGAAGCGCTGGTGCGGCCGGGGCGCAAGATGTGGACGGGCGAGCGAATTCATTTCAGCGACCGGCTGGAGGGCGTGATTGCCGCGCGCGGCGGATACGGGGAGCGGCGGATCAGTTTCGAATGTGCAGGCGACCCGTTCGACGAATTCGAGAAGATCGGCCACGTGCCGCTGCCGCCCTACATCAAGCGCCCCGACCAGCCGGCCGACCGCGAGCGATACCAGACCGTGTTCGCGCGCGAAAAAGGATCGGTCGCGGCGCCCACGGCCGGGTTGCATTTCACGCCCGAAGTTCTCGACCAATGCCGCGCAGCCGGCGCTGCGATTGCCTGCGTCACGCTGCACGTCGGCCTCGGCACGTTTCAACCGCTGCACGCCGCGCAGGTCGAGCAAGGCAAACTGCACGCCGAACGCTTTTCGGTCGGCGCCGAAGACGCCGCCGCCGTCAACGCCGCCAGCCGGGTGGTCGCCGTTGGAACCACCAGCGTGCGCACGCTAGAATCGGCGGCGCGGGACGGGGCGATTCAGGCATCGAGCGGCGAAACCGACATCTTCATTTATCCTGGCTTCCAATTTCGCGCGGTGGGCGCGATGCTCACCAATTTCCACTTGCCTGGGACGAGCCTGCTGCTGCTGGTGTGCGCGTTCGCCGGGAAGGAATTGGCGATGGAGGCGTACCGGCATGCGGTGGAGGAGAAGTATCGGTTCTATTCGTACGGGGATTGCATGTTGATTGTGTAGGAACGACCGGGCGGAGGTAGCGCCGAGGTTCGGGGAATTGGATAATAGCATTCGAGGCGTTTAGGTCATGCGTATCCGGTTGTTGACCGCGTCAGCCCTGCTATGCGTTGCTGCCGGGCCGATTGCGGGTCAGGGGACTCCGGCGGAGCCAGCCAAGACTGGATCCTTCGCGGGGGCCGTGGTTGACGGAGAATCGGGCGCTGGCGTCGCGAAGGCTGTCGTAATCCTTCGGCACGATCAGGGGGGCGGCATCGGCGCGATCACCGACCGGGAGGGCAAGTTCACGCTGCGCGATGTGGATCCAGGAAGCTACGTACTTGCAGTCGAGCGGGACGGATATGTGGTCGCGCGCGGACAACCGCAGACCGTGAATGTGCAGGCGGGACAGACTACATCGGACGTGAAGGTGAAGCTGCTGCGCGCGGGCGCGGTCTCGGGACGGATCCTCGACGCGGACGGCGACCCGATTTCCGGGGTGGGCGTTGTTGTGTCGACTGCGCGAGCGAAAAAGGACGCTCAGTCGGGGAGGGGCTACGCGACGACGAACGACCGCGGTGAGTACCGGGCCTTTCAGATCGCGCCGGGCGAGTACAGGGTGTCGGCAACATACGCGCCGAGAAACCGATTTGACGGAGTCCGCGTGCAGCGGCCTGCAAGGGCAGGCGCGGCGACCGGAAGCGAAGCTTATCCGACTGTCTTCTACCCGGGCACGGTAGACGCGCGACAGGCGGCCGTAGTGAAGGTTGAAGCAGGAGCGGATTTGCAGGGCTTCGACCTGCAATTGGTCCGGACACACGCGGTTCGGGTGCGCGGCCACATCGCGACCAGTGCCGGTAGTCCGGCTCTGCTATTCCAAGTGGTAACGCTCGGTCCAATCGGCCGGTCCGATTCGCCAGGGCCAACGCATAGTTTCCTGATTCGAGGCGCCAAGGGCGAGTTCGAATTCCAGGATGTATTGCCGGGCACGTATCGCCTGCGGGTTGAGGGTGGAGGCTTCAACGAGCCGAACCGGATTTCGGCCCAGCGGACGCTGGACGTGGGTGACTCAGACATCGAGGGCGTTGAGTTGACTCCAGGGCAAGCGCGGAGCCTGAGCGGGCGAGTCATCGCGCCGGAGGGCCGCAAGCTGCCACCGGGATTGATGGTGGTGCTGGAGCCGCGCGATGCAGGAGACACGCAAGCCGGCGGGGTGGCGCAAGTGGGCGCCGACGGTGCGTTCACGATCCCGCACGTCGCACCCGGCGAGTACGATGTGGCCATGGGTTCCACGACGGAGGCGGGTGACGATGCCTACATCCAGGCGATTCGCATGGGCGACGCGGACGCACTCGCGGAAGGCGTGCATGTTGGCGAGGGGCAGGCGCTGCCGCTCGAGATCGTACTCAAGGCGAACGGCGGCACTGCGGAATGCGCGGTGACCGATGACAAAGGCGATCCGGTTCCCGGTGCCAGCGTCATGATCTTGCCGGACGCGCCGCGCCAGCGGCAGGCTGCGCTATTTGGCGAATGCCGTACACAGCCGGATGGGACGTGCAAGGTGACAGGGATCACTCCCGGCGAGTATCGCGTTTTCGCATTTCCGGCGGGAACGGAGATCGATCGCCGCGACCCGGATGCGTTGCAGCCGTTCGAGAAGTATGGCGAGGCGGTGAAGTTCGCCGAGGGCGAGCGAAAGCCATTGAACCTGACAGTAGCGCCGACCGAGTGACAAGCGGCACGCGGCGGGGCGATTGCGGCGTCGGGCGGCGAGACGGACATTTCTATTTATCCCGGCGTTGAGTTTCGCGCGGTGGGATGCTCACCAATTTCCACTTACCCGGGACGGGGCTGGTGCTGCTCGTGTGCGCGCTCGCTGGGAAGGGACTGGCGATGGAGGCGTACAGGCATGCGGTGGAGTATGGTTTTACTCGTATGGGGACTGTGTGTTGATTGTGTGAGGACCGGCGGAAGAAGTGTCGAGACGAATCTCGACACAGCAGGCCTGGAGGCCCGCGCCACGATGTTAGGCTAGTCGACGGGCTCGGCGGAATTGGCGTCGAGAGAGTGTCACTACGAGGAGGCTTGAAGAGCGTGCATTCGAAAACGATTGTGCTGATCGGAGCCATGTGTCTAGCGGGGAACATCGGCGCCCAGCAATGTTGCGAGGAAACCCGGCCGCTGGTTACGGTTTACGGAACGGCGGAACTGAAGGTGGTTCCGGATGTGGTCGACATCTCGGTAAGTGTGGAGATCAGAGGTAAGGATCTGGCGGCCACAATCGAGCAACAGACGAACCGCGTCACGGAGACGATAGCGGTGATTCGCAAGGCTGGTGTGGATGCGAAAGACATCCAGACGGACTTTGCCAATGTTAGTCCCGTATATACCAATTCCAAGAATGGGCGGACTCTGGATTACTTCATAGCGAAGAAGGGAATTGCCTTCACGCTGAAGGATACTGCCAAATTCGATGCCCTGATGGCTGCGCTGATTCAATCAGGCGTCGACCGTGTCCGCAGTGTGTCCTTTCGAGCTACCGACATCCGCAAGTACAGGGATCAGGCTCGCGAGATGGCTGTCGCCGCAGCACGGGAGAAGGCGGTTGCCTTCGCGGCGAAGCTGGATCAGAAGATCGGGAAAGCGTTCAGCATAGACGAGGACGAGCCGTTGCTCAGTTCCGGTCCGGGCGTCCAAGTGTTCCCTGGCTTGATGGCGAACTCCGTTGGGGCGGCCGGAGGCGGTGAGAGCGCCGGGGCGACGGACAGCAGTCTCGTGCTTGGCCAGATCCCCGTTGAGGCGCGAGTGAAGGTCCGTTTCGAACTGCAATAGCCGGCGGGCCAGGCATGCCCGGACCCTACGATTCGACGGGGGTTGGTTTCGAAACGGCGGATGACTGGCGTGTGCGGCGCAGGATGCTCATCGCCAGGCGGTAGAGCAGCAGTGCGGCGACCAGTGCGGCGTACAGGGCGGGCAGGCGGATGTCCGATTTCACCAGCCAATAATAATGCACCACGCCGGCTAAGGCGGTCACGTAGATCAACCGGTGAAGGAGCTGCCAGCGCTTTCCGCCGAGGCGGCGGATCCAGCCTTTGGTCGAAGTGAGCGCGAGGGGAATCATCAACACAAGAGCCGCAAATCCGATGGTGATGAACCGGCGGCGGGCCACGTCCTTCCAGATTTCGTGGAAGTCGAACAGCTTGTCGAACCACAGGTAAGTGAGCAGGTGCAGGCAGCCGTAGAAGAAGGCGAACAGGCCGAGTGGGCGGCGGAAACGGATGAGGTCCGGAAGGCCGAGGAGCTTGCGCAGCGGCGTGATGGCGAGCGTGATCACGAGGAAGCGCAGGGTCCAATCGCCGGTGAGGTGGGTGAAGAAATCGAGCGGATTCGGCGGCAGGGCCGGCACCAGGATGCGCCAGACGGGGCTCGACATATCCGGCTGCTCGAGACACGCGAAAAGCACCGCTGCCAGGTGGGCGAACGGGGCGAGGCAGAGCAGGAATACAACGGCTTTTGTCCAGCGGCTTTTCAGCATGGTTTAGTGCTCGTCACGAAATAGCATTGCCAGATTCCGGGTGTTGCTGTAGCGCACGCACCCGTGCGTGCGCTACGGAGAAACGGAATCGCTGTCGGCGGTTGAACCAACCATTTCGTGGCATCGCTTAGTAATTCTTTCTTAGATCCATGCCGGAGTAGAGGCCGGCGACCTGATCGGCGTAGCCATTGAACATTTGCGTGGCGTGGTTCTTGAAGAACGACGGGAGGCGCTGCTCTTTGGCCTGGCTCCAGCGGGGGTGGTCGACTTGCGGATTGACGTTCGAATAGAAACCGTACTCGTGGGCGTTGGCTAAGTTCCAGGTGGTCGGCGGCTGGCTCCCGACGAGCCTGATCTTAACGAGCGACTTGGCGCCCTTGAAACCGTACTTCCAGGGGACGACCAGGCGCACGGGCGCGCCATCCTGCGGCGGAAGCGACTCGCCGTACATGCCGACCGAGAGCAGCGCGAGCGGGTGCATGGCTTCATCGAGACGGAGACCTTCGACGTAAGGGAAGGCGATGCCCGCCGTTTCCGGCCGCGCGAGAGGCATTTGCTTCAGGTCCCAATAGCTTTCGAAGGCCACGTACTTGGCCTTCGCGGTGGGCTGGACGAGGTTGAGCAGCGCGCTGAGCGAATAGCCGATCCAGGGGACGACGATCGACCAGCCCTCGACGCAGCGGTGGCGATAGATGCGCTCTTCGAGCGGCGCCAGCTTGAGGATTTCATCGAGAGAGAACTTGCGCGGTTTCGCGACTTCGCCTTCGACGGAGAGCGTCCAGGGGTTGGTGCGGAAGTTCTGCGCGTTGCGGGCGGGTTCGTTCTTGCTGGTGCCGAATTCGTAAAAATTGTTGTAGTGGGTGGCCACGTCGGCGGCGGTCAACGGCTCGTTGGTGCTGAAGGGACTCTTAGCCGCTATGTTGAGGCGGGTTGCGGCCAGAGCGGGCGGCGCGAGCAATGCCCGCGTGGCGGCAAACGCGGCGGGCGCGGCGGCGAGGAACTTGCGGCGATTCAGGTAGACGGGCCTGGGCGTGACGTCCGCCTGGCCAAGGCCGGCAGGCTTCGGGATCGACATAGTTCTATTGTGGCCCCCGTGACGTTGGACGCTGCGGGGTGGCGCCGGGATTCGGAAAGTAGACTCTCGATACCTCGCCGCCGGTGGACTTGGGGCGAGAAGAAGCAGGCATCTATATTGAAACACGCGGGGTTGCAATGAGCCGATACACGGCGTTCTTTGAACAGACTTCGAGGGGCTACTGCGCGCCTGTGCCAGATCTGCCGGGCTGCATCGCTGCCGGAGCGACGCTGGACGAGACCAGGCAACTGATTCGCAAGGCGATTGAATTCCACATCGAGAGTATGAAGTTGGACGGCGGGCGAATTCCGCAACCGGCGACGTCGGTCGAGCAAGCCGATGTTTCGGCCGGTCCGGGCGGAACTTGCACGAAGGCCGGAGCCAGGCGATAATGATCCATGAGGATGCGGAGTGCGCGAAGCGCTTCGCTATCCCGATACTCGAAGTCGTCGCGGAGGCAACCATGTCCCCTATTGCACACTGCCCGATGCCGTCGAGCCTGCCCGCCGCTCGATAGTCAGGCCGGCCGGCTGGCCCGGCGCCCATCGTCACTCTACAAACAAGTTGAGATAGCCGCACGCACTCGTGTACGTGTCGGCGCGGTGCGCGTGTGCGCAATAGGGGAATTCTGTTTTGAAACAATACAAACGTCGCTTCAAGGAAGTGGAGTTAGTAGACCCGGAGTTTTTAGAGGCACTGTACACGAGTAAGTCCGGCAGCCGTTCTTTCGGCCGGCATGCCCAACGTAAAGCCCAGCAGTTATGCCGCCAGGTTCAGCGCGCGCTGAACCTGGCGCTGGCGGAAAGCGATGTCATAAGCGGTATAAGTGATGTCTTCGTGGACGAAGTGTCTCCCGCACCGGATTGCGGGCGGCTGCTGGTCCGCGTTCTTATCCCGGCCGGTCGCCCGATCGCCGATGCGATGGACGCAATCCGCCGCGAGGCCCCGCGGCTTCGCGCGGAGACAGCCAAGAGCATAACTCGCAAACGTGCGCCGGAGCTGACTTTTGCTCCTGCGTTTCCCGAAGGAGGTACCGATGAGTGAGACGGTCGCCTCCATTCAAACCTGGCTGGCGGTGCCTATGGATCGGGACGTGTCGGAGGCGATCGAACGCCTCCGGCGCGCGCCAGATGTTCAACAGGTGGCCGTGATGCCAGACGTGCATTTGTCCGCCGATGTGTGCATCGGCGTTGTCGTCGCCACGTCGACCCTGATCTACCCGCAGGCGGTTGGCGGCGACATAGGATGCGGCATGTTGGCTGTCGCGTTGGATGTCGAGGCCGCGGCCTTGCGGAGTCCGAGAGTCGCCGGCCAAGTGTTGGCCGCTGTAAGTCGAGCCGTGCCGCCTTGTCGCCGCAATCGTGGTGAAGTCCTTTCCCAGCCCGGAGAGTTGTCGAGCGTATCGCTGAGCAACGAGAGTCTCGAGTCCGTCCGCCGGCGGGAAGGGCCGATTGAGTTCGGGACGCTCGGTAGCGGGAATCACTTTATAGAAATGCAGGCGGGCGACGACGGCCGGCTCTGGTTGATGGTGCATAGCGGGTCAAGGGCGCTGGGTCAGGCCATCCGCGATCATCACCTTGCACGCGCGCAACCCGTGACTGGCGGGCTTCGCGCGCTGGAGGCCGTTTCCGACGCCGGAGCCGATTACCTGAACGATGCTTCCTGGGCGCGCCGTTTTGCCGACGCATCGCGGCACGCCATTGCCGGGCAACTCGGCCACGTGCTGGCCGGCGCATTGGGAGCGCGTGTCTGTTGGGAAACGCTCATCACAACCGACCACAACCATGTCATGCTCGAACGCCACGGCGGGCGCGATCTGTGGGTGCATCGAAAGGGAGCGATGTCGGCCAGACTCGGCGAGAGTGGCGTCTTGCCCGGTTCGATGGGCACACTCAGCTTTCATATCGAAGGACGCGGCATCGAGGAAGCACTGTGTTCGAGCGCGCACGGCGCAGGCCGTGCACTCAGCCGCACCGCTGCGCGGGGGAAAGTGACGGAACGGGAGTTCCGCAAGCAGATGGAAGGAGTCTGGTACGACTCTCGTCGTGCGGCAAAGCTCCGTGACGAAGCTCCCTCGGCGTACAAAGACATCCGCGCCGTATTGCGCGCTCAGAGGGATCTGGTGAAGGTGACGCGCACCCTCCGGCCTGTGCTCAACTACAAGGGTGTGTGAGCGTCCAGGCTGGTTTCCGAAAGCGGGCTCCTGTCTCACTCTGACGCACGAAGCTGACTTCGTGCTTTTCGAACTGGCTCAGCGTGCGCGTGAAGTCCAACGGCGAGCGGCTCAGGCGGTCGACCTTATACACCACCACACAATCCAACTCGCCGGCCTCGAGTGCTGCCAGCAGCCTCTGCAGCGCGGGCCGGTCTATGCTGGCGCCGGTGAAGCCGCCATCGTCATAGCATTCCGGCACGGCGATCCATCCTTCGCGCCGCTGACTCTGTATGAAGGACTCTGCCGTCTTCCGCTGGGCATGGAGTGAGTTGAAGCTCTGTTCCAGGTACGCCTTGCGCCATTCGGATCGCATTTCTTCCGCCAAGCCATGCACGACGGCGCGTGGCTGCTGCGCCCGCTGCTTCCCGACGAAGAACTCAAACAGCGCTCGCTTCGTGGTTCAGCCAGATCCGCGCCTGGTCGTCGGCACCCACGGCGACGACGATATCCCGATCCACCGGGCTCTCCAGCACTGCGGCAGCGTAACCGCGACCACAGCGAGCGGAAGCAAGGAAGCACGTTACAAGTGCTTCCAAAACGGGGTGAATTTGCCCCGTTTGAGGCGAACTAAGTCGTTGAAAACAAACAAAACGGCATGCCGCAAACGGGGCAGATTCACCCCGTTTGGTGGGTGGGCCGGCGAGCAAGTCCAACGCCAGCGCGAGTGCTTGCGCCGGACGCGCGGGTACTTCCTGTAATCACTGTGACATGGATGCCGGCTGGCGAGACTGCGGGGAGGATGGGCGGGCAGTTGGAAGCCGTTCAGGGAGGGAGAGTTAGTGGCTGCGAGGAAAAGTCGCTGCAGGTGTGACCGATGGCAATGAGGACGGGCAATCGTCGATCAGCCCAGGGGGGGCGCTGGTTTGCAGCAGTCGGAGATCAGGCCGAGACACGTGAGGCGGTCAGCGGCTTTAAGTTGCCGTTGACGTCATAGCCGGCGTCGCCGTTGATCCTGACCCGATTGGTGGTCGAGTTCACGTTGAAACAGACCGTCTGGGCGGACCCTTTCGTGGCTATCTTGTCAGCCAGATTGCCGAACCCATCATAGCTATAGGTGTAGCCCCATTGCACGCCCGCCGCCGCCGCCGTCGAAGCCGCAATCAGGCGGTTCAGCGAGTCATAGGTATAGCTCACGTTCTCGCCGGTGACTCCGTCCACCGACGACGTGATGCGGCCGTTGTTTTGGGTGGGGGAGAAGGTGTGGGTCAGGTTCATGCGCGGGGAAACGGGGTAATTGGTTACTGTCCCCAGTTCGCCCGCGAGGTTACCGGCAAGGTGGCGTGTTGCTTGCGCTCATTGGGAGAGTAATACTCTTGGTGGTTGACGAGGAGAGCATGCTCCTCACTGGGCGAGTGCCGCGCGAAGGCCTGTTATGAGGAAGAGTCCGCCGCTGGCGCGGACTACCCAGATGTGCCAACCGAGTAGCACCTCGCGCAGGCGGGCGCCGATGTAGGCTGTGCCGGTACCGAGGAATAGTGACGGGACGGCGATCGACCCGAGTCCGAAGCAGATGCCAAGCGCAAGGCCGCCCGACCAGGTGCCGTTGGCCGCGGCGGAAACCAGCACGACGTTGAGCGGTGCGCACGGGACGACGCCGATGGCAAAGCCCATCAGGAAAAGTCCGGAGGGCAGCAGCCGAGCGGCCGGTTTTCGACACGCGTGTGGGAACGGCAGGCCGCGCAGGATGAGCGCCATGCCAACCAGGACGAGCGAAATGCCGAATGCGCGATTCAGGATGCCCGTTCCCAGCGTGCGCACCGCGATTTGCCCCACCAGGCCGGCCCCCGCGCACAGCAACGAGTAGGCGGACAGGCGGCCGAGCGAAACCGGCAGCAGGATCTTCCACGATTGGTGCACGCCGTTGCCGGTGGCAAGAAAAACGGGCGCCAGACACGGAAGGCAGGTGACGAGGCACGGTCCCATGCCCGACAGAAGCCCGAGCGCGAACGCGGCGGGCCAGGTGGCTGGCGGCGTCACGCCACCCGCCGCGCGCGGTATTCGTTGCGCGCCATCACGGCGGCGCCGATCGCCGTGGTCGTCTGCGGGAATTCGGGCACGAAAACCTCGCGCTGCAGTTCATCCCGTAGCGCGGCGACCAGGCCGCGGTTCAGCGCCGGGCCCCCGTCGAAGTAGACGCGGTCCTCAATGCCGACGCGCTTGGCGAGACGCGCCGTGCGGCGCGCGATCGAGTAGTGAATGCCGGCGACGATCTCCGGTTTGCCGTGCCCGTTGGCGAGCAGGCCGATGATTTCCGATTCGGC